>JAVTVZ010000133.1:0-53350 GCA_032229625.1 Dermatophilaceae bacterium | reverse complement strand
TCTGGAACTCAAACCGGTGATGTCGTTGGTTTGAACAACGACCTTCTGGTGGAGCCAAGGGGACTCGAACCCCTAACCCCCTGCTTGCAAAGCAGGTGCGCTACCAATTGCGCCATGGCCCCTGGTGATCGGCGCGGCGCGCCGGTCGGTCTCCTCAGTGTGACGCACGGACGGGCATTGCGTCGCCCTGCCCCGCCGGAGCGGGGCGTGTCGTGGCGACCGGAGCGTCGTCGGTCAGCTGCGCCCACAGGTCTGCCTCGGCGCGCCGGGCCTGGACCTGGCGTCCGACGATCGCGGCGCCGGCGGCGGCCGCGGCCAAGAGCAGGACTCGCTTCATGGTCGATCCCCTTCGTCGATCCGGCGGGTGGCGGAGCGCGGTGCTCCTGGTCCGGACATGCGCTCGGGGCGGTCCCCTGGTGGGAACCGCCCCGACTCGCACTGGCTCCGGTGGGCCTAACAGGACTTGAACCTGTGGCCTCTTCCTTATCAGGGAAGCGCTCTAACCGTCTGAGCTATAGGCCCGGATCCATCGTCCGGGCGCTGCCCGGCACGGTGGCCAACGTTACCGCACGCGTGTCGGCGAGACGAAATCGCCCTCGGCCCCAGGAGCGCCCCGGCGAGGAGCCTGGGCCGATCGGCCCCGCGCCGCCGGAGCGCGGCTCACGCGCCGACGCTCTCGCGGGCGTTCATCGGGATGATGCCGTGGTAGACGGTCAGGGCCGCGAGCACGACGGTGAGCACCGTGACGACGACGAGGGCGATCACGATGACCCGGTCGACGGGCAGCCGGGTCGGACGACCCCGATCGACGGGCCCCGAGCCGACCAGGTCGGCGGCGCGCGAGGCGATCGCGACGACCGTGGCCGCGAGCGCGACATACAGGCTGACCTCGGCCCACTCCTGGTAGCGGTCGACCGGGTTGATCGGCGCGACGACGACCATCACCCAGTAGGCGACCATCGTGGCGCAGCCCACCATCGTGTAGGACGGCACGGCGGCCGCCTCCCAGAAGCGGCCGCGCAGCCGCGGGGACGGGCCGCGGGTCAGCCACGCCAGCGCCAGCCCGGCGACCGCGAGGACGAACGAGATGAGCTTGAAGACGCTCTGCAGCCGCAGGCCGCTCATCTGCACGTTGTGCACGTTGACCTCGGCCTGCTGGTTCACGGCGGCCAGGCCCTCGGGGGTGCCGAACGCGAAGGCGCGCTGCGCCCACGAGATCTCCTCCCCGGCGAGACCGAACGCCCCGAGGGCCAGCACGAGCAGCAGGATCGTCAGCACCCGCTGCCGGCCCCACAGCCGCCGGGCGGCGACGAGGGCGACGACGCTGGTGAAGAGCAGCAGCCCGAACTGCGCCCACTCCACCGCGTGATCCTCACGCAGCACCCAGTAGTAGGTCTGGCGCCGCACGAGATAGATCGCGGCCAGGGCGACGGTGCCGACGATCGGGGTCCAGGCCACGACGTCGGCGACCCACGGCGGTAGGCGATCGGCCTGGGCCTCGCGGCGCCAGGCGGCGCGCACGCGGCCCAGCCGACCGGGCGCGGGGACGGTCCCGACGGCGGGACGGGGACGCGACAACAACGACATGGCGGGCTCTCCGTGCGGCAGCCCCCCGACCGCCGCGAAGCTGGACGACTGACCTACTGCAGGGAGGTGCGCCACCTTAACGGAAAGTGAACAGCGGGCGCGAACTCTGAGAAGTCGCCGTAAACGCCCGACCCCGGGGGTCGCCCGGCGCCCCGGTGCGGCCGATCGCCGAAAACCGCTGAGCCGCTGCGAAGCCCGTCACCTGACGCCGGTGCGCAGGGACGCCGACGCCGCCCCGGGATGGCCCGGGGCGGCGTCGGCGCGGTCCGACCGCGGCTGCTCAGTCGTCGGTGAGCGTGACCTGCATGCCGCCGACGAGCGCGGCGCAGATGTTGTAGATGAACGCCGTGATCGTGGCGATCGCCGTCATCAGGATGACGTCGACGACGCCGAAGACGATCGACAGCGACAGCACGCGCCCGAAGCCGAGGATCTCCAGCACGCTGAAGCGCTGGTCCGGCTGCGTCGAGGACTGCAGCTCGTTGAACGTGTCGTTGATCGTCGCGAAGACGCCCATGGAGTTGAGCATCAGCCACAGCGCCGCGACGACGACGACACCGGCGATCCCCAGGGCCACCGACAGCAGGAAGCTGATCTTCATCACCGAGAAGGGGTCGATGCGCGAGACGGTGAGCTTGGCCTTGCGGGGCTCGCCGTCGCCGGGCGCCGCGGTGGGGCTGGTCCGCCCCTGCGGCCGCGCCTGCGGACGAGGACGCCCCCGCGGCGCGCCCGCGGGTGCGGAGCCCGCGCGGGACTGCTCTGGGCGCGGCGCACCGGTCGTGCGCGTACTACCGCCTGTCGTGCTCATGGGAGGACCTCCGCTGCTGTGTGGACCTGCCGCGTCGCGTTCGTGGCGGACGTTACCGCCCCCACCAGGCCCTCTGCTCATGTCGACGGTACGCCACCGTCACCGGGATCGTCGGATTCCGATGTCGATGTGGATGCTTGGGTGACACCGGGATCCGCCTCGTCAGCCGGCCCGTCGCTCGCCTCACGGGTCGCGTCGCTCCCGGCGGGGCCCTCCTCCCGCTGCGCCGCGACGTCCTGCACGACCTCGGCCGCCAGGGCCTGGGCCACCTCCTGACCCTCCTCGTCGGTGGCGACCTCCGGCGCGGCCTCGGCGTTGCGGGCGACCGCGACGATCGCGTCCCCGCGGTCGGGCTTGGCGAACTGCACACCCATGGTGTTGCGGCCGGTCTGGCGCAGCTCGTCGACCCGCGAGCGGACGACCTTGCCCTTCTCCATCACGACCATGACCTCGTCGTTCTCCCCGACGATGAGCGCCCCGACGAGGTCGCCGCCGCGGTCGGACATCGCCGCGACCCGCACCCCCAGACCGGCCCGTCCCTTGACGGGATAGTCCGAGGCCGGGGTCCGCTTGGCCAGGCCGTTCTCGAAGACGACGAAGACGTCCGGGTCGGTGTCCTGGGCCACCAGGCCCATCGCGAGCAGCTCGTCACCGGCGCGGAACTTCATCCCGGTGACCCCGCTGGTCGCGCGGCCCATCGGGCGCAACACATCGTCGGAGGCGTGGAACCGGCTCGACTGACCCTTGCGCGAGACGAGCAGCAGGTCGTCCTCGCCGGCCGCCACGCGCGCCCCCACGAGCTCGTCGCCGTCGCGCAGGTTGATCGCGATGAGTCCGCCGCTGCGGGGCGAGTCGTATTCGGACAGCCGCGTCTTCTTCACCAGCCCCGCGCGGGTGGCCAGCACGAGATACGGCTTGACGTCGTAGTTCGACAGCGCCAGCACCGCGGCGATGCGTTCCTCGGGCTGGAAGGCCAGCAGGTTCGCGACGTGTTGCCCCTTGCTCTCCCGGCCGCCCTCGGGCAGCTCGTAGGCCTTGACCCGGTAGACGCGGCCGAGGTTGGTGAAGAAGAGCAACCAGTGGTGGGTCGTCGTGACGAAGAAGTGCTCGACGATGTCGTCGCCGCGCAGCGTCGCCCCGCGCACGCCCTTCCCGCCGCGTTTCTGCGAGCGGTATTCATCGACCCGCGTGCGCTTGGCGTAGCCGCCGCGCGTCAGCGTCACGACGATCTGCTCGGTGGGGATGAGGTCCTCCATCGAGACGTCCCCACCGAAGGGCACGATCTCGGTGCGTCGGTCGTCGCCGAAGCGCTCGACGATCTCGGCGAGCTCCTCGGAGACGATCGTGCGCTGCCGCTGCGGGGTCGCCAGGATGTCGGTGTAGTCGTCGATCCGACGCTGCCACTCGTCGTGCTCCTCGACGATCCGCTGCCGCTCCAGCGCCGCCAGGCGCCGCAGCTGCATGTCCAGGATCGCCTGCGCCTGCAACTCGTCGATGTCCAGCAGGCCCATGAGGCCGATGCGGGCCTCCTCGACCGTCGGCGAGCGACGGATCAACGCGATGACCTCATCGAGTGCGTCGAGGGCCTTGAGGTAGCCGCGCAGGATGTGGATGCGCTCCTGGGCCTTGCGCAGCCGGTAGGTCGTGCGCCGCACGATGACGTCGATCTGGTGGGTCACCCAGTGCCGGATGAAGGCCGACACCGGCAGCGTGCGCGGCACCCCGTCGACGAGCGCGAGCATGTTGGCGCCGAAGCTGGTCTGCAGCGGCGTGTGCTTGTACAGGTTGTTGAGCACGACCTTGGCGACGGCGTCGCGGCGCAGCACGATGACGAGCCGCTGACCGGTGCGCCCGGAGGTCTCGTCGCGGATGTCGGCGATGCCGGCCAGGCGCCCGTCCTTGGCGAGCTCGGCGATCTTCAGCGCGAGCGCGTCCGGGTTGACCTGGTAGGGCAGCTCGGTGACGACCAGGCAGGTGCGGCCCTGGATCTCCTCGACCTCGACGCGGGCGCGCATGACGATCGAGCCGCGGCCGGTGCGATAGGCGTCCTCGATCCCGCTGCGGCCCATGATCAGGCCGTGGGTGGGGAAGTCCGGGCCCTTGATCCGCGCCAGGCACGCCTCGAGGAGCTCCTCCTTGCCGGCCTCGGGGTGCTCCAGCAGCCACTGCGCCGCGTCGGCGACCTCGCGCAGGTTGTGCGGCGGGATCTGCGTGGCCATGCCGACGGCGATCCCGGCCGAGCCGTTGACGAGCAGATTGGGGAAGCGCGCCGGCAGGACGACGGGCTCCTGGTTCTTGCCGTCGTAGTTGTCCTTGAAGTCGACGGTCTCCTCGTGGATGTCGCGCACGAGCTCCATCGCCAGCGGCATCATCTTGCACTCGGTGTATCGACTCGCCGCCGCGCCGTCGTTGCCCGGGGAGCCGAAGTTGCCCTGGCCGTCGATGAGCGGATAACGCATCGCCCACGGCTGCACGAGCCGCACGAGGGCGTCATAGATCGCCGAGTCGCCGTGCGGGTGATATTGCGCCATGACGTCGCCGACGACGCGGGCGCACTTGTTGTAGCCGCGGTCGGGGCGGAAGCCGCCGTCGTACATCGCGTAGACGATCCGCCGGTGCACCGGCTTGAGGCCGTCGCGCACGTCCGGCAGGGCGCGGCTGACGATGACGCTCATCGCGTATTCGATGTAGCTGCGCTGCATCTCGGTGTTGAGGTCGACGGGCTCGACCCGATCGACCGTCGAGGGGGGCTGCTCGGTCACGACGTCCTCTCAGTGACTTCTGCGCTGATCACGGCGGGGGAAAGCGGGCGCATGCGGCGGCTCACGCATCCAGGAACTGCACGTCACGGGCATTGCGCTGGATGAAGCTGCGGCGCGACTCGACGTCCTCGCCCATGAGCACCGCGAAGATCTCGTCCGCGGCGGCCGCGTCGTCGAGGGTGACCTGCAGCAGGACCCGCTGATCGGGGTCCATCGTGGTCTCCCACAGCTCCTGGTAGTTCATCTCACCCAGACCCTTGTAGCGCTGGATCGGGGAGTCCTTCGGCAGCCGCCACCCCTGCGCCAACCCCGCCGCGATCATCTCGTCGCGCTGCCGGTCGCTGAAGGCGAACTCGTGCTCGTGGTTCGTCCACTTCAACCGGTAGAGCGGCGGCTGCGCCAGATAGACGAAGCCGGCCTCGATGAGCGGGCGCATGAACCGGAAGAGCAGCGTGAGCAGCAGCGTACGGATATGCATGCCGTCGACGTCGGCGTCGGCCATGAGCACGATCTTGTGATAGCGCGCCTTGTCGATGTCGAAGTCCTCACCGACCCCGGTGCCGAAGCCGGAGATGAGCGCCTGCACCTCGGTGTTGGCCAGGACCTTGTCGATGCGGGCCTTCTCGACGTTGAGGATCTTGCCGCGGATCGGCAGGATCGCCTGATTGAAAGGGTTGCGCCCCTGGGTCGCCGAGCCGCCCGCGGAGTCACCCTCGACGATGTAGACCTCGCACACCGAGGGGTCCTTGCTCTGACAGTCCTTGAGCTTGCCGGGCAGGCTGTTGGACTCCATGAGCCCCTTGCGACGCGTCGCCTCGCGGGCCTTGCGGGCCGCCATCCGCGCCGCCGACGCCTGGACCGCCTTGCGGACGATGTCCTTGCCCTCGACGGGGTGACGCTCGAGCCAGTCGCCGAACTGGTCGTGCATCGCCGACTGCACGAAGCCGCGCACCTCGGAGTTGCCGAGCTTGGTCTTCGTCTGCCCCTCGAACTGCGGCTCGCCGAGCTTGACGGAGATCACCGCGGTCAATCCCTCGCGGATGTCGTCGCCGGTGAGGTTGTCGTCCTTCTCCTTGAGCATCTTCTGCTCGCGCGCGAAGCGGTTGATCAGGCTCGTCAACGCGGTGCGGAAACCCTCCTCGTGAGTGCCGCCCTCGTGCGTGTTGATCGTGTTGGCGTAGGTGCGCACCGACTCGCTGTAGGAGTTCGTCCACTGCATCGCCACCTCGAGCGACAGGGCGCGGTCGGTGTCCTCCAGCTCGAAGTCGATGACCTCGGGGTGCACGACCTCGGCCCGCTTCGAGGCGTTGATGTGGTGCACGTAGTCGATGAGCCCACCGTCGTAGCGGTAGGTGACCGTGCGCCCCTTCGGGCGTCCGGCGCCGTCGGTGGCCACCTCGCCCTCACGCGCCTCGACGGCCCCGGTCGCCGGGCTCGCCTCCGCCGCAGACCCGCCGGCCGTCGCCGCGCCGGTCTCCTCGTCCTCCTCGGCCATGTCCTCGGCGACCGCGACCGCCTTGTCGCGCTCGTCGGTCAGGCTGATCGTCAGACCCTTGTTGAGGAACGCCATCTGCTGGAAGCGCGCCCGCAGGGTCTCGAAGTCGTAGTCGGTGGTCTCGAAGATGTCGTCGCTGGCCCAGAAGGTGATCGTCGTGCCGGTCTCGTCGGTCGCCTCGGCCCGCGCCAGCGGCGCGACGGGCACGCCGTGGTCGAACGCCATCCGGAAGACGTGGCCCTTCTGGCGGACCTCGGCCTCCAGGCGCGTCGAGAGCGCGTTGACCACCGAGGAGCCGACGCCGTGCAACCCGCCGGAGACCTTGTACCCGCCGCCACCGAACTTGCCGCCGGCGTGCAGCTGCGTGAGCACGAGCTCGACGGCCGACACCCCCTCGACGGGGTGGATGTCGGTGGGGATGCCGCGGCCGTTGTCGCGCACCCGCACCGCGCCGTCGGGCAGGATCGTCACCTGCACCTGGTCGGCGAAGCCCGCGAGGGCCTCGTCGACCGCGTTGTCGACGATCTCGTAGACGAGGTGGTGCAGGCCCCGCTCACCGGTCGAGCCGATATACATGCCGGGCCGCTTGCGCACGGCCTCCAGCCCCTCGAGGACCGTGATCGCGCTCGCGTCGTAGACGGTGTCCGGCGCCCCGCCGAGACCGGCGTCGGGTGCGGTCTGATCGTCGTGCTGGGGCGCGCTCGAAGGCGTGTCGGACACGGTCCTCCCTCAGGATGTGGGCCGCCGAGCGGCCGGTCGGTCCGCGACCCGGGCGGGGCCCGGGCGCAGGTCGTGCGTCGCCCCTCGCGCAGCTGCGCCACCCGGGCCGCGACCACGCGATCTGGCGGACGCGCGCGCGACATGACGGGCCGACAGGTGCGCCGGGGAGCACACGAGGCGAGCGACATACCGGCGGCGGGGAGTCGCTCTCGGCCACCGTCGCGCGGGCGCTGCGAGGCCGAGCCGACCCGCATCGATCGCCGGGACGAACCTCAACATCATACCTTGGCGCCGATCTGAGCCCATCCTCAGAGCCCCTGAAACGCCGATGAGAGGCAATCAACTCCCCCGAGCCGTGCTCCCATACCTACCTGGGGGAGTGCGCGCCTCACAGGCGCCGCGCGTGACGGGCCGTCCGGCTCAGCCGTAGGTGTCCCGAGGACCGGGCCCGGCCACCCGGCGCGGGCCCCTGCGCCACGACGGTGCGCTCGGCCCGACGACGCGCAGCGACGTGACGACCCCGGCCCCCGCCTCTTCCTCGAGACGGGCCAGGAGGGAGGCGGACATGAGCCGTAGCTGCGTCGCCCAGGCGGTGGAGTCGGCGCGCACGACGAGTTCGCCGTCGGTGAACGTCACCGGCGTGGCGTGCTGGGCCAGGTTCGGGCCGACGATCGCGGCCCACCGGCCCATGACGGCGCCGGCGGAGACGTCGACGCGCCACCCGCGGTCGAGCATGAGCCGGTCGATCTGATCGCCGAGCAGCGCGGGGTCGCGGCCGTCGCGGGCGCTGGAGGAGTATTGCGCGGCGGGCCGGCGTCGACGCACCGGCGGGGACCCCGGGCGCAGACCGCGGGCGGCCGCCGCAGCCCGGGCACGCGCCAACGCCGCGGCGGCCGCGAGGTCGGCGTCCGCCGGGCCGACGGCGCTCGCACCCGGGCCGTCCGGGCCGCCCGCGCCGACCTCCGGCGCGGGCCGCGACGGGTCCTGGTCAGTCATCGCCCGCCCCCGCGGCCTCGACGGACCCCGGCTCGACAGACCCCGGCTCGACGGCCTCAGGCTCGACGGACTCAGGCTCGACGGACTCGGCGACGGTCGGTTCGCCATCGGCAATCGGCGCCTGCGCGACGACGTCGGTCGGCTCGCCACTCCCGGACCCATCGTGCGCAGGATCGGCGAGCGGCGCGACCGGCCCGGCGGCCGCCGTCTGCGAGGTCGTGACGCTGCCGCGCTGCACGTAGAGCCGGTGCCCGCGCAGCGTCTCGGGCACGTCGGCGGGCACCGCCGCGGTGATGAGCACCTGCTCGCAGTCGGCGATGTCGGCCGCCAGCCGGGCGCGCCGGCCGGCGTCGAGCTCGGCGAAGACGTCGTCGAGCACGAGGATCGGGTCGTCGTCGAGGTCGCGGCGCAGCAGCCGGAACGCCGCGAGCCGCAGCCCCAGCGCGAACGACCACGACTCGCCGTGGGAGACATAACCCTTGGCGGGCATCTCGCCGAGGGAGAGCACCAGGTCATCGCGGTGCAGTCCGACCTGACCGACGCCGCGCTCGACGTCGGCGGCGCGCACCTCCTCGAGCCGGCGCAGCAGTGCCTCGCGCAGCTCCTCGGGCTCGGGCACCTCGCCGCGGGCCAGGGCGTCGGCCTGGGCGTCGCCGAGGGTGGAGCGATAGACGGCCCGCGCGTCCGCCACCGAGTCGCTGACCGTGTCGTAGGCGACCGCGAGCAGCGGCGCGAGGTCACGCAGCAGCCGCAGCCGCGCATACAGCAGCTGCGCGCCGACGCCGGCGAGCTGGGCATCCCAGACGTCGAGGGTGTGCAACGCGGACCGGGCGGTCTCGACCTCGTCGGCGCCCGGCTCCGGTCGACGTGTCCGCCCGCGCCGGCTCTTGGCGCCCAAGGACGCCGCCGCCGTGCGCAGCAGCGCATTGCGTTGCCGCACGATCCGGTCGTAGTCCGAGCGCACGGCGGCCCACCGCGGCTGCCGCGCGACGAGCAGGTCGTCCAGGAAGCGCCGTCGCTGCTCCGGCTCGCCCTTGACCAGCGCGAGATCCTCCGGGGCGAAGAGCACGGTCCGCACGGTGCCCAGCACATCTCGCGGGCGACTCACGGCGGCGCGACCGAGCCGGGCGCGGTTGGCCCGGCCGGGCACGATCGCCAGCTCGACGAGGGTCTCGCGGCCGTCGCGGACCACGGCACCCCGCACGATCGCCTGCTGGGCGCCGAAGCGCACGAGCGGGGCGTCCTGCGCGACCCGATGCGACCCGAGCGTCGCCAGATAGCCGACGGCCTCGACGAGGTTGGTCTTGCCCTCCCCGTTGCGGCCCAGCAGCGTCGTCACGCCCGGCTCCAGGGGCACCTCCGCGGTCTCGTAGCTGCGGAAGTCGCCCAGGCTCAGGTGCCGTAGATACACGGCGGTGTCTTCGTCACGTCGGTTGTCGTCACCTCGAGAGGGTCAGGCGGTGCGCCGCAGGCTTCGCGCACGGGCGACGCGGCCCACGGGCGAGGATCCTGGCGTGGCTCAGTCGCTCGCCGGCGTGGCCGCGGCGTTGACGTCGTCGCGCTTGTCGAGCATCTGCACGGCATGCCCGCCGAACTGGCCCCGCAGCGCCGAGACCGCCCGCATCTGCGGCGAATTGTCCTGACGGGAGGTGAACCGCGCGAAGAGGGCCGCGGCGAGCACCGGCATCGGCACGGCATTCTCCACCCCCTCGACGAGGGTCCAGCGACCCTCGCCGGAGTCGGTGGTGTAGGCGCTCAGACCCTCCAGGCCCGGGGTCTCCTCCAGCGCCTTGACCATGAGGTCCAGCAGCCAGGACCGTACGACCGTGCCCCGCGACCAGGCCTTGAAGGTCGCCTCGACGTCGGTGACGATGTCCTTGGCCTCCAGCAGCTCCCAGCCCTCGGCGTAGGCGTGCATGAGGCCGTATTCGATGCCGTTGTGCACCATCTTGGCGTAGTGCCCCGCGCCGACCGCGCCGGAATGGGCGAAGCCCTCGTCCCGCGGTCCCTCGGGGCGCAGCGCGTCGAAGATCGGCATCGCGCGCGCGATGTCCTCGCCCGAGCCGCCGGCCATGAGGCCGTAGCCCTCGCCGAGGCCCCACACCCCGCCGGAGACGCCCACGTCGACGTAGTGGATCCCGCGCTGCCCCAGGTCGGCGGCGTGCACGGCGTCGTCACGGTAGTAGGAGTTGCCGCCGTCGATGACGAGGTCACCGGGGTCGAGCAGATCCTTGAGCGCGGCGATCGTCTGCTGCGTCGGGTCGCCGTGGGGGACCATCACCCACACGATCCGCGGGGCGGCCAGCGCCTGCACGAGGCTCTCGAGGCTGTCGACGTCGCACTCCTGCGGCATCCGGTCGTAGCCGACGACCTCGATGTCGCTGCGCGCGCGGATCCGGTCGCGCATGTTGCGGCCCATCTTGCCCAGGCCGATCAATCCGAGCTGCATGGTCAGGCCTTTCACCGAGACGGACGGACGGTCACCTCGAGCCGGTCGGGCTGCTCAACTCGCAAACCGCACCGGCATCAGGACGTAACGGTAGGCCGTGTCCGCCGGCGAGTCGGCCTCGGCCTGTCCGGCGAGCACCGCGGGGCGGCTCGGCTGGGTGAAGGACAGCCGCGTGAAGGCCGTGCCGAGCGCCCCCAACCCGTCGAGCAGGTAGTGGGGGTTGAAGGCGATCTCGATCTCCGGACCGCTCAGGGTCGACTCCACGGCCTCGCTGGCCTGGGCGTCGTCCCCGGTGCCGGCGTCGATGCTGACCTGCCCGTCGCTGAAGCGCAGCCGCACCGGGGTGTTGCGCTCCGCGACGAGGGAGACCCGCTTGACTGCCTCGATGAGCGCGGCGGTCTCGACGACCGACTCCGTCTCGATGCTCGTGGGGAAGATCGAGGACACCTTGGGGTAGTCGCCGTCGAGCAGCCGCGTCGTCGTGCGCCGCTGCCCGGCCTCGAAGCCCACGAGCCCCGCACCGCCGGCCGCCGCGCCGAGCGCGAGATCGACCGTGCCGGTGGCGCCCAGGGCCCGCGCGGTGTCCGAGAGCGTGCGGGCCGGCACGAGGACCGTGAGGTCGGCGCCGGCGTCCGTCGGGTCCCACGACAGCTCCCGCATCGCCAGGCGATAGCGGTCCGTGGCCAGCATCGTCATGGAGGAGCCGTCGATCTCGATGCGTACCCCCGTCAGGATCGGCAGGGTGTCGCTGCGGTCGGCGGCGACACTGACCTGCGCCACCGCCTGGGTGAAGACGTCGCCGGGGATCGAGCCGCTGGGCTCCGGGCTGGTCGGCAGCGTCGGGTATTCGTCGCTGGGCATCTGCAGCAGGCTGAAGCGGCTGGAGCCGCACGTGACGTTGACCTTGTTGCCGTCCGTGACGACATCGACCGGCCGGGCGGGCAGGTTGCGCGAGATGTCCGCGAGGAGCTTGCCGAGCACGAGGACGGTGCCGCCCTCGGTGACGTCGGCGGCGACCGTGATCCGCGCCGACACCTCGTAGTCGAAGGCCGACAGCGTCAGCGTGCCCTGCTCGTCGGCCTCGATGAGCACGCCCGCCAGCACCGGCACCGGGGGGCGGCTCGGCAGGCCCCGGGCCGCCCAGGTCACGGCCTCGGCGAGGACGTCGCGCTCGACACGGAACTTCACGGGGCACTCCTTGGGCGGGGGGCAGGGCTCAGACGCGAGGACGGCTGGGCGGTGGGACCGGGGACAACCGACCTGCTGCGCGCCCGGACGACGCCCGGACGAGCGCCCGGACGACACGGTGCGGACCGGGGCAGCGCCGCAGGGTCACCCCGGCACGGCACGCGCAGACCGACTCTAACCGCACGCAGGGCCGGTCGACGGCGCGACTCGGGTGCCGTGTGCCGCTCCCCACCTCGGCGGCCCCATCGGCACCCGTCGGCAGCCGTCGGCACTGACTCGCCTCGCGCGACGTGAGGCAGGTCGCAATCCCTCAGCCGGCGGCAGGGCCGGCCGATGGGGTCGAGGTCACAGCTCTCGAGCAGCCTGCCGCTCGATCGTCTGCCGGTCGTCCTCCTGTACGCGGTGTGGATCGTCATGAGGGAGATATCTCATCGTTGTCATCGGTCGTGTGGACGATGTGGACAAGCCCCGTCACCGCTGGTCGCATCGCGTGTCGGGGGTGTGTACGAGCCTGCGGACCGGCAGTGGACGAGCGGTCGCGGCTGTTGACGGCCCGAGGCTGTGCACATGAGCCGTCGGTGGCGTCCACACCGCGTCAACAGCCCGCACCGGTGTTGTCCACGAGCTGTCCACCGAGTGTCCACAGGCGGCCCGAGCGCCTGTCCACCGGGGATATCCACAGAGTTATCCCCACCTGTGGGTACATCGTTGCACGTCAGAGACCGTGTCGTTCCGGTGCGCGCCGGCGCTCGTCCACACCCGTCCACACCTGTGGACGACAGTGTGGACAACTGTCCTGAACGCTGTGGCGGATGCCGAGTTGGACGAGCGCTGCGGACGTGTGACCTGCACCGCATTGCGCACAGCGCGCGGAGGCACTGGCGTCGAGGCACACGCGGAATCGGTGGATAACCAGTGGACAGAGCCGATCTCGACGTCGAAGGACGCCCGGATCAGGTGAATTGCGCAGTTCCCCACGTGCGTCGCGGCGGAGGCCGGCGTCGCGGCCGGATCAGGTGTGGTTACGAGGCGCTGGTCTGGCTGCGGATCCGCGTCGTCAGCTCGGTCACCTGGTTGTAGACCGAACGCCGCTCCGCCATCAGGGTGCGGATCTTGCGGTCCGCGTGGATGACCGTCGTGTGGTCGCGCCCGCCGAACTGCTGGCCGATCTTGGGCAGCGACAGCTCGGTCAACTCGCGGCACAGGTACATCGCGACCTGGCGGGCGTTGACGAGCACGCGCGAGCGCGAGGAGCCGCACAGATCCTCGATCGTCAGCCCGAAGTAGTCGGCTGTCTGCGCCATGATCGTCGCCGCGGTGATCGCGCTCGCCGAGGTGTCGGGCATGAGGTCCTTGAGGACGATCTCCGCCAGCGCCAGGTCGACGTCCTGACGGTTGAGGCTGGCGAACGCCGTGACCCGGATGAGGGCGCCCTCGAGCTCGCGGATGTTCGTGCTGATCCTCGAGGCGATGAATTCGAGCACGTCGTCGGGGATGCTCAGGCGCTCCTGCACGGCCTTCTTGCTCAGGATCGCGATGCGCGTCTCCAGATCGGGCGGCTGTACGTCGGTGAGCAGCCCCCACTCGAAGCGGCTGCGCATCCGCTCCTCGAAGCCCGACAGCTGCTTGGGCGGCACGTCGGAGGTGATGACGACCTGCTTGTCCGCGTTGTGCAGCGTGTTGAAGGTGTGGAAGAACTCCTCCTGCGTCTGCATCTTGCCGGACAGGAACTGGATGTCGTCGATCAACAGCACGTCGATGTCGCGGTAGCGGCGCTGGAAGCCGGCCGCCTTGTCGTCGCGGATGCTGTTGATGAAGTCGTTGGTGAACTCCTCGGAGTTCACGTACTTCACGCGCACGTTGGGATACAGGCTGCGCGAGTAGTCGCCGATCGCGTGCAGCAGGTGCGTCTTGCCCAGCCCGGAGTCGCCGTAGACGAAGAGCGGGTTGTACGCCTTGGCCGGGGCCTCGGCGACCGCGACCGCCGCGGCGTGGGCGAAGCGGTTGCCGGCGCCGATGACGAAGGTGTCGAACGTGTACTTCGGGTTCAGTCGCGGCGGCTCGTCGTCGGCGCGGGTCACGACCGCCCGAGCCGCGCGTCGGTCGCTGAATCCCGGCTCGGAGCCCGACCCTCGGAAGGGCTGACCGCCCGACTCCGGCGTGCTCGCCCCGCCCGCCTCCGCCTGGGGGGCACCGCCACCCGGGGTCTGCGTCGCGTCGTCGGTGTCCCGCCCGGCGCCACCGGGGGGCGGGTAGCCGTCGAGCACCGGCTGCTCGCTGGACCCCAAGGGCACCCGCAGGGACGGGTCGAGCGTCACGGCGAGGCGCACGTCCTTGGACATCTGGGCCGACAGCGCCTCGGTGAGCGCCTCCCGGGCGCGGCGCTCGACGATGTCCTTGGTGAAGTCGTCGGGCACCGCGATGAGGGCGGTGTCGCCGAGCATCCCGACGAGGGCAGCCTGGGCGAGGAAGGCACGCTGCGGAGCAGGCAGTCCGGCCTCGTTGAGGGCCCGCAACGTCGCCTGCCAGATCTGGGGAGCGTCTTCCTGCACGGCGTCACTGTACGCGGGCGTCCGACCTGATCCCTTCCGCTGCGGGAGCTTGCGCGGCCGGTGCGGGCGGTATGTCGGGTTCGGCTCCGCCGGGTGGTGACGCCCGATCTCCCGGCGTCGCAGCGTTCGTCCAGGTCAGCGGCGTACGCACGGCGTGTCCCGATGTCCACACCGTTATCCACAGATTGTGGATGAGTCCCGCGTCCGTCATCGCGCGCGTTTGACCCGATTTCCCGCCCTGCCGTACCGTTAGGACTTGGTTTTCCACCCCGGTCGTTTTCGCGTGCCCGTCACCTGGTCTGCGCCACCCCGATGCCCCTCGCAGCTTCGCCTGCGCGGACGCGGGTGGTCCGCGGACCGGCGAGGCGGGCGTCCGATCTCGATCGGTTCCCATCGAGCGTGACCAACGGAGAGCATCGTGAGCAAGCGCACCTTCCAGCCGAACAACCGTCGCCGGGCCAAGGTCCACGGCTTCCGGCTGCGCATGTCGACGCGCGCCGGGCGCGCCATTCTGGCGGGCCGTCGCCGCAAGGGACGCGAGAAGCTCTCCGCCTGAGCCTCGGTGCCCGCGCGTGCTGCCCGCACGTCATCGGCTCCGCCGGTCCTCGGACTTCGCGGCGACCGTGCGGTCCGCGCGCTCAGGCAGCCGGATCCTCGTGGTCCACGCCCACCGATCATCGACACGCACCGGTCAGCCGGTGCGTGTCGGTTTCGTCGTGTCCAGGGCCGTCGGCAACGCGGTGGTGCGCAATCGCACGAAGCGTCGGCTCCGCGCGTTGGCCGCTCAGCGCATCGGTGCCCTGCCCGAGGGGCTCGACGTCGTGGTCCGTGCGGCCCCCGCGGCCGCGCAGTGCGACAGCGGTCAGCTCGCCCAGGCTCTCGATCGCTGCCTGGAGCGGGCCGTGCGACAGGCCGTCGCGAGCTCCGGACGGTCATGACGCGCCCCGAGGCGGATCGCCTCCGGCACTGGGCGTCGCTGCCGCTCGTCTGGCTCGTGCGGGGATACCAGCTCTTCCTCTCTCCGCTGCTGCCCAGTAGTTGCCGGTATTACCCGAGCTGCTCGGCCTACGCCCTGACGGCGCTGCGCCGGTTCGGCCCGATCACGGGGAGCTGGTTGACGATCCGCCGCCTCGGGCGGTGTCACCCGTGGAACCCTGGGGGCGTCGACCACGTTCCCAGGCGCGGGAGCGATGGTCGACCGATCCGCCGCAGCGCCTGGCGTGCTCCTCAGGATGCGGCCGCGGCGCTCACCGTCGACCCGACCCTGTGGCGCGACGCCTCGCGGGGCGTCGCTCGTCAGCACGGTGCCGGCGACGACGGCACGGGAGCACCCGCCCACGCGGCGAACAGGTGATGTGAGACTGCCGGGAGTCACCGGCACCGACACGGTGGCCTCGCCACCACGAACGCAAGGACAAGGCATACAGGTCATGGAGAGGTCCCTCTGGGAGCAACTGCTCTGGCCGCTCGAGTGGTTCGTCGAGTGGGTGCTCGTCGGCTTCCACAGCGCCTTCACGGCCATCGGCATGCCCGCCGAGTCCGGCTGGACGTGGGCGGCGTCGATCGCCGGCCTCGTCGTCGTCATCCGGGTGCTGCTCATCCCGCTCTTCGTCAAGCAGATCCAGTCGTCGCGGCGGATGCAGCTCATCCAGCCGGAGATGCAGAAGATCCAGAAGAAGTACAAGGGACGCACAGATCCGGAATCCCGGCAGGCGATGTCCCAGGAGACGATGGACCTCTACAAGAGGACCGGCACGAACCCGCTGAGTTCGTGCATGCCGATCCTCATCCAGTCGCCCTTCTTCTTCGCGCTGTTCAACGTGCTCAACAACCTGAGCCGGGTCGCGGACGGGCAGCGCCTCTCGGCCGGCCCCCTCGGGCGTGACCTCGCCGCCCAGGCGGAGGCCTCGACCCTCTTCGGCGCGACGCTCTCGGACACGTTCCTGCGCAGCGACTCGATGCCGGCGAAGATCCTCACGGTCGTCCTCATCATCCTCATGTCGCTGACGACCTTCATGACCCAGCACCAGCTGATGCGCAAGAACATGCCCGCGTCGGCGCTGGACGGCCCCTTCGCCCAGCAGCAGAAGATGCTGCTCTACATCCTTCCGCTGGTCTTCGCGATCTCCGGGGTGAACTTCCCCATCGGCGTGCTCATCTACTGGTTCGTGACGAACCTGTGGTCGCTGGGTCAGCAGTTCTACGTCATCCGTCGGATGCCGGCCCCCGGCTCACCCGCCGAGCGGGCCCTGGAGGAGCGCCGTCGCCGACGGGGCAAGGAACACAAGAAGTTCGCCATCCCCGGGCTCACGACGGACGAGGCCGAGCCGGCACCGGACACGGAGACCGGTGACAGCGCGACGGGCGGGGCCGGCGCAGGCGCCCGGGCCGGCGGTCAACGACAGCAGCCGGTGCGACGCAAGAAGCGCAAGCGCTAGAGCGGGTCGCGGGGGGCGACCGGCCGACACACGAGAGCATCGATGAGGGCGCCCTGACGCCGGGCCGCCCCAGGAAGGGACTGATGAGCCACATGTCCGAACACGACTCCGACACCGCGCCCGAGACCTCCGGCAGCGACGCCGCGTCGGCGGCGCAGGAGCACGAGGCTCCCGTAGCGGGCGAGGTCGTCGCGGCGCCCGCCTCGCGCGAGGCCGACGAGCCGAGCGCGGGCGACGACGCCCAGCTCGCCGCCGAGGCAGACCAGGGCACCGACCAGGATGCCGACCGGGCGCCCCGCCGGGCTGGGCGGGACCGCACGGCCCAGCTGGAGCGCGAGGGCGAGGTGGCGGCCGACTTCCTCGAGCGGCTGCTCGACATCGCCGACATGGACGGCGACATCGACGTCGACATCGACGGAGACCGAGCCTCCGTCGCGATCGTCGACTCCGAGGACGGCCGCGTGCCGCGGCGCCTCGTCGGTTCGGACGGCAAGGTGCTCGAGGCCCTCCAGGATCTGACCCGTATGGCGGTCCAGGCGGCAACGGGCGAGCGCAGCCGTCTCATGCTCGACGTCGCCGGCCACCGCGCCCAGCGGCGTGACCAGGTGATCAGCCTGACTCGCGAGGCGATCGCGCAGGTGCGCGAGAGCGGCAGCCCGGCGCCGATGAAGGCGATGAGCGCCTTCGAGCGCAAGGTCGCCCACGACGAGGTGCTGGCCGCCGGCCTGGCCTCGGAGTCCGAGGGCACCGAGCCGCACCGCCACGTCGTCGTCCTTCCCGCGTGAGCTCGGGCGCCGAGACGGGGTCGGCGCCGGCGCAGCTCGCCGCCCCGCCGGCGCTCCTGGCCGACCTCGTCGGCGACCGAGCAGACCTGATGGCCAGGCTCGCCGTCATCCTCGCCACGCGCGGCGTCGACCACGGCCTCGTCGGGCCTCGCGAGGTGCCGCGGCTCTGGGACCGGCACATCGTCAACTGCGTGCTCCTCGCACAGCTCCTGCCGCAGGGTGCCCGCGTCATCGACGTCGGCAGCGGCGCCGGGCTCCCCGGCCTGGTGCTGGCGGTGGCACGGCCGGACCTGCGCCTCGACCTCGTGGAGCCGCTGGAGCGTCGGGTCCGCTGGCTGCACGACGCGATCGACGAGCTCGGCATCGGCGACTCGGTGCACGTGCATCGGGGCAAGGCCCAGGCGTTCTGGGGAGAGCTGTCCGCCGACGTCGTCACCGCCCGGGCTGTGGCCCGGCTCGGTGAGCTCGCCCAGTGGTGTCTGCCGTTGGTCCCCCTCGGGGGCACTCTGCTGGCGATGAAGGGCGCGGCGGCCCAGCGCGAGATGCAGGAGGACGCCTCCGCCGTGCGTGCCGCCGGGGGCGGTGACGTCGATCTGATCACCCTCGGGTCCGACCTCGTCGAGACGCCCACGCGCGTCGTGCGGGTCGTGCGCGTCTCCGACGCGGCGGCCGACCGTCGAGCCTCAGGGCGTCGCGCCGCCCGGGGATCGCGCGCGACGGGAGCCGCGTCCGGGTCCGCCGGGGGTCGGTCGGCGGGGCGCCGCTCAGGTCGCGCAGCGCCCCGGGCCGCCCGACGACGACCTGGTGGCGACACACCGGACTCACCGAATTCGCCCGGTCGCGCGAAGGATTAGCGTGGGCGTGGCCCGGGCAGGGCGGCGCCTCCGCACGGCGGTCGACGGCGGCCGTTGCCCCGGTCACCCGGACGACCACGGGGGTCGGCACCGACGACAAGGAGAGACGTGACACAGGACAGCGGTCTGGGTTGGCCCTTCGGCGAGGGTTCCTCGCCGGGCACGGCCGGCGGTGCGCTCGGCTGGCCGACCGCCGTCTCGCCCACCGATCTGTCCCCGACCGGACTCTCATCGGCGGGCGTGGTGCGGGAGCCCTCGCCCCTCCCTCCCGTCGTGGCTGCGGACATCCCTGAGGCCTCGGATACGCCGTTGCCGCGTGAGGGCGACGGGCCGATCGGGTCGGCTGCACGTCAGCAGTCGCCACGCCCTCATGGTGTTTCACGTGAAACCGAGCCCTTGGCACGGGAGGCCGACGATGCCTCCGACGACGCCGAGACCGTGATCGGTGTTTCACGTGAAACCGACGTCGGCTCCTTCGCGTCGCCGGCCGCGTCAGACGCAGCCGATGCCGACGTCGTTTCACGTGAAACCGTCCATGACTCGGCGGAACCGACGGCTCGCGACGCCGCGGCTGCGGTGCCATCAGAGACCGGTGCGGCGTCAGCGGACGAGGCCGGCCACGTCGTCGATGCGGGGTCGTCACGTCGCCCGGCTCCGGTGCGGCGCAGCGGCGACGGCGATCCTCTCGCCCGAGAATCCTGGCCTCGGCCCGCACGACCGCGCGTCATCACGATCGCGAACCAGAAGGGTGGCGTCGGCAAGACCACGACCGCCGTGAACCTGGCGGCCGCGCTCACTCGCGGCGGCCTGAAGGTCCTCGTCATCGACACGGACCCACAGGGCAATGCGAGCACCGCACTGAGCATCGATCACCATGCCGAGGTCCGCAACGTCTACGACGTCCTCGTCGACGAGTCGACGCTGGCGGACGTCGCCCAGCCCTGCCCAGATCTGCCGGGCTTGTGGTGCGTGCCGGCGACCATCGACCTGGCCGGCGCCGAGATCGAGCTCGTCTCGTACGTCGCGCGTGAGACCCGGCTGCAGCGTGCGGTCGAGGCGTACCTCGCGGAAGATCGCCCGGACCTGCCGGACTACATCATCATCGACTGCCCGCCGAGCCTCGGTCTGCTGACGATCAACGCCTTCGTCGCCGCCCATGAGGTCCTCATACCCATCCAGTGCGAGTACTACGCGCTGGAGGGCCTCTCGATGCTCTTGAAGAACATCGAGATGATCCGCAAGCACCTCAATCCCCAGCTCTACATCTCGACCATCCTGCTGACGATGTACGACGCCCGCACCCGACTGTCCCAGCAGGTCGCCCAGGAGGTGCGGGAGCACTTCCCCGAGCAGGTGCTGCGGACGACGGTGCCGCGCTCGGTGCGGATCTCCGAGGCGCCCAGTCATGGGCAGACGGTGCTGACCTATGACCCGATGAGCAGCGGAGCCCTGGCCTACCTCGAGGCCGGCCGCGAGCTCGCGGAGCGTGGCACGTCCGGCTGATTCGTGCGGTCACGTCGGCGGCGGCCGTGCTGACCGTCGCGAGACGTCACGTCGCCGCTGTCAAGCGACCGCGGAGGCGAGGCGCGCATGACACGGCGCGTTTCCACAGCCTGACGCCACGTTTCACGTGAAACATCTCCTCCACAGGCGCTCGGTGCGCCGCCGACGCCGCTCGTCGTCGGCGGCCTAGGCTCGGCGCGACATCACCGGCAGCAGGCCGGCGCAGGACACGGAGGGAGACGGGCAATGACGGATCGGCGACGCGGCTTGGGACGAGGCTTGGGGGCGTTGATCCCCACGGACTCGTCCACGGCGACGATGGTCCGACCGCGAGACGTCTTCTTCCCCAACCAGACGTCGGTGCTTTCGCCCAGCGCCGGGACGATCGATGGCAACGCGGTCACGCCGGACACGGCCGCCGGCCCCGCCCCGCGTGAGAGTGCCGGTGAGTCTTCACCGGCGGATCAGGAGTCCTCGACGCGGGCTCCGGCCGAGCCCGAGGCCGACGCCTCGACGAGCCCGGCATCGGAGTCGGGTGAGGGCATGGTGCCGGTGCCCGGGGCGTCCTTCGCCCTCATCCCGCTGGACGCGATCCGGCCGAACGCGCGGCAGCCCCGTCAGGTCTTCGACGAGGACGAGCTCTCCGAGCTCGTGCACTCGATCAAAGAGATCGGGGTGCTTCAGCCTGTCGTCGTCCGTCCCCTCCCCAGGAGTGAGGACACGGCTGCAGAGCCCGACGGCGCAGCCCCGGCCTACGAGCTCGTCATGGGTGAGCGCCGCTGGCGCGCGAGCCGCGCCGCCGGCGAGACGACGATCCCGGCGATCGTCCGGTCGACCAGCGACGACGCGATGCTGCGGGACGCCCTCCTGGAGAACTTGCACCGCACTCAGCTCAACCCGCTCGAAGAGGCGGCCGCCTACCAGCAGCTGCTGGAGGACTTCGGCTGCACCCACGAGGAGTTGGCCACTCGCCTGGGCCGGTCCCGCCCGCAGATCAGCAACGTCATCCGGCTCCTCAAGCTCCCGCCCCTCGTGCAGCGACGCGTCGCTGCCGGGGTGCTGAGCGCAGGGCACGCCCGCGCGCTGCTGACGCTCCCGGACGCCGCAGCCATGGAGCGTCTCGCGCAGCGCATCGTCGCCGAGGGCCTGAGCGTGCGCAGCGTCGAGGAGATCGTCGCCCTCGGCGGCGATCCCGTCCGCCCGTCCCGCCGCCCTCGCGGCGACGACCGGATGCCCGAGCTCGACGACCTCGCGGCGTTCCTCGCCGATCGCTGGGAGACGCGCGTCTCGATCGCCTTGGGGCGTCGTAAGGGGCGCATGACCGTGGAGTTCGCCTCCGTCGACGACCTCAACCGGATCCTCGAGGCGATCGGTGAGCGCCCGGTGGAGCCGGGCGACGGCGGGCAGTCACTCGCCGGTTGACGCCACCGCGAGCTGCTGACGGCGCCCGCAGCTCGCGACACAGCAACAGGGGCTGACCCGCATCATGCGGGTCAGCCCCGGTTGCTGTGGTGGCGCTGGATCAACCGATGAAGGGCTCCAACTCGCGCAGGAGGCGCGGCTTGGGCTGGGCGCCGATGATCGTCTTGGCGACGTCGCCGCCGACGAACACGTTCATCGTCGGAATGCTCGTGATGCCGTAGGACGCGGCGGTCCGCGGGTTGTCGTCGGTGTTGAGCTTGACGATCGTCAGCTTCTCGCCGTGGGTGCCGGCGATCTCCTCCAGGATCGGGGCGACGGCGCGGCACGGGCCGCACCACGGCGCCCAGAAGTCCACGAGGACCGGCTTGTCGCTGTCGAGCACGTCCGCCTGGAAGGTCGCGTCCGTCGTTTCCTTGATGTTGCCCATGATCATCCTCTCGGGTGCGGGGTCGAGACCTCGCGTCGGTGAAGTCGGTCGTCGTGTCGTCGGAGGGACGGCGTCCGGTGCCGTCCGGTGAGCCGCCTCAGCCGACAGTGGCGGCTTCGGGGCTGGCCACCGCCACCTCGACCAGGCCGGTGGGCTCTGCGGTGGTGTGCCCCGCGGCGGCGAGGAAGCGCTCGGCGTCCAGCGCCGCGGCGCAGCCGGAGCCGGCCGCGGTGATCGCTTGGCGGTAGGTGTGGTCGACGAGGTCGCCGCAGGCGAAGACCCCGTCCAGCCCGGTCCGGGAGGAACGCCCCTGCACGAGGACGTATCCCTCGTCGTCGAGCTCGACCTGTCCGCGGACGAGCTCGTTGCGCGGGTCGTGCCCGATGGCGACGAAGAGGCCGCTGACCTCGAGCTCGCGCTCCTGGCCGGTGACCGTGTCCGTGAGGGTCACGCCGACGAGCTTGTCCTCGCCGTGGATCCGGGTGACCGCGCTGTTCCACGCGAAACGGATCTTCGGGTTGTCCAGCGCGCGCTGGGCCATGATCTTGCTCGCGCGCAGCTCCTCGCGGCGGTGGATGATCGTCACCGAGCGCGCGAACTTCGTCAGGAAGGTCGCCTCCTCGATCGCGGAGTCACCACCGCCGACGACGGCGATGTCCTTGTCCCGGAAGAAGAAGCCGTCGCAGGTCGCACACCACGAGACGCCGTGCCCCGAGAGCCGCTTCTCGTCGGGCAGCCCCAGCTCGCGGTAGGCCGACCCCATCGCGAGGATGACGGCGCGAGCCCGGTGGACGGTGCCCTCGCCGTCGACCACCGTCTTGACGGGGCCGGACAGGTCGAGCTCGGTGGCGTCGTCGGCGAGCAACTCGGCACCGAACCGCGCCGCCTGAGCCCGCATGTTGTCCATGAGGTCCGGGCCCATGATGCCCTCGATGAAGCCCGGGAAATTCTCCACCTCGGTGGTGTTCATGAGGGCGCCGCCGGCGGTCACCGAGCCGGTGAGGACGAGGGGTCGCAGGTTGGCGCGGGCGGCGTAGATCGCGGCCGTGTAGCCCGCCGGGCCTGATCCCACGATGATGAGGTCGCGCACGCCGTCGTCGCCTGCCGCGTCCTGGCCGGCAGTGGTCGCGGCCGCGAGAGCGCCGTCGCCCAGCGGTGCCGCCCCCCCTGCGGTGATGAACCCGGTGGTGGCGGTCAGGCCACCGATGGAGTCGCTCACGTGTCAATTCCCTTCGCAGCTGGGCGTCGTGGTGGGGCCCGGTGTCCGCGGGCCGCGCGGTCGGGGATCCGGCCGCTGTCGGCTCGGTCAACCGATACCCCTCGGGGCATATTCCCGGACACACCGCCTCCTGCGAACACCCCGTCTGCCCGGACACCTCGTCGGGCCGGGGCCGCTCGCGCCGACGGTCCCACAGTATCGGCCGGACCCGGACGAGCCTCGGCGTCGGACGCGCGTCGCCGGCCGGCTACCCGGCCCCGCGCGACCGACGCGACGATCGGCGCCGCGTCATCGGTCGGGGTGCCGATCGCAGGAGTGCAGATCGGAGGAGTGCCGATCGCAGGAGTGCCGCCGGGAGAGCCGGCGGCGTGGAGGCTCAGCGCACCGCAAGCGGCCCGGCGAGGACCGCGCTGGAGCCGGAACCGCAGGCCAGAGAGACGACGCGCACCTGGCGCCCGTCCGGGCCGTCGGTGACGATGACGGCCGCCGGCTGCCCGTCATACGTCGCGAGGTCGGCGACGGCCTTCGTGGCGTCGACGTCGAGGGACTGGACGCACGAGGACATCCCCAGCGGGGTCGCGATCCGGCCGAACGCGGGCGACTCGGCCGCCAGGGGCGGCACGGCCGGTCCCGGAGAGCGCCAGAGGCGCCCTGCGGCCGCGACGAGCGTGGCGTCGGTGTAGCGCGTCGACGACAGCTGCACGTGGACCTGCGGTCGCGCCACGACGCCTGGCCGTGCGCTCGCGCGCCCTTCCTGCGCGATGCCTGCACCGGCGTCGCCGCCCTGGACACTCAGGTCGGCGTCCGAGGATCGGGACGCGCTCGTGGCCTCGCTCGAGACACCGTCGGTCGGGTGGGCGGAGTTCGAAGGGGCGGAGTTCGGCGTGGCCGCGCCGGCTGCGCGCTCGCCGGCGACGCTGAGCGCGGCGGTCGTGCCCGCCTCAGGCCCGCCGCGCGGCGCCAGCCCGTTGATGAGGACGACCCCTCCGACGGCCGCTGCCGCGGCGGCGCCGGAGAGCGCCAGGAGCAGGCCGTGCGAGGCTCGCCGCCGGTGCGGGTCGGCGGCCGGTGGGATGCGTCGCAGGGGCCGGCGGGCGCCGCGGCCGGCACCGGCGACCCAGGCGGCCTCATCCACGTGCCGCCCGACGTGCCGCTCGATGTCTCCGTCGAGGTGCCCATCGACACTCGGATCGAGCGGGCGGCGCCACGGTCCGTGCGCGACGGTCGCACCGGTGAGGGTCTGCGCCGAGTCGTGCGGGCCGGTGGCGCGCTGCTCCTGCTCGGCGCGCAGGCTCGTCGTGATGCGATCGACGAGCGCCGGGGGCATGGGCCCGGGGTCGGGCAGCGTCGCGAGGAGCTGCTGGACGCCGGTCGGGTCGTCCGACGAGGGGCGCAGGCGAGAGAGCGGGCGCGTCACGGTGAACACCTCGGGTGGCTCAGGGGATGGGCTCAGGTGCGGTCGGCCGTGGTCGCACGAGTGCCGACATCGCTGTATGACGCGTCGGGCAACCAGGAGGTTCCCTGAGGGCACCCTGAGGGCAGGCAGCGGCCGGTCAGGGCCGCAGTAGCGGCGCGAGTGCCGCCCGGCCGCGCGCGCATCGCGACTTCACCGTGCCCTCGGCGACGCCGAGGATGTGCGCGGTCTCGGCGACGCTGAGGCCGTGCATGTCGACGAGCGTCAACGCGAGCCGCTGCCCCTCCGGCAGCGTCGCGAGGGCGGCTCGGACGTCGAGACGCGTCTCCACCGCCGCGGCGTGGTCGTGCCGGTCCGCCACGACGAGGCTGTAGCCCGGGGGCAGCTCACTCGTGGGTCGGCGCCGCCGCAGTCGGTCCAGGCATGCGTTGACGACGATGCGGTGCAGCCAGGTCGTGACGGCCGACTGACCGCGGAAGGAATCGGCGCGACGGAAGGCCGAGATGAAGGCCTCCTGCACCGCGTCGGCCGCGAGCTCGGGGTCGCGGGTCGTGCGCACGGCGACGGCCCACATGCGGTCGCGGTGGCGGCGGAACAACTCGGCGAACGCCTCCGGATCACCCGCGCAGTGGGCGGCCAGCAGCTGGGCGTCGGTGACCTCCTCGATCGGGCCGCGCCCGGCGTCGACCTCCCCAGCCGGCACCACAGGAGCCGCGGTCACCGGGGCCTGCGCCGCACGAGCGTTCGACGCGCCCGCACGTGACGCGCCCGCAGCTGACGCGGCGGCCCCGGACGTCGCCCTGTCGGGCGTGTCCACCTCGGGCGTGGCGATCTCGGATGCGACCACCTCGGGGCTGACCGGCCCGGTCCCCGCGCGCTCGGCACCGTCCGCCGCGTCGCGTGCGGCGGGGTCACCTGGGGCGGGGTCCGGTGTCATAGAGGGTCGCAGGTGATTCAAGGTCGGGTGTCATCGGGCATGGGCGTCGTCGACGGCGGCTGGTCATCGGCTGGGCGGGGCCATGATCGTCGCGACACTGCTCAGGACGACAGGGCGATCTCGTTGATCTCGGCCCGGTATCGCCCGTCGCTCTGCCGGGCGGCCTTGGTGACCCAGACGATGAGGTAGCGGCCGGCCACGGGGTTGCGGATCGGCACGCTGCGCTCGCCGGCGCCGTCGGTGAACCCGCCGACGCGGGTCGCGTCGGTGAGCGACGCGCGGTCACCGACGTAGAACTCGACGTCCTGCGTGCCCTCCTCGGGCAGCCACACGCGGATCGTGCGCAGGTCGGCACCGGCGGGAAGCTCGACGACGAGACCGACGCCCTCCTTCTGACCGCCCATCGACGCGGAGTTGCGATAACCCTCCGAGCGCCACCCCTGCGCGTTGTCGCCGTCGATCGCGCGGCGGGCGCCCGCTTCGTTCTCCGTGCCGTCGCCCTGGGGGTCGAAGGAACGGATGCCGACCGGCGTGATGGGCCCGGACGTCGCCGGTGTCGAGGTGCTCGTGCCCGGTGACGTGGCGGCCGCGCCGGTCGTCGCCGCGGGCGTGGCGTCAGGCGCCGCCGCACCGCCACGGTGGAACATGCCGCTCAGGGTCGGCACGGCGAAGAGCATCGCGAGGACGATGACGCCGATGACGACCGCGAGGATCATCTTGGCGTGCCGCCCCTCGACCTCGGCGGTGCGGCTGAGCATCGGGGCCGGCGGCGGCAGCGGCGTGTTGCGCTGCTCCTCCATGGCCTCGGGCAGATTGAGGAAGCCGGGGTCGGCGCGCCGCTCCTCGAGGCGGCGGCGGGTGCTCGCGGCGCGGGCCTCGCGCTCGGCCTCACGGTGCTCCCGCACGCGGGCGATCGGCCCCGCGCCCCCGACGGCGGCGCCGGCGTGCCCGTCGACGGACGCGCGGGCGGGTCGGCCGCGGGCCCCGGCCTTGACGGCGGGGATCGCCTCGGTCGGCGCGGGCGCCTGCGGGCGGGCCACGGGTGCCGCCTTGGGTGCCACGTGACGCACGAGGGTGTGGGACCACGGGGCGATCCGCGCGGTCAGCTCGGCGGGCGTCTTGGGCCCGGTGTCGTGATTGAGGGTCGCGCGGCAGATGGCGTCCAGATCCGGCGGCACCGCGAGGGCGATCTCCGAGGGAGCCGCGACCCCACCGACGATCCGCGGCGCCGGCTCCAGGCCCGGGATGCGCTGCGGCAGCGGCCACCTCGTCGTCATCGCGGCGTAGAGCAGCGCGACGACCGCGACGGTGTCGATGCGCTCGGCGTGCGCGGCGTCGGTCTCGTCGGTGCCCTCGAGCGCGGCTGCCGTCGCGAGGCCCGCGACCTTGATGAGCCCGCCGTCGGTGCGTCGCACCGAATGCGGGGTGATGTGCAGGTGATGCAGGCCGCGCTCGGCCGCGACGGCCAGGCCGCTGGCGACCTCGCCGGCGATGCGGCGGGCCTCCTCCGGTGGCAGCGGGCCCTGCGCGACGAGGTCGGCGATGCTCGAGGAGTCCGAGAGCGACTCCTCGACGAGCCAGCTGATCTCCTCGCCGGCGCCGACGTCGAGCACCCGCACGAGCCGGTGATCGTTGAGGGCGGCGCTGCGCCGGGCGGCGTCGACGATCGCGTCGGCCCGGGTCAGGTTGCTCGGGAAGACGGTGATCGAGACTTCCCGTCCGAGGGTGGAATCCACCGCCGACCACACCTCGATCGACCCCAGATGCGCACGCCGCTCATTGAGGGCATAGCGGTCGGCGATGAGTCGTCCCGTGCCTACGCCGTACACCGCGTGCTCCTCCAGCTCGTCCCGGTGACCCGCTCGCGAGCGAGCGGACCCCGCCACCGGTGTCTTTCAGATCCACTGGTGGCCGACGACAGTCTAGGCAACGCGACGTCACGCGCCCCGCGCGCCCCGCAGGCGTCGCACGAAAGGTTCGAGAACAGAGTCGATTTCGCGCACGCGCATGCGGCGGGCCGCGCCGATGTAGAGCGCGAGGAAGAGCAGTCCGCCGACGGCGAGCACCAGCAGCGACGCGAGGCGGCCGGTGCCCAGCCGCTCCCCGAGGAGCACGACGCCGAGCGCGACGGCGGCGGCGGGGATCGACGCGACGAAGACGCGGACGCAGGTGCGGACCACGCGGGCCATCGGCAGGCCGTCGAGGCGGCGACCGAGCCACGCCACGGCCAGCAGCGCGGCGACGATGTTGCTCAGCGCCTGACCGAGGGCGACGCCGACCGCCCGATACTCCGAGGGCACCCACAGGCACGCGACCGCGACGACCGCCGCGACGCCGGTGTTGACCAGCTGCAGGTAGAACGGGGTCTTGGCGTCCTCCATCGCGAAGAAGCCGCGCTGGATGACGTAATAGGCGCCGTACGCCGGCAGGCCGATCATCATCGCGATCATGACGTAGCCGATCGCGTCGCTGGTCTCGATGGAGTTCACGGGGAAGAGCAGCCGCGTCAGGTGCGTGCCGAGCACGAAACAGCCGATCATGATCGGCACGGTGGCGATGCTCGTCAGGGTCAGGCCCTGGATGACGTTGCGCCGCAGCTGCGGCACGTCGCGGTCCGCCGCCGCCCGGCTCATGGCCGTGAAGAGGGCGGTGACCAGCGAGACCGTGATGAGCCCGTGCGGCGTCATGAAGAGCAGAAACGCCTGGTCGTAGGGGAGCTTGCCGGTGTCGCCGGCCTGCACGGAGGTCAGCACGCGGGACTGCACGACCAGGCCCAGCTGCGCGACGACCAACGCCGCGAACGTCCAGCCTGCGACGCGGCCCGCGCTGCCGAGGCCGACCCCGCGCCAGCCGAACCGGGGGGTGTAGCGGAAGCCGCCGCGATACAGCGGGACGAGCAGGACCAGCGCCTGCAGCGCGACTCCGAGCAGCAGGGATCCGGCCAGGATCCAGATCATCTCGGGCGTGAACGCCGTGACCGGCGCGCTCTGCTGCGGCCCGTAGGAGAGCAGGAACCAGCCGAGCCCGGCGATCCACACGACGTTGGCCAGCACCGGCGACCACATGAACCAGCCGAAGCGCTCCTGGGCGTTGAGCACCTGGCCCAGGATCGTGTAGAGGCCGTAGAAGAAGATCGCCGGCATGCAGATGTAGGCGAACGCCACCGACAGCGCGAACTGCTCGGGGATCCACCGGTCGCTGGCGAAGACATCGACGAGCACCGGGGCGCCGACGAAGCAGATGACGGTCACCACGAAGAGCCCGACGATCGCCAGCGTCAGGAGCCGATCGACGAAGTCCTTGCCCCCGTCGGGGTCCTTCTCCGCCTTGGTGATCTGCGGGACGAGGACGGCGTTGAGCACGCCGCCCGCGAGCAGCAGGTAGACGGTGTTGGGCAGCGTGTTCGCCACCGCCCAGGCGTCGCCGCCGAGGGAGCGGCCGAAGACGGCCATGATCATCGAGGCCCGCACGACTCCCAGGAGGCGTGAGACGAGACTCCCGGCGGCCATGACCGCGCTGTGTCGCGCGAGGCGGCTGTTGGCGGTGCTCGCCGTCATGATCCGGCCTGCCCGGGTCGGGTCGCCCGCGGGGGTCGACCGGGCGCGTGGGTCACGTCGGCCACGTCGGCCACGTCGGGCATCGGGTGTCGTCGCGGGCGGCGCGCGGCGACGGGGAGGTCGCCGCGGACGCGCACACCTCCTCGCCGCATCATGTCTTGCTCCACTCCTTGAGGTTCTGCCGCGACACCCGGGGTCCGCCGGCCCGCACGGCCCGATACAGGCCGGCGAGGAAGACGACACCGGCGAGGCCGCCGAGGGCGAGCATCAACCAGCCGTTCGTCGGCTGGACCCGCACGCGCACCGTCGCATCGGTGCCGAGCCTAGTGTTCGTGGGGGTGGCCAGGTGCGTCGCCACGGTCACGACCCCGGCGGCGACGGCCTCGACCTGCACGCGGACCGTCGTGCGGCTGCCCGGGCGGATCGTCAGCGGCTCCGGGGTCGAGGTGACCCGTAGCCGCGGTGGGCGACCCTGCGGCTCGAAGACGACCCGCACGTCGTGGACCTCGACGTCGAGCTCGTTGACGACGGTGACCTGCAGGATGCCGTGCTCGGCGAAGAAGTTGATCGTGCTGGGCACGACCGAGACGCCCGTGGTCAACGTCTCGACGCGCGCGGCGATCTCGCTGTCCAGCGACCGCCACAGCGAGGGCGCCCAGCGCCACCGCGAGGACGTCAGCGCGTCCATCGTCGAGGTGTCGGGCACGATTCCGGAGCTGGGTGTGGCGGACAACACGCCCGCGAGGCCGACGACGTCCCGCAGGTCCGAGCGCATGCGGGCGAGGGCGGCGGCGGTGACCGGCGAGGGCCCCGGTGACAGCGGGTCGCGGGCGTCGCTGCCGGGCACACCGGCCTCGATGCGGGTCGTCGCGGGGTCGGTGAGCCGGCGCCCGTCGACCAGATGCACCCACGGGGTGCCGGCCAGGGCCGTCAGCAGCCCCTCGGTCGTGGCCGGGTCGGGGTCGAAGTCGCGGCCGGCGGCGATGATGACGTGCCGCTGCCGCCCGGGGGACTCGGCGAGCAGGGCGACGCTCTCGGCGAGCATGCGCAGGCTCAGCTCGGTGCGCAGGTCCGGGTCCTGGGAGAGCGCGAAGAGCTGGGACATCTCGTCGTCGACCGTCACGACGGGCGTGCCGGCGGCGGTGCGGCGGGTGGCGGTGCGGGTGACGTCGGGGTCGGAGTCGTAGGCCGAGACCGGCGCGACCAGCGCTGCCGGGCCGCCGGCCCCGAAGGCCGCGCTGACCTCGGCGGTCGCGTTCGGGCCCAGTGGCGTGCCGACCGGCCAGGCGACCCGCGGGACGCCCGGGGTCTGCAGCAGGGCCCCGACGTCCTCGCCGTCGGCGAGCAGGCGGCGCAGGTCGGTGTCCGGGGTGCCGCCCGCGATGAGCGCCGACAGGTCGGGGTCGTGCCGCGGCAGCGACCACAGTCGCCCGGCGGGGACCTGCGCGAGCCGGCCCGCCAGCTCCGAGCGGATCGGCACGCTCGGGTCGCTCGGGGCCGTGGGCGTCGAAGGGGTGGGCGTCGAAGGGGTGGGCGTCGCGGCGGACGTCGGCGTCCCGGGCGTCGCCGAGGTCGTGGGTGCCGGCGTCGCTGCGCTCGTGGGCGCGGCGGTCGCGGGGGCGTTTGGCGTGCTGCTCGCCGCCGCCCGGGTCGGCGAGGCTGCCGAGGAGGCGCCCGCGGGCGATCCCGACGCCGCGGAGGTCGGGGCCCCGGGTGCCGCGCCGGTGGCGGTCGGCGCCGTGATCGTCGGGGTCGTCGCGTCGATGAGCGCGGGGTCGACGGCCCACGTCACGGGATAGGGGCTCGTCGCCTCGAGGATCCGGTCGATGCGGCTGTCCTCGCCGATGGCCGCGTCCCACGCCTGTGCCCGGTCGGCGCCGGTGGCGTTGACCAGCGAGGGGTCGGGGTCCAAGGTCAGCGGCACGACGACCGAGACCTCCAGGGGCCGGTATTCCTTGCGGCCCTGATAGGGCAGGTAGCTCGCGCGCACCGCCCGCACGCTGCTCGCCGGTGATCCGGACGCGGACTCGGCGGGCAGGACGTCGGCCTCGGCCTGCAGTGGCAGGACGCCGTAGGGTCGCAGCCCCCGCAGCGCCGACCCGGGGACCGTCAGCTCGACCTGGGTCTCGGCCTGGGAGGCGAGCGCCTGCGGGGTCCGGGCCGTCGCGACGATTCGCCCCGAGGTGGTGCCCTCGGCGGCGAAGCGACGCACCTGCGTGCGGGTGAGCAGCGCGTCCCGGGCGCCGAGTCGCAACCGCACCCGCACCGGCTGATCGGTCGGCTGGGCACCGGAATTCGTCACGCGCACGGTGACTTTCACGTCCTGGCCCGGGGTGGCGATGAGCGGGGAGAGCTGCTCGAGGTGGACCGAGAGCACCGCACCGGCCGCGGCCTGATCCGGTCGGCCCGGCGTCGCTGCGCCGCGACTGCCGCCGCGACTGCCGCCGCGGGGCGCGGTCGCGACGTCGTGCACGGCGCCGGCCGGCGCCACCGCCCTCGCGTCGACCCGGTCGCGGGCCATGACCTGCCCCGACACCGCGGGTGCCGGCTGCGCCACGGCGGGCGCCGCAGCCACCGGAGCGACGCACGGGCCCAGGGCCAGGGCGATCACGGCGGCCGTCAGGGGGACCCGGCGGGGGCGCGCGCTCATCCCTGCCCGGCCAGCCTCTCCCAGGCGAGCTGCGCGATACGCCGCTCGTTGGGGAACGTCAGGTGCTCCTGCACCTGACGCAGGGGGATCCACGCGACGTCGATGGCCTCGTGGTCGGGGTCCTTCTCGATCGTCAGGTGCCCGCCGGTCGCCTCGAGCAGGTAGTGGTGGACGATCTTGTGCACCCGCCGGTCGTGGGTGGAGAACCAGTAGTCGATCGTGCCCAGCGTCGTCAGCACCTTGCCCTGGATGCCGGTCTCCTCCTCGACCTCCCGCTCGGCGGTCTCGATGAGGGTCTCGTCGTCCTCCTGGTGGCCCTTGGGCAGGCACCACTCGATGCGTCCCGCGCGGTTGCGGCGGGCGATGACGGCGATGTGCGCGTGGCCGTCCTGCACGTCGACGACGATGCCACCGGCCGACCTCTCCAGCACCGCAGGCAGGCGGCGCTGCGGCCTGCTGGGGCGGGAGAAGGTGGTCATCAAGCCACTCTAACGATCCGCACTGGGGGGACGCCGCACCCGGAGCCCGTCACACGTGTGTTGCCCCGCACCCCGCGCCGGCCCACGCCCGTACCCTTGGCTGCTGGGCTCGCGAGCCCCGCGCCCCGTCGATTCCCGCGTGACACCCCGACGGGATCCGATCGCGCCGTCTCGGCGTCCGGGCGCGCGGCAGCCCCCCAGCACACGCGCACGACCACAGCACGAGGACTCACATGGACACCGCCGCGCAGCCGCGCAGCACGCAGCCCGACCGCCCGACCACGGGCCCCACCGACGCGCGCACCGCGCCGGAGAGTCGGCCCGGCGGACCGGACGCCGACCTGCAGCGCGAGGCGCTGACCCGCCTGCAGCCGGTGTTGCCGCTGCTGCTGGAGCTGGGTGGCCGCTTCGCCGACGCGGGGCACCGCCTCGCGCTCGTCGGCGGTCCCGTGCGGGACGCGTTCCTCGGGCGCACGAGCACCGATCTGGACCTGACGACGAGCGCGCGCCCGGAGCAGATCGAGCAGATCGTCACCGGCTGGGCCGACGCGCGCTGGGACGTCGGGCGCGACTTCGGCACGATCGCGATGCGCAAGGGTGAGCACACGATCGAGGTGACGACCTACCGCGCGGACGCCTACGACGGGCTGACCCGCAAGCCGGTCGTCGCCTTCGGTGACGACCTGACCGCCGACCTCGCGCGGCGCGACTTCACCGTCAACGCGATGGCCCTGGAGCTGCCCGACCTGCGGTTCGTGGACCCCCACGACGGATTGGGCGATCTGCGGCGGCGCGTGCTGCGCACCCCCGGACCGCCGGCGGTGTCCTTCGCGGACGACCCGCTGCGGATGATGCGCGCGGCGCGCTTCGTCGCCCAGCTCGACGCGCGCCTCGACGAGGGGGTCGCGGAGGCGATCGCGGCGGCCGTGGACTCCCTGCAGATCGTCTCGGCCGAGCGGATCCGCGACGAGCTCGTCAAGCTGCTGCTCACGCCCGCACCCCGCGCCGGACTCGTCGTGCTCGTCGACACCGGCCTGGCGCAGCGGATGCTGCCCGAGCTGCCCGCCATGCAGCTGACCATCGACGAGCACCACCGCCACAAGGACGTCTACCAGCACTCGCTGACCGTGCTCGACCAGGCGATCGCCCTCGAGGGGCCGGTCGACGGACCGCCGGAGTCGGTGCCGGGGCCGGATCTCGTGCTGCGGCTGGCGGCGCTGCTGCACGACATCGGCAAGCCCGCGACGCGACGCTTCGAGCCCGGCGGCGGCGTCAGCTTCCACCATCACGAGACCGTCGGCGCCAAGCTCGCGGCCAAGCGGCTGCGGGCGCTGCGCTTCGACAAGGACACGATCAAGGCCGTCACGCGCCTCGTGGAGCTGCACCTGCGGTTCCACGGCTACGGCGGCGGGGAGTGGACCGACTCGGCCGTGCGCCGCTACGTCACCGACGCCGGGCCGCTGCTCGCTCGGCTGCACCGCCTCACCCGGGCGGACTGCACGACCCGCAACCGGCGCCGCGTCGCGCAGCTGGCCGCCGCCTACGACTCGTTGGAGCGGCGGATCGAGCAGCTCAGCGCGGCCGAGGAGCTGCAGGCCGTGCGTCCCGAGCTCGACGGACACCAGATCGGCGCGCTGCTGGGCATCGCGCCGGGGCCGGTGCTGGGTCGGGCCTACAAGCACCTGCTCGCGGTGCGCCTCGACCGCGGGCCGATCGGGACGCAGGCGGCGCAGGAGGAGTTGCTGTCGTGGTGGGCCGAGCAGCCCGAGTCCCGGCCGGGGTCCTAGCGCCGGCGTCAGCCCAGGTCGCGGCGCCCCCAGCCCCACAGCGCCGCCCCGAGCAGGGCCGCCGCGCTCGCGGTCGTCACCAGCACCGGCGCCCACGCGAACGACTCGACGGGCAGGGCGGGCAGCGCGGCGAAGGGCGTCAGATCCAGCGTCCACTGCGGCAGGCCCAGCAGCGCCCCGACCCAGGTGGCGAGCATCGACCAGCCGAGGACGACCCAGAGCAGCGGCACGAGGCGCGGCGCCATCCCCAGCAGGGCCGCGCCGAGCGCGACGACGAGCCAGAGCCCGGGGGCCAGGGTCAGGGCGGCGCCGGTGATCGTCGCGACGAGACCGGCCTCGCCGGTGGCGACGGCCTCGGGCACGGCGATGAGTGCGCCGGTCAGGACCAGCAGGCCACTCGGGGCGAGCAGCGCCGGCAGCACGTGCGCCAGGAGCAGCGAGCGCCGCCGCACGCCCGTCGCGGCGAGCAGCTCGGTGCGCCCGGACTCCTCCTCGGCGCGCAGGCGCAGCAGCAGGCCCGCCGCGTAGAGCGCGATGACGGCGACGACGATGCCCAGCATCGTCGTATAGAAGGAGTCGCGCAGCACCCGGTCGTCGCCGCCGAGGCGGCGGAACATCTCGGCGAGGCGAGGGTTGTCGTCGAGCATCGTGCCGACCGTGCCGGCGAGGGAGCCGATGGCGAGCGCGAAGAGGGACATGCCGAGCGTCCAGCCGACGATCGCCCCGCGCTCCAGACGCCACACGAGACTGTGCGGTCCGCGCAGGCCCGCCGCGGCGTCGGCGGGTCCGGGCCGGGCGGCCCGCAGGCCCGAGCCCAGGTCGCGGCGCGATTGCGCGACGAAGGCGAGGGCGACGAGCAGCGCGGTCGCGAGCAGCGACAGGCCCGGCACCCACCAGCGTTCGCCGGCATACGGGCGGGTGAGGGCGGCCCACTGCACGGGGGAGAGCCATCCCAGGTCCGCGATGACCGAGTCGCGGGGGCTGCCGTCGGCGACCGCGCGCAGCAGGTAGGCCGCCCCCAGGCTGCCGACGGCGAGGAACCGGGCGCCGCGCGCGGTGCTCATGAGCTGCGCGGCGAGCCCGCCGACCCCGGCCCAGGTCGCGCCGACGAGTGCGATGCCCAGGCCGGCGGCGAGCGCGCCCGTCGCCGGCGGCGCCATCGCGGCCAGCGACGCCGCCACGACGGCACCGAGCACCGCGCACGCTCCGAGAGCGACGACGAGGGCACCGGCCAGCGGCGCGTGCCGCCCGAGCGCCCCGGAGCGCAGCAGCTCGACGCGCCCGTCCTCCTCCGGCTCGCGCGTCGCACGGATGACACCGAGGGCGGCCATCATCGCGGCCGCCGCGGCGACGAACGTGCCGACGCGCCACATCGCGAAGCCCCCCGGCACGAGCAGGTCGTAGGGCGGGCCGAGCATCGCGCGCATCGTCGGGTTCGCGGCGAGCGCGACGAGGCTGACGCGCCCGGCGGGCGTGTCGGGCATGAGCTCGCCGTAGGCCGACACCGTCGCCGGCAGCAGCGCGGCGAGGGTGACCAGCCAGGTGAGCCAGAAGATCCGGGAGGTGCGCAGCGCGAGCCGCGCGGCGAGCCACGTGCCGGTCAGGGTGCCGGTCGAGGTGCCGGTCGAGGTGCCGGTCGGCCTGCGCGTGCCGAGCTCGTGCCGGGCCGGGGCCCCGACGCCGCTCATCGATCGGCCCGCCGCCCGGCCCGTCGCCCCCGCGCGGGGCCGTCGCCGTGCTGGTCACCGGGCTCGTCGCCGTGTTGGTCACCGTGCTCGTCGTCCTGATCGTCGTACCGCTCGTCGTAGTGCTCGAGGAAGAGCTCCTCCAGCGTCGGCGGCGTGCTGACCAGCGACGCGATCCCCGCGGAGGTCAGCGCCGCCAGCACCGGGGTCAGCGCCGTCGCGTCGACCTGGCAGGTGATCCGCCGCCCCTCGATCCGTATGTCGTGCACGCCGGGGAGCGCGGTGAGCAGGGCGGGCGGCTCGCCGAGCACCTCGGCGACGATCTGCGTGCGCGTCAGGTGCCGCAGTTGCGTCAGCGTGCCGGACTCGACGACGCGGCCGCCGCGGATGATGCTCACGTGGTCGCACAGGGCCTCGACCTCGGAGAGGATGTGGCTGCTGAGCAGCACGGTGGTGCCGGCGTCGCGTCGGGCCCGCAGCTCGTCGGTGAAGACGCGCTCCATGAGGGGGTCCAGGCCGCTCGTCGGCTCGTCGAGCAGCAACAGCTCGACATGGCCGGCGAGGGCGGCGACGAGCGCGACCTTCTGCCGGTTGCCCTTGGAGTAGGAGCGGCCGCGTTTCGTCGGGTCGAGGTCGAAGCGCTCGATGAGGTCGTCGCGTCGGGCCCGGTCGAGGCCGCCGCGGGCGCGGCCGATGAGGTCGATGGCCTCGCCGCCGGTGAGGTTGGGCCACAGGGTGACGTCGCCGGGAACATACGCCAGGTGCCGGTGCAGCCGCGGCGCGTCGTGCCAGGCGTCGCCGCCGAGCAGCCGCGCCGACCCGGCGTCCAGGCGCAGCAGCCCGAGCAGCACGCGGATCGCGGTCGACTTGCCGGCGCCGTTGGGCCCGAGGAAGCCGTGGATCTGACCGGCGGGCACGGCCAGGGTCAGCCCGTCGAGCGCAGTGACGGCACCGAAGCGCTTCGTGGCCCCGCGCAGGTCGATGACGGGGTGCGCGTCGTCCGAGTCGGCCGGGGCGCCGGCCCGGGAGCCGGTCGTGGAGGTGGTCATCGAGGTGGTCCCGTCCCTTCGCCCGTGCCTGGTCCGGCGGTCGTTGCCGCCGCTGCGGGGCTGCCGCGGCGGCGTGCCCGCGGGGTCGTCGCGTGGGTGCGACCCGTCGCGCCCCGTCGTCTCTCATCATGCGCCGGTGGCGGATCCGCGGTGCGCCGCAGCGCCACGTCGGCACGAAAAGGTGGGGGTCACGGCCCTACTGGCGGCCCTGGTCGGGCAGGATCGCGAATCTGTGGCACAGGCGTCGTCCAGTACGAGTGTTCATACTGACCTGCAGGTCTCCCGCCGCGCTGCCGATCAGAGGGTCGAGCGCCGGTGGCTGGTATCGGGCGCGTCGACCCGCTCAGGATCTCCTGGCGGATCGATGGGCCGCACGCAGGCCGAGGCCGCCCAGGCAGGCCGAGGCACGCAGAAAGAGGCCAAGGCAAGAAGGCTCGCGCCGCAGGCTGCGGCGGGCCGGTCATCGGACAGGGGTTGAGCGCGGGTGAGTTCAGGCAGCCGCACGACGGTGCGTCGTGTCCAGGGCGACGGGCAACGCAGCCTGTGGCGCACGCTTCGCACACCCAAGGGCATCCTCGCGATCTTCGGCGGGCTGATGCTGCTCGGCGTCATCGCCGTGCTGCTCGCCTTCGCGCTGGTCTCGGTGCCGGACCCGAACGCGCAGGCGCGGGCGCAGACGTCGATCATCTATTACGCCGACGGTAAGACCGAGATGCACCGCTTCGCGGAGGTCAACCGCGAGTCGATCCCGCTGTCACAGGTGCCCGAGCACGTGCAGGAGGCGATGCTCGCCGCGGAGGACCGGTCCTTCTACGAGAATCCGGGATTCTCCCCGAGCGGCATCGCCCGCGCGGTGTGGGCGGCAGCCACCGGCGGTCCGACACAGGGCGGCTCGACGATCACTCAGCAGTACGTGAAGAACTACTTCCTCAGCCAGGATCAGACGCTGGGCCGCAAGGCGCGTGAGCTGATCATCTCCATCAAGGTCGAGCAGCAGCAGTCCAAGCAGCAGATCCTGGAGAACTACCTCAACACCATCTATTACGGGCGCGGCGCCTCCGGCATTCAGGCCGCGTCGCGGGCGTATTTCGACAAGACGGCGGATCAGCTGACGGTCGCCGAGGGCGCGCTGCTCGCCTCGGTCATCCGGGCGCCGTCGCTCTACGACCCCTCGCTCGGGGCCGAGCAGGAGAAGAACGCGCGGTCGCGCTTCGACTACGTGCTCGACGGCATGGTCGAGAAGGGCTGGCTCACCCCGACCGAGCGCACGCAGGTGACCTTCCCCAAGGTCGTCGAGGCCCGCTCCAACCGCGCGGCGTCGGGTCCGAACGGCTACCTCGTCGCGATGGTCAAGTCCGAGCTCTCGCAGAAGATCGGCCTCTCCGAGGCGGAGGTCGACCGCGGCGGCCTGCGGATCACGACGACGATCTCGCGGGACGCCCAGACCGACGCGATCAACGCCGTGGAGCGCAACCGGCCCAGCGGCGGCAAGGCCGACGACGTGCGGGTCGGGCTGGCCTCGATCAAGCCCGGCGACGGCGCGATCCTGGCGATCTACGGCGGCAAGGACTACCGCACCCAGCCCTACAACGCGGCGACGCAGGCGCAGCTGCAGGGCGGCTCGACGTTCAAGGCGTTCACGCTGGTCGCGGCGCTGGAGAAGGGCATCAGCACCCGCACGATGCTCGACGGGTCGAGCCCGCAGTATTTCTCGCAGTTCCGTGGCGGCGACAACACCAGCGGGCGCGTGACGAACTTCGGCGGCGAGAGCTATGGGCGGCTCACGCTCGCGGATGCGACGGCGAAGTCGGTCAACACGGCCTTCGCCGAGCTCAACATCGAGGTCGGCCCGAAGGCCACGCAGGACATGGCGGTGCGGCTGGGGCTGCCGGCGTCGACGGCGGGCCTGTCGGACAACTACGCCAACGTCTTCGGCACCGCCTCCCCGCGGGTCATCGACATGGCGAGCGCCTACGCGACGTTGGCGGCGGGCGGCAAGCGGGCCGAGCCGTATCTGGTGAAGTCCGTGACGTCGGTCGACGACTCCTACGCGGGCTACACGGCCTCGCCGCAGGTCACCGACGCGGTCAGCGCCGAGGTCGCCGCTGATGCGGTGAACGCGATGGAGCGGGTCGTCAACGGCGGCACGGCGGCCGGCGCGCGGGCGCTGGGACGGCCGGCGGCGGGCAAGACGGGCACGACGACGGAGAACCGCGCGGTGTGGTTCGACGGCTTCACCCCACAGGCCGCGACGGCCGTCGGGCTCTACCTGCCCGACGCCGACGGCAACGCCCAGCCGCTGCAGGGCATCGGCGGGCGCTCGGAGCTGACCGGTGGCTCGTATCCGGTGCAGATCTGGACGTCCTTCATGCGCAACTACCTCGACGGCATGCCGGTGCAGGACTTCCCCGACCGCGCCGGGGTCGGGGACTCGCAGGTGCAATGGGAGCCGCCCGCCCGCACGCAGGAGCCGACGCAGACGCCGACGACCCAGAGCCCGACGACGGAGCCCACCCAGTCGCCGTCGACGACGTGGTCACCGACGGACGTGCCGCAGACTCCGACGCAGGAGCCGACGTCCTCGCAGGCACCCTCGGACGAGGCGGAGTCGCCGCGCGCGACGCCGGCGCCCGCCGAGGAGAACGGTGGCGAGGAGAACGGCGGCGAGCAGGCCGGCGGCGAGCAGGCGGGCGCACAAGGCGGCGAGCAGAACGCCGGGCAAGGTGGCGAGCAGGGCACCCGGCCCGCCCGCGGCGCGCAGAGCGCCGCGCAGGTCGCTCGCCAGGGCCAGGCGTCCGGGTCGGGCCGCGGCGACACCGCGCGCTCGACTGCCGGACAGGGGTGAGGTCGGGCGCCGCGCGCCGGTCTGGCGTCCGGGCCGCGCGTCCGGCCCGCTTAGGCTGATCTCATGCCTGCACGCAGCGTCGACCGACTCCCCGACCAGGTGCGCCCGGGTGTGCCCGGCGACGGTGACGGGCTCGTCGCTGCGGCGAGCGAGGTCATCGGGGGGCGCCTGGGGCGGCACGCCGCGGTGCGGCGGCTGCGCTGGGGCGGATCGGGGCCGCGGGCCCAGGTGCTCGTGGTGGCCTCGCGCCCGGTCGCGGCCGTGTCGGCGCTGGTCGCCGCCGTGATGGTCGGTCTCGGGGTCCTCCAGAAGAGCTACTGCCTGACCCGCGGGTGGGGCGGCTCGGAGGTCTTCTGGCACGCCTGCTATTCGGACCTGCCGCGCTACTACGTCACCTCGGGGCTCCTGACGGGGTCCCTGCCGTATACCGACGGCGCCGCCAGCCTGCCGCAGCCGGTGGGGACGGGCCTGGTGCTGTGGCTGCTCGCGCAGCTCGTGCCCGTCGGGCCGCATCAGACGACGTGGTTCGTCGGGATGTGGGCGGTCGCGGCCGCCGCGATGGCCGCGGCACTGGCCGCCGTGACCGTCTCGACGCTGCGCCGCGACCCGTGGCGGGCGGCGCAGGTCGCGCTGTCGCCGCTGCTCGTCACGGTCGCCCTCGTGGCGCCGGACCTCATCGGGGTGCTCGCGGTCTCCGTGGGCCTGTGGCTGTGGTCCCGGGAGCGGCTGGGCTGGGCCGGGTTCGTCTTCGGGCTCGCGCTGACGGCCCGCTCCTACACCGCACTCGTCGTCATCGTGCTCGTGCTCGTCGCGGCCCGCGCCGGCGTCGTGCGCCCGGCGGCCCGGATGGCCGGGATCGCGGTCCTGACGTGGCTGGCCGTCCTGTCGGCGGTCGGGGTGGTCGCCGGCACCTCCGTGCTCACCGCCTACGAGAGCTGGCTGGCGGCGGGCTCGGAGTTCGGCGCTCCCGTCTACCTCCTCCAGCTCGCGGGTGTCGAGCTGCCGCTGGGGGTGCTCACCGCGTGGGCGATCGCCGGCTGGATCGTCGCGATCCTGTGCGGCGTCGTGCTGACCTTCCTGCCGGCGCGCCGCCCGATGCTCGCGCAGGTGCTGCTCGTCGTGCTCGTCGTCGCCCTGCTCACGGGCAAGTCGATCCCGGTGCAGGCGACGCTGCTGCTCGTGCCGATCGTCGCGCTCGCCCGCGTGCCGTGGCGGGTGGTGCTGCTGTGGTGGGCGGCGGAGGTCGCGTATTTCGTCGCCGTCTGGCTCTATCTGGGCGGTCAGGACGACACCCAGCGCGCGCTGGGAGCCGGCTGGTATGCCGTCTTCCTCGTCGTGCGCTGCGCCGCGCTGGCCGGCCTGGCGTATGTCGCGGCGCGGGCGGCGATCCGCCCCGCCGACCCGCGGCACGACGCCGCGCTGGCTGTCGTGCTCCGGCACAGCGACGACCCGCAGGAGTCCGACGCGCTGCGGCCGCTGGACCCGATCCGTCCCTGGGAGCGCGACGACGACCGCAGCGGTCAGGCCCGCAGCGACCGCGGTGACGATCGCAGTGGCGATCGCGGTGACGATCGCGGTGACGACGACCTCGAGCTCGCGGGCTGGCACGGCCTCGACGAGGACTTCGAGGGCTCCTTCGCCGCGCGCTTCGCGGCCGACCTCGCGGACGATCCCGAAGGCCGGGGCGCCGATGGCACGCACGGTGGCGACGTCGAGGCCGGCGACCCCAGCGACCTCGACGACTTCGGCGACTCGATCCGGGAGCGGATCCAGGCGTCCCGTCGCGACCCCGACGACCTCGCGGGCCCGGCGGCCGGCCGCCCCGACGCCCTCGTCGCGACCTTCGGCTGACGGGTCGGCGCGAGTCGAGCGGGCGGGTCGGCCCGGGACGAGCGGCACGATTGGGCCAAGATTGGGCGCCGGCACCCCCGCCCGGTTAGGCTGTATATCGTCCTATCGACATCCCGGCGTCCGTCCGGGCCGCGTCGCGGGACCCGTCCTCACTGCGACGACGCCCACCGGGCGTCCGGGCAGGCTGCGCGGGTGCCTCGACGCCGTGAGGTGCCACCCGCACCCTGGGTTCACTCGACCGCAGGTCCGCCGGTTCATCGCGCGCTGTCGTGGGCGACGCAGCATGACCCTTCTGTCACGTCGAAGAGCGTGACCGCACAGACCAGAGGAGGTGGGTTACGCAGCATGCGTCAGTACGAAATCATGATCATCGTCGACCCCGAGGTGGACGACCGTCAGGTCGCGACGTCCCTCGAGCGGTTCCTGGCCGTCATCACCAATGACAAGGGCACCATCGACGGAGTGGACGTCTGGGGTCGCCGGCGTCTCGCATACGAGATCAAGAAGCGCGCCGAAGGCGTCTACGTCGTCGTGAACTTCACGGCGGAGCCGGCGACGGCTCAGGAGCTCGACCGTCAGCTCGGCCTGTCCGAGCAGATCCTGCGCACGAAGCTCGTCCGGCCCGACGCCGCCTGAGCGGCGTCCACCCGTCGAGACCTGCGCGGGCCTGCTCGCCGCAGCTCGACCTGATCCCTGCGCCGCACCGGCCGAGAGGCCCTCGCAGCGCGGGACACCGCCCCCCTCCAGACCCCTCCAGAGAGGCACCCCATGGCCGGCGAAACCCAGATCACCGTGGTCGGCAACCTCACCGCCGACCCCGAGTTGCGCTTCACCCCCTCGGGTGCGGCCGTCGCGAACTTCACCGTGGCCTCGACGCCGCGGCAGTTCGACCGACAGAGCAACGACTGGAAGGACGGCGAGACGCTCTTCATGCGCTGCTCGGTGTGGCGGGAGGCGGCGGAGAACGTCGCCGAGTCCCTCACGCGGGGAGCGCGGGTCGTCGTCTCGGGTCGTCTCGTCTCCCGCTCGTGGGAGGACAAGGAGACCGGTCAGAAGCGCTCCGTCATGGAGATGCAGGTCGACGAGGTCGGCCCGTCGCTGCGGTATGCCACGGCCAAGGTCACCAAGACCCAGCGCGGTGGTGGCGGCGGTTTCGGCGGCGGCGGTGGCCAGCAGGGCGGCGGCGGCTTCGGTGGCGGCGGCGGTCAGGGGGGCGGCTTCGGCGGCTCCCGGCCCGACGCCGACCCGTGGGCGACCGGCGGCTCCGGCGGTGGCCAAGGGGGTCATGGCGGTCAGGGTGGCAACCAGCAGGGCGGCGGCCAAGGCGGAGGCTGGGGCAACGCCCCGTCCTACGACGAGCCGCCCTTCTGATCGACGGCCTGCCGACATCGGCAGGCACGTCACGAACACGTACGAACCATCCCGGAGGCGGCAGTCTCCGGGCTCTCACCAGGAAGGGAGAGCACCACGATGGCCAAGCCCGTTGTGCGTAAGCCCAAGAAGAAGGCGAACCCGCTCAAGGTCGCCAAGATCGAGAACATCGACTACAAGGACACGGCGCTGCTGCGCAAGTTCATCTCCGACCGCGGCAAGATCCGCGCTCGCCGCGTGACCGGCGTCTCCGTGCAGGAGCAGCGCCTCATCGCCAAGGCCGTGAAGAACGCCCGCGAGATGGCCCTGCTGCCCTACTCGAGCTCGGCTCGCTGAGCCTGCCGGTCCTAGGAGGTAACGATGAAGCTCATTCTCACCCACGAGGTGTCTGGTCTCGGCTCCGCCGGTGACATCGTCGAGGTCAAGGACGGCTACGGCCGCAACTTCCTGCTGCCCCGTGGCCTGGCGACGCCGTGGTCCAAGGGTGCCCAGAAGCAGGTCGAGGAGATCCAGCGCGGCCGCGCGTCGCGCGAGCTCAAGAGCCTCGACGAGGCCAAGGGCGTCAAGGGTCAGCTCGAGGCCAAGGCTCTGCGGATCGTCGCGCACGCCGCGACGGGGGGCCGGCTCTTCGGCGCCGTCACCCAGGGTGACGTCGCCGCCGCCGCCGGCGAGGCGGGCATCTCGATCGACAAGCGTCGCGTCGAGTTCCCGACCCCTATCAAGGCGACCGGCGACCACGCCGCGACCGTCGCGCTGCACCCGGAGGTCAAGGCGACCCTGAAGCTGCAGGTCGTCGCCGGCTGACGCCTGGCTCGACACGCGCCGACAGCACCGACAGTACGGCCCGACCTCACTCGAGGTCGGGCCGTGCTGTCGTCGGGCGCGCCCTCTGGCGTGCGAGCGACGCGTCGGCCAGGGTGGGGCGCTATGAGCGACTCGACACCTGCGACGACCACAGCGTCCCGAGCCCGCGAGGAGCGCAGCGCCCTGCGGGCGGTCGCGGTCTTCCCCGTGCTGATCCTGGCGGCGGGCGCGATCGGCTACGTCTTCTCCGCGCCGCTGTCGGGTCTGGCGGGGGCGATCAACCCCCTGCTCGGGCTCATCATGTTCGGCATGGGCCTGACGCTGCGCTGGCCCGACTTCGCGCTCGTCGTGACGCGGCCGGCGCCGGTGGTGCTGGGGGTGCTCGCGCAGTATGCCGTGATGCCGCTCGTCGGGCTCGGGGTGGCGACGGCGCTCGGGCTGCCGGACGAGTTGGCGGTCGGCGTGATCCTCGTCGGGTGCGTGCCGGGCGGCACCGCGAGCAACGTCGTCGCCTACCTGGCCCGGGCCGACGTCGCCCTGTCGGTGACGATGACGTCGATCTCGACGCTGCTCGCGCCGCTGGTCACGCCCCTGCTGACGCTCTGGCTCGTCGGTGAGCGGCTGCCCGTGGACGCCGGCGGCATGGCGGTGAGCATGGTGCAGATCGTGCTCGTGCCCGTCATCCTCGGCCTGCTCGTGCGGGCGTTCCTGCCGCGGCTGGTCGACGCCCTGCTGCCGGTGCTGCCGTGGTTCTCCGTCGCGATGATCTCGGTGGTCGTCGCGATCGTCGTGTCGCTGTCGGCGGACCGGATCGTCGCGGCCGGGCTCGTCGTGCTTGTCGCAGTCATCTGTCACAACGGGTTGGGGCTGCTGCTGGGGTATGCGATCGGGCGGCTGACCGGGCAGTCCGAGCGGGCCGCGCGCACGATCGCCATCGAGGTGGGGATGCAGAATTCGGGCCTGGCGTCGGGGCTGGCCGCGCAGTTCTTCACGCCCGCGGCCGCGTTGCCCGGGGCGGTCTTCTCCGTGTGGCACAACCTGTCGGGGGCACTGCTCGCCGCGTGGTTCCGGCGGCAGGACGCCCGGGCCGGCGCCGCCGAGCACAGCGAGTCTCACACTTTGTAAGGACATTTGGTTGACAGGTTCATCGGGCGACGGGTTGAATGGGGGCCGACGCACCGCCGCCCCACCGATCCCGACCCTCATCGCGGAGGAACCCCATGACGCTCGCCCCCAGCCGCACCGAGTCCCCGCTGCGGACCATGACCGAGACGACCGACACGGTCCTGTGGAACGACTCCGCGGACCCGGTCGAGCTCACGCAGTCCATCGCGTTCGGCGCGACGGGCGCGACGTGCAACCCGGTGATCGCGCTCGCCTGCATCAAGGCCGACAAGGAGCGCTGGGTGCGGCGCATCCGCGAGATCGCCGACGAGCACCCGACGATGGGTGAGTCGCAGATCGGCTGGAAGGTCGTCGAGGAGCTGTCCATCGACGCGGCTACGCTGCTCGAGCCCGCCTTCGAGAAGTACGCCGGCGTCAACGGCCGCCTCTCGATGCAGACCGACCCGCGCCTGCACCGCGACGCCGTCGCGCTCGCCGATCAGGCGGAGTACTTCTCGGGCCTGGCCGACAACATCATCGTCAAGATCCCCGCGACGAAGGTCGGCATCGAGGCCATCGAGGAGGCCGCCTACCGCGGCGTCACGATGAACGTCACCGTCTCCTTCACCGTGCCCCAGGTCGTCGAGGCCGCCGAGGCGATCGAGCGTGGCCTGCGCCGCCGGGAGAGCGAGGGCCTGCCGGTCGAGAACCCGGGCCACGTCGTCACCCTCATGTGCGGTCGCCTCGACGACTGGATGAAGGAGTGCTACGCCACGCAGGGGCACGTCTTCGATCCCGGCTACCTGGAGTGGGCCGGTGTCGCCGCCTTCAAGAAGGCCTACGGGATCTTCCGCGAGCGGGGCTACCGCTCGCGGCTGCTGTCGGCGGCCTACCGCAACGGGCTGCAGTGGACCGAGTTCGTCGGTGGCGACGTCGTGCTGTCCCCGCCCTTCGCGTGGCAGCAGAAGTTCCAGGCCAGCGGCATCGACCCGACCCCGCGCATGGACATCCCCGTCGACCAGGTCATCATCGACACGCTGCTCGAGAAGATCCCGGACTTCCGCCGCGCCTACGACGTCGACGGGATGACGCCGGCGCAGTTCGACGACTTCGGCGCGACCCGCAAGACGCTGCGCCAGTTCCTCCAGGCCGACGCCGACCTCGACGCCCTCGTGCGCGACGTCCTCGTCCCCGCCCCCTGACCAGCCCTGGACGCGACGCGATCCAGATCGCAAAGGAGAGTTTGACGATGACGTCGACCGGTAGTGCGACCGTGCGCCTCACCGTGGCCCAGGCCCTGGTGCGCTTCCTGGCCGCGCAGTACAGCGAGCGCGACGGGCAGCGGCAGCGGCTCGTGCCCGGCATGTTCGGCATCTTCGGCCACGGCAACGTGGCGGGTGTCGGGCAGGCCCTGCTGCAGGCCCAGATCGAGGCCGAGGAGGCCGGCGGCGGGCACAGCGCGACGCAGCGGCCGGTGACCGACCCCGGCCCGGGCGAGCTGCCCTACTACATGGCGCGCAACGAGCAGGGCGCCGTCAACGCCGCGGCGGCCTTCGCCAAGACGACGAACCGGCTCCAGGCGCTCGCCGTCACCGCCTCGACGGGGCCGGGCTCGACGAACATGATCACCGGCGCCGCGCTCGCGACGACGAACCGGCTGCCCGTGCTCGTCCTGCCCTCGGACGTCTTCGCGACCCGCTTCCCCGACCCCGTGCTCCAGCAGCTCGAGGACCCGCGGACCTACGACGTCTCGGTCAACGACGCCTTCAAGCCGGTGTCGCGCTTCTGGGATCGGATCAACCGGCCCGAGCAGCTCATCCCCAGCCTGCTCGCGGCGATGCGCGTGCTCGCCGACCCCGCCGAGACCGGGGCCGTGACGATCTGCCTGCCGCAGGACGTGCAGGCCGAGGCCTACGACTGGCCGGAGGAGTTCTTCGCCGAGCGGACCTGGCACGTCGCCCGGCCCGTGCCCGAGCCCGCGGCCCTGGCCCGGGCGGTCGAGGCGATCAGGAGTGCGAAGAAGCCGCTGCTCGTCGCCGGCGGCGGGGTCATCTACTCCGGCGCGAGCGACGTGCTGCGCGCGTTCGCGACGGCCACCGGCATCCCCGTCGCCGACACCCAGGCCGGCAAGGGCGCGATCAACTGGGACCACGAGAGCGCGGTCGGCGGCGTCGGTTCCACGGGAAACACTGCCGCGAACACCCTGGCCCGCGAGGCGGACCTCGTCATCGGCGTCGGCACGCGCTACAGCGACTTCACGACGGCGAGCCACACGATCTTCGCCAACCCCGACGTGCGCTTCGTCAACGTCAACGTGCTCGCCTTCGACGCGGCGAAGCACTCGGCGACGATGCTCGTCGCCGACGCCCGCGAGGCGCTCACGGCGCTGGGTGAGGCGCTGTCGGACTGGTCGGTGGCCGGCGAGTACCGCGCGCGGGCCGTCGACCTCGACGCGGCGTGGCAGCAGGTCGTCGACGAGTGCTTCCACCGCGACCACACCCCGCTCCCGGCGCAGACCGAGGTCTTCGGCGCGCTCAACGAGCTCATGGGTCCGAAGGACGTCGTCATCAACGCGGCCGGCTCGATGCCCGGTGACCTGCAGTGCCTCTGGCGAGCGAGCACGCCGGAGCAGTACCACCTCGAGTACGCCTTCTCGTGCATGGGGTACGAGATCCCCGCGGCCCTCGGGGTCCGGATGGCCAAGGGCGAGGAGGGGGAAGTCGTCGCGATCGTCGGCGACGGCACCTACCAGATGCTCCCGATGGAGATCGCGACGATCGTCGCCGAGGAGCTCAAGGTGATCCTCGTGCTCCTGCAGAACCACGGCTACGCCTCGATCGGGGCGCTCAGCGAGTCCCGCGGGTCGCAGCGCTTCGGCACGCGGTACCGGATGCGTAACGCCTCGAGCGGACGCCTCGACGGGGAGAACGTGCCCTTCGACCTCGCGGCCAACGCGGCGAGCTGGGGCGCGGACGTGCTGCGCTGCGACGGGATCGCGCAGTTCCGGGAGAACTACGCCAAGGCCGTCGCGAGCGACCGCGCGACCGTGCTCTACATCGAGACCGACCTCCTCGGCCCCAACCCGCCCGGCTCCGCGTGGTGGGACGTGCCGGTGAGCCAGGTCAGCGCCCTGGAGTCGACGCAGCGCGCGAGCCAGGAGTACGAGGAGGAGAAGGCCGCCCAGCGGCACTACCTGTAGGGGCGCTACCCGTAGGGGGCACGATCTGTCGGTGGTCGGTGCCCGCCTCCTCGTGACTCTTGTTGCCCCCGACGGGCGCCGCATAGGGTCGCAGGATGGTCGAGCACCCCGGTGATGTCGCAGGCGCAGTCACGTCGCAGGAGGATCCGGTGGAGCAGGAGGAGCAGGAGTACGACTTCGTCGTCGTGGGCTCCGGGGCGGGCGGCGGCCCGCTCGCCGCCAATCTCGCGCTGGCCGGTCACAGCGTCGTCGTCGTCGAGGCCGGTGACGACCACGAGTGCCCCTACTACGAGATCCCGATCATGCAGGCCTACGCCAGCGAGGATCCCGACCTGGGCTGGGACTTCTTCGTCCGGCACTACGACGACGAAGCCCAGCAGGCCCGCGACGGCAAGATGGTGCCGGGTCGGGGCGTGCTCTACCCGCGCGGCAGCAGTCTCGGCGGGAGCACGACGATCAGCGCGCTCGTCACGATCTACCCCCACGACAGCGACTGGCGCCGCCTCGCCGAGCTCACCGGCGATGCGGGCTGGGCGCCGGAGCGGATGCGGTCGCTCTTCCGGGAGCTCGAGGACTGGCAGGGGGTCGACGCGCAGCCGCTGCCCGGCGTGAGCGCGACCGAGTACCGCGAGCGGTCCGCGCACGGGACGCAGGGCTGGTTGGGGGTCACGCGCGCGCATCCGAGCGTCGGCGGCCGAGAGCCGATGTTCCTCGACGTCATCGGCGCGATCGAGCGGACGGCGCGGCAGCGGTTCGGGATCCCCGAGGAGGTCTCGCTGCCGCGGGACCCGAATGCCGCCGACACCCCCGGCGACTACGAGGGGATGACCTTCATCCCCGTGGCGGTCAGGGACGGCCGGCGCAACGGGGCGCGGGAGCGGCTCCTCGCGGCCCAGCGCGACGCCGGCGGACGGCTGAGCATCGCCCTCAACCACCTGGCCACGCGGATCCTCTTCGAAGGCACCCGCGCAGTCGGCGTCGAGGCGCTCGCCCAGCCCCTCGCCTACGGGGCCGTGAGCGATCGCGACAACACTGCCGACGCCGGTCACCGTGCCCGCACCGTCGCCGCACCGGGCACCCACCGGGTCTTCCGCGCCCGTCGCGAGGTCATCGTCGCCGGTGGCGCCTACAACACCCCGCAGCTGCTCACGCTCTCCGGGATCGGACCGGCCCAGGAGTTGGCGCGCCTCGGGATCGACGTGATCGCCGACCTGCCCGGGGTGGGGGAGAACCTGCACGACCGCTACGAGGTGTCGCTGCTGTGCGAGGTCGACCGGGACTACCCGGTGTTCGAGGGGTCTCCCCTGGACGTGCCGGCACCGGGTGACGAGGTGGACGCGCTCTACGCCGAGTGGGAGAGCGACCGCTTCGGCCCCTACAGCACCAACGGCAGCCTCGCCGCACTCGTCGCGAAGTCCAGTGTGGCGCAGGAGGACTCGGACCTCATCGTCTTCGCCCTGCCGATCGACTTCCACGGCTACTACCCGGGCTACAGCGCCGACGCCGTCCGCAACCACCACAGCCTGTCGGTCGTCGTCCTCAAGGGGCACACGCACAACCGCGCCGGCTCGGTCACGCTGCGCTCGGCAGACCCGACGGACGTGCCCGACATCCGCTTCCGCTATTTCGAGGAGGGATCGGGCGCTTCGCACGACGACCTGGCCGGTGTCGTCGACGGCGTCGAGATCGCCCGCGACATCATCGCCCACCTGGAGTCGGTCGGCGTGACCCGCGAGGTGATCCCCGGCGAGCAGGTCCGCAGCCGCGACGAGCTCGCCCAGTTCGTCCGCGACGAGGCGTGGGGGCACCACGCCTGCGGCACGGCGAAGATCGGCACGGACGAGGATCCGATGGCGGTCGTGGACGGGCAGCTGCGCGTGCGCGGAGTGCAGGGCCTGCGCGTCGTCGACGCCTCCGTCTTCCCCGACATCCCGGGCTTCTTCATCATGTCGGCCGTCTATCTCGTGAGCGAGAAGGCGAGTCGGGACATCCTCGCCGAGCATCCCGCGCCGGACCGACCTGAGCTGAGCTGACCTGCGCCGGGACCTGCTGTCGTCATTCGAGCAAGGAGGGCTGCGGTGGACGTGAGCCTGCCCGGATATCTCGCGCTGGCCGTCGGCGGCGTGCTCGTCGGCTTCTCCAAGACGGCGATCGCCGGGGCTGCGACGGTCGCGGTCGTCATCTTCGCGATGGTGCTGCCGACGCGGGAGTCGACGGGGGTGCTGCTCGTCGTGCTCATGGTCGGCGACGCCCTCGCGGTGTGGACGTATCGGCGCGACGCCGACTGGGCGCTCATCCGGCGGCTCATCGTGCCCGTCGGTCTCGGGCTGCTCATCGGCGCCGCGTTCCTGGCGTGGGCGTCCGTCGCGCTGCTCACGCTCGTCATCGGCGGGATCGTCGTCGCGATGACCCTCATCCAGGCCTGGCGCATGTGGCAGGCGGCGCGCGCGGCCCGCACCGCCCGCGCGGCGGGGTCGCCGCCCGGCCCGCCGGCGGTCGGCCCGAGCCACGCCGGCCACGCAGGCCAGGTCACCGGAGCCCGCGCGTTCGGCACCCTCGCGGGCTTCACGACGATGGTCGCCAACGCCGGCGGACCCGTCATGACCCTCTACCTGCTGCGCTCGCAGCTGGAGGTGACGCGCTTCGTCGGCACCCTCGCGTGGTTCTTCGCGTGCGTCAACCTCGCGAAGCTGCCCTTCAGCATCGGCCTGGGCCTCGTGCGACCCCAGGGGCTGGCGCTGGTCCTGACGTTGATCCCCGCCGTCGTCGTCGGGGCCGTCATCGGCCGCTGGGTCATCACCCGCATCTCCCGCACGGTCTTCGAGGTCACCGTCCTCGTCGTCGCCGGCGTCAGCGGGGTCTACCTCATGCTGACCTGACCCGCCAGGGTGACGGTCGGAGGCGCCGGCGGCGAAGGACCCGACGCTTCATGTCCTTTTGTACGGACAATTGGTTGACAGGTGTGCGCCGACTCGAAAGACTGAGCGGACCCGGCCCGTCCGGCCGACGACCGATATCTTGCGCCAAGGAGCCATCGATGAAGATCGCCCTCGACCCGACGCCGTTCCACCACGACTACTCGTTGCTGGAGCTGCCCGCCGTGGTCGCGGACTGCGGGTTCGAGCACATCCAGCTCACCCCGCACCGGGACCTCGGGCCGTTCTTCCGGCACCCCAAGGCCGACGACGACCTCGTCCGCCGGCTCAAGAAGGCGTGCGACGACGCGGGGGTCCAGATTGCGAGCGTCCTGCCCGTGCAGCGGTGGTCGGCGCCGGAGGAGTGGGCCCGCGAGGCCGCGGTGCGCAACTGGAAGCGCCTCATCCAGATCACCGTCGACCTCGGCTGTCAGGTGATGAACACCGAGTTCTCCGGGCGTCCCGAGCGCCCCGAGGAGTCCGAGGCCGCGTTCTACCGGTCGATGGAGGAGCTGCTGCCGATCATCGAGCGCGAGGGCCTCGACGTGCGCATCGACCCCCACCCGGACGACTTCGTCGAGGACGGCCTCGAGGCGATCCGCGTCATCCGCGGCCTCAACAGCAGCCACATCGGCATGGTCTACGTCGCCTGCCACACCTTCCACATGGGTCACCCGATGCGCGACATCATGCGCGAGGCCGGCGACCTGCTGCGCCTCGTCCACGTCGCCGACACGATGGACCACCACCGCAGCCACGGCCTGCGCTACATCACCAACCCGCCCGGCAACGCCGTCCGCGTGCACCAGCACCTCAAGGTCGGCGACGGCGACCTGGACTGGGCCGACTTCTTCGAAGGACTCGACGAGCTCGGCTTCTACGACCGCGACGACACCGTCATGTGCAGCTCGGTCTTCGCCGAGGACGAGAACGCCCACGAGGTCAGCCGCTACCAACTGCGCACGATGACCGAGTGGATCGAGCGCGTCCGCACCGCCGGCGAGGGCGGCGAGGGCTGACCCGGGCTCGGCGCTCGCACAGGGCGCGAGCAGGGCACGAGCAGGCAGCGGCGCCCGGTGCTGCCACGCAGCCCCCGCGTCGCGGCGACGCGGGGGCTGCGTGGGGTGTCGCTTGCGGTCAGCGGGCGAGATCGCCGGCGATGAACGCCTCGAGCTTGGCGCGGCCGAGGTCGTCGGGGCGCTGCTCCGGCGGCGACTTCATGAGGTAGGCCGCCGGGGAGAGGAGCGGGCCGCCGATGCCGCGGTCGAGGGCGATCTTCGCGGCGCGGATCGCGTCGATGATGATGCCCGCGGAGTTCGGGGAGTCCCACACCTCGAGCTTGTATTCGAGGTTCAGCGGCACGTCGCCGAACGCGCGACCCTCGAGGCGCACGTAGGCCCACTTGCGGTCGTCCAGCCACTGCACATAGTCCGACGGCCCGATGTGCACGTTGCGCGCCCCGAGGTCGTGGGACAGGTTGGAGGTCACCGCCTGGGTCTTGGAGATCTTCTTGGACTCCAACCGGTCGCGCTCCAGCATGTTCTTGAAGTCCATGTTGCCGCCGACGTTGAGCTGGTAGGTGCGGTCCAGCACGACGCCCCGCTCCTGGAAGAGCCGCGCGAGCACCCGGTGCGTGATCGTCGCGCCCACCTGGCTCTTGATGTCGTCGCCGATGATCGGCACCCCCGCGGCCTCGAACTTCGCCGCCCACTCCGGGTCGCTGGCGATGAAGACCGGCAGCGCGTTGACGAAGGCGACGCCGGCGTCGATCGCGCACTGGGCGTAGAACTTGTCCGCGACCTCACTGCCGACCGGCAGATAGGAGACCAGGACGTCGACCTTGGCGTCCTTGAGCGCCGCGACGACGTCGACCGGCTCGGCGTCGGACTCGGTGATCGTCTCGGTGTAGTAGCGACCCAGGCCGTCGAGAGTGTGCCCGCGCTGCACGGTCACGCCCGTCGGGGGCACATCGGCGATCGTGATCGTGTTGTTCTCCGAGGCGTTGATCGCCTCGGCCAGGTCCATCCCGACCTTCTTGCCGTCGACGTCGAACGCCGCGACGAAGTCCACGTCCCGCACGTGATAGTCACCGAAGCGCACGTGCATGAGCCCGGGCACGCTCGTGTCGTCGGCCGCGTCCTTGTAGTACTCGACGCCCTGGACGAGGGAGCTGGCGCAGTTGCCGACCCCCACGATCGCCACGCGAATCGAACCCATGTGATGCCCTTCCGGCTACTTCGACCTACCGCGCGACGCCTGGCCGCGCGTGGGAGCCCGAGTGGCCCCCCACCGCTGGGCACCTTACAAAGGCAGGCTTTGTCCCTTCGGGGAGGATCGCGACGCGAGACGGCGCGGCGCTGAGCAGCGCGAACGCGATGCGTCCGTCGCGCAGATCACAGACAACACTGTGCGATGGGCACTCGCTGCGCTCGCACCCACCGGCCGCTGCACCTTCGTCAGCGCTCGTGCACGGTGATGTCGAAGGCGTACTGGTCCGC
>JAVTVZ010000132.1:0-8323 GCA_032229625.1 Dermatophilaceae bacterium | reverse complement strand
CTGCCCATCGATCGTGTGCTGTGGTGTGTGCGTCATGAATCTCTCCTCTGTCAGGTGTGGGGGAATTCAGCCGACGTGCGCCGGGGTGTGGCCGCGTCGCGCCCGCCGGGCGAGTGTCTTGCTGCCGTTGACGAGGTCGTTCAGCCGGTCGACGGCCCACACGGCTCGCAGGCCGATCGGGTTCAGCAGGAGTGACATGGAGGCCCGATAATTCGAGTCCGCCTCCCAGATGCCGGCGAGGTCGGCAGGCATCGTGCCGTCGACGATGAAGTCGGCCAGGAGCGAGCCGACGTACGGTGCCTGTGCCAGGCCGTGCCCGTTGCAGGCCAGTGAGTAGTAGACGTTGTCGCCCACCCGCCCGGCGACCGAGAGCCAGGTCGGGGTGATCCCGATCCAGCCACCCCAGGTGCGGGCGATGGACACATCGGACAGCGTGGGGAAGCGGGTCGACAACTCCTCCGCGAGCTCCGCGACGACGCTGGGGTCGGGCACTCGTGCCGGGAGCGGATAGGTGGTGCCGCGTTGCGGGCGGCGCACGCCGCTGATCAGGGTGTTCCTCGGACTGATCCTGTAGTTCGTCATGATCTGGTGCGCCGTGATGACTCCCGACTGGCTCGTCCACTCCAGGTCCGCGAGCCGCTCGGGCGCGATCGGCTCGGTCTCGACCTCGGTGACCCACAGCGGCACCGAGAGGTTCGTGGGGGTGATGTCCCATTCGGGCGAGTAGGCGTTGGTCGCGAGCACGGCCTTGCGCGCGCGGACCGTGCCCTGCGGGGTCTCGATGACCACCCCCTGCCCCGTCTGCCGGACGTCGGTCACCGTCGTCTGCTCGTACACCCGAGCCGTGGAGTCCAGCACGGCGCGTCGCACGCCGCGGCACAGTTTGCCCGGGTCGAGCATGCCGCCGACGGACTCGCGCATGCCGCCGACAAAGCCGGCCGGAATGCCGAGTTCGGCGCTGGTGCCGACTGTTCCGTGTCCTCCGGCGCGGCGCAGAATGGCAGCCATGGTGCGGACTCGGAGCATTTGGATCGGCGAGACCGCGCCCCAGACCAGGCCGTTGGCGACGTAGTCGCAGTCGATGTCGCGGGAGGCGATGAGGTCTTCGAGGAAGCGCCCGGCGTGATCGGCGAGCCGGACCATGATCGGCACCTTCGCGCCGGAGAACAGGCTGAGCAGCCGCAGGTCGCCACCCGGTGCGCCGGCGATGTGGCCGCCGTTGCGCGAACTCGCGCCGTAGCCACAGAACTGCGCCTCCAGCAAGACCACGTCCCGGCCTCGTTCGGCCAGGCGCAGCGCGGTGGCCATGCCCCCGATGCCGCCGCCGATGACAGCGACGTCGCAGGTGTGATCACCGGGCAACGACGGTTGCACATCGTTCGGCGGGTCGATCCACCCGGTGCCATCGGTGTATTCGACGTGATCGGTTTTCATGTCGGTTCACTCACCTTCCGTTGCGGTGTGGTGGTCGAGACTTCTGCCGTTGTTCCGTGCGGCGGCGAGAGAAGATGGATGCACCCACATCGCCATGTGCTGGGGTGGAGAACCGCGGACGGTTCACGTCGTCCACGAAATAAGGGGACGTCGCCGCGGCAATGGCCAGGCAGCGCGTCGATCTCACGCGAAAGAGAAAAAATGTTGTCTTCTCACCCGGTCGTGACGTCACCGAGTCTGTAATCGCGCGCCGAGGGTGGTCAACCCGAATGGCCCTTCGACGCACCCTTGGGGAAAAGTCGGTGCACGATGCACCACGCGTGGACTCAGCCGGTGCGCGATGGCCGTAGTCCTCCCGTCGGAATCTGGGGAGGATCGACTGCACCACCCACGACCGCGGAGGAGCGCAGACCATGACGATCGAGGTGACCACCCCGCTCGAGGAGCTCGACATCGTGATCATCGGAGGAGGGATCTCGGGGATCGGGGCGGCGGCGACGTTCCGCAGGGACCTGCCGGGTAAGTCCCTGGCCGTCCTCGAGGCGCGGGATTCGATCGGCGGCACCTGGGATCTCTTCAGGTACCCCGGGATCCGGTCGGACTCGGACCTGCACACGTTCGGGTACGAGTTCAAGCCGTGGCGCCACGAGCAGGCCATCGCCGACGCCCCACTCATCCTCGACTACCTGCGGGAGACGGTCGAGCAGCACGGACTCACCGACCTCGTCCGCACGGGCCACCGCGTGCTCGGGGCGCAGTGGTCGAGCCAGGACTCGGCGTGGACGCTGCAGGTCGAGCGGACCGTCGCCGGCACGCGCGAGGTGGTGACACTGCGCACCCGGTGGGTCTTCGCGGCGACCGGCTACTACCGATACGACGAGGGCTACGCGCCGACCTTCGAGGGTGCGCAGGACTTCGGCGGCACGATCGTGCACCCGCAGCACTGGCCTGAGGATCTCGACTACGCGGGCAAGCGAGTCGTTGTCATCGGCAGTGGGGCGACGGCCGTCACGCTCGTCCCGTCGCTGCTCAAGGGCTCGAAGGCCGCCGCCCACGTGACGATGCTCCAGCGGACCCCCACCTACATCATGTCGATGCCACGTGTGGATCGGACCGCGCTCGCGCTGACGAAGGTCTTCGGCGTGGAGCGGGGCTACCGGCTGACGCGCCTGAAGAACATCGCCGTGGAGCGCGCCATCGTCCGCGGCCTGCGGGCCTTCCCCAGGGCCGGCCGCGCCCTGATCCGCCGGGAGAACCGCAAGCGACTGCCCGAGGGCTTCGACGTCGACACGCACTTCAATCCCCCGTACGACCCGTGGGACCAGCGACTCTGCCTGGCTCCCGACGGGGACTTCTTCGACGTCCTCTCCGACGGCAGCGCCTCGATCGTCACCGACTCGATCGACCACTTCAGCGAGCGCGGTGTCGTCCTGGGCTCGGGAGAAGAGGTGCCGGCCGACATCGTCGTCACGGCGACGGGGCTACAGCTCCAGCTGTTCGACGGGATGCCCATCGTCGTCGACGGGCAGGAGGTCTCGGTGCCCGACTGCGTCGCCTACCGCGGCATGCTCCTGTCCGGAGTCCCCAACTGGGCCATGGCCATCGGCTACACCACGTCGTCGTGGACACTCAAGGTCTCGCTCATGTGCCGCTACTTCGTGGACCTGCTTACGCACATGGACGGGCACGGCTACACGAGCGCCGTCCCCGTGCTCGAGCCGGGACTGGAGCTGCGCCCGGTCATGGACCTGAAGTCCGGCTACGCCAAGCGCGGGGCGCCGCAGTTGCCGAAGCAGGGCACGAGCCGCCCGTGGCGGATGGAGATGTCGTATCAGGACGACGCCCGCATGCTGCGGGGGCCGGTCGCCGACGACGCGCTGCGCTTCGGTCGCGGTCCCGCCCCGCGCGCACCATGTCGGTAGCCGACCTCGGCGGCCGGACGGAGGCGACGGTCCGTGGGTGAGCAGCCTCGTGGCTCGAGCGACGACCGGTTCGCCACTCTCGCAACCGGCATCACGCTCTGTTACCGCGAGCACGGCAGCCCCGATGATCCGACGATGCTGCTGGTTGCCGGGTTGGGTGAGGATCTCATCGCGTGGGAGTCGCGATTCGTCGAGTCCCTCGTCCGCTCCGGCTTCCAGGTCGTGACGATGGACAACCGGGATTCGGGGCGCTCGAGCTTCGTCGACGCGCCGCCGCCCGCGGTGTGGCGTCAGGCCCTGGGCCGCCCACGCCCGGACGCCTACTCGCTGGCGGACATGGCGCAGGATTGCCTCGGGCTGCTCGACCATCTCGGGGTCGAACGGGCCCATCTCGTCGGGCGCTCCATGGGCGGGATGATCGCCCAGGTCCTCGCGGCCGAGCACCCGGACCGGGTCGCCTCCCTCGCCTCGCTCTACTCCACGACCGGTGCGAGCACGGTCGGGCAGCCGACGCTCGCCACCAAGAGGATCCTCCTCGCCCCCGCAGCGACGACCAGCCCGGCCGCGGTCCGCGCCCACCTGCGCATCACCGAACACATGGCCGGAGCCGACCATCCGATCGACGAGGTCGCCGAGACCCAGCTCGCCGTCCGCACGTGGGACCGGGCCGCGGGCGACCAAGCGGCCGGCCAGGCCCGGCAGATCCAAGCCATCCAGTCCTCCGGGGACCGCACCGCTGCCCTTGCCCGCGTCACCGCCCCGACCCTCGTCATCAACGGCGACCGCGACCGCATGGTCGCCGTCACCGGCGGCGCGGCCACCGCCACGGCCGTCCGCAACGCCCGGCACCTCGTCATCCCCGGGATGGGCCACCACCTCCCCGCCACACTCGCCGAGCCCGTCGCGCACCACGTCGCCCAGCACGCCCATGACGCCGCCTGTGCTGGCCCGTCTCGCACAGGCCCGCCACCACCCGCGAGCCGATGCCATGAGGTCCGATAGCGCCCAAGTGACACAATCGCCCCCGTGGTTGCGCAGAGATTCACTCGGAGGGCTGTCCTCGCCGACCCGGTATGTCGAACGATTCTGGATCATGCCGGCTCATTGCGCCTGCCTGAATGGTGACCGACCGGCGGTGCCGTGTTTCAGAACGTCTGGAACGCGATCGACGGTCGAGAGCCCGGCTGGGGAATCAAGGACTACGACCTGTTCTACTTCGACGACTCCGACCTGTCGTGGGAGGCAGAGAACGAGGTGCTTCACCGCGCGGACCGCCTCTTCGCCGATGTGCCGGCCATCATCGAGATGCGCAACGAGGCTCGGGTGCATCTCTGGTACGAGGAGAAGTTCGGGGTCCCCGCACCGCGTTCAGCAGTGCACGTGACGCCATCGCTGCATTCGCCTCGACCTCTTGCGCTGTGGGGATCTCACGCGCCCCCGGCGCCCTGAAGATCTACGCGCCCTACGGTCTCGAAGACATGATCACCATGCATCTACGGCCGAATCGCCGACTAGCCCCGGAGTCCGTCTACGCGCACAAAGTCGCGCAGTATCAGAGCCGTTGGCCCAGGATCAGCGCAGAGCCATGGTGACGCCGACGTCGTCGTCCTCGGTACCGACAGGATCTGCCTCCCGCGTGGACCGGCGCCTATTCTCGGCCGCATGGACGATCGAGGCGAGGCGCGCGAGGTGCTCATGTCTCGCCGCGCCGCGGCGACCTCGGCCCCCACGGTGCTCGGACGGGCTGTCGAGCTCACCCGCGGCCGCCGGTCCGTCCTGATGCGCTGACCGCACGAGAACACACCGGGAGAACCAATCGTGAACTCTGAGAACACCATCCCCGCGACGATGCGCGCCGTCGTCATGAACGCACCGGGCGACGTCACCGTGGAGACGATCGACACGCCGCGGGTCGTCAAGCCGACCGATGTGGTGCTCAAGCTGGCCGCTGCGTGCGTGTGCGGCTCGGACCTGTGGCCCTACCGCGGGTTTCAGGCGGTGAACCACCGGTTCATGGGTCACGAATACGTCGGCACGGTCGTCGAGAAGGGCGCCGACGTCGCGACCCTGGAGCTCGGCGACTTCGTCATCGGCTCGTTCATGCTGTCGGACAACACGTGCGAGATCTGCCAGGCCGGCTACCAGTCGCGTTGCGCCAACGCCGGCAAGTACACCGGCAGCCAGGCGCAGTACATGCGCGTCGAACTGGCCGACGGCTCGCTCGTCGCGGTGCCCGGCGGCGCGCCGAGCGACCCCGGCACGCTCGCCGACTACCTCGCCGCGTCCGACGTGCTCGGGACCGGGTGGTACGCCGCCGTCGCCGCGAACGCCGGCCCCGGCAAGACCATCGCCGTCGTCGGCGACGGCGCCGTCGGTCTGTGCGCCGTGCTGGCCGCCAAGGCTCTCGGCGCCGAGACGGTCATCGCCTTCTCCCGACACGAGGACCGCGCGGCGCTCGCCCGCGAGTTCGGCGCCGACGTCGTCATCGCCGAGCGCGGCAGCGAGGGGGCCGCCAAGGTCAAGGAGCTGACGCGCGGCTACGGCGCGCACGGCGTCTGCGAGGCCGTCGGCACGCAGGAGTCGATGGACCAGGCGTTGGCCTCGGTCCGCCCGGGCGGGTATGTCGGCTTCGTCGGCGTGTCCCACGACCAGACGCTCGACGGCGGCGACCTCTTCTCCCGCGAGATCCACCTCGAGGGCGGTCCCGCGCCGGTGCGGCGCTTCCTGCCGGACCTCATCGAGCGGATCCAGAAGGGTGAGATCCACCCGGGGAAGGTCTTCACGAAGAGCCTCCCGCTCGACGAGGCCGCCGAGGCCTACCAGGCGATGGACGAGCGCCGCGAGATCAAGGTCCTGCTCGAGGTCTGAGCCGACCCGAGTGTCCTGCCCCGTGGCTCGGCCACCGGTCACGCGGGGCAGGGCCGCGCTCCCGTCCCTCCGTGCCTTCTCGGCGCCACGATCAGCGGCCGCTGGAGACGGGGAAACTCCGTCCTGGCGGGGTTCGACGACGACGCGGCGAGCGCCACCGTCACTCTGCGCGGGAGTGCAGACGGAGGAAGTGGTCCACGGAGTTGCTGGCCCGCTCGGTGATCTCCGCAGCCGTGGGGGGTGTCGCCCCGAGGAGCACGTTGATCTGTGTGTCCCGCACGATCAGCCCGTAGAGCACCTCGAACGCGTCACCGGGGTCGGGGCAGTCGATGTCGCCGGCGGCGTGCCGATCGGCGAGATAGGCCTCGACCAGCGGGCCGACACGGTCGCGGCCCTCGGCGCGCAGGGCGTCGGCGAGTTCCGGTGAGCTCATGGCGGCGCGGTTGAGCACGATCGATTGGTGGCCGGTGAGCAGGGTGAGGAGGCCTTCGGCGTACGCGCGCAGGGTCACCTCGGCCGGGCGGGCTTCGGTCAGCGCCTCCGCCACCGCCCGGGCCGAGGCGTCCGCGCTGCGCTGGATGAGCGCGCGGATGAGCCCGTCGCGATTGGTGAACCAGGCGTAGAGGGTCTCCTTGGAGGCGCCCGCCCGCCGAGCCGCGCGGGCCATCGTGAAGCCCGTCCAGCCGGACTCCAACAACTCCGCGAGCGCGGCGTCGAGCACGTGTCGTTCGCGCGCGTCGCGCTCGCCCGCTCGGGGACGACCCCGACGCGTCCCTGAGTGTCGTCCGACCACTTGCTAATCGTACCTGGCGGTTCGCATAGTTAATCGAACCCATCAGTTCGGTGAGGAGCCAGGTCATGACCACGTCCACCATCCCCACACATGCAGAGGCCGAGGAGGCGCGGCTCCCTCGCGTCCTTGCGCTGGTCGCGGCCCTCGCCGCCGTCGTCGGCGCCGGCGCGATCTTCGGTTTCTTCTACGCCTGGGTGTGCTCCACGATGTGGGGCCTCGACGCCACCGATCCCCGCACGGCCATCGCGGCGATGCAGGCGATGAACGCCTCCGTCCGTAATCCCGTGTTCGCTGCCGCGTTCTTCGGCTCGGCCCCGGTGACGCTGCTCGCCGCCGCACTGGCCTGGGGAGTCGGCCGCCGCCGTGCCGCCGCGCTCTACGGCGCGGCCGCACTGCTCTACATCGTGGGAGGCGTCGCGCTGACCATGACGTACAACGTCCGGCTCAACGAGACCCTGGCGGGGGTCGCCGTGCCGCACGACGTCGACGAGGCTCGGGCGATCTGGCGGGAGTACTCCGGCGCCTGGCAGGTCGGCAACATCATCCGCACGGTGGTCAGCGGCGTCAGCCTCGTGGGGACCACACTGGGTGTCGTCGCGCTCGTCGCGCCGCAGCGTGGCCGTGCCCGAGACAGGACCATGAGCGGACCGGCGCAGACCTGAGCGGCCGTCGGCGACGCCGCTCGGCGGGCCGGCGACGCGCGCTGTCGACCCCGCTCTCGATGGTGTTCGGCGACAGCAGCGGTCACCTCGCCCGGAGGCCGTCATGGTCGTGCCGATCTCAGTGCGGCGGTGGGAGGCTGAGCGCCTGGACCGGCTGGATCGGCACGAGCGACTGCAGTCGGCGGGCGACCTGCTGGTCGACCGAAACCAAGGCATCAGCTTGCAGGCGGGTGACGGCGACATACTCCGCCTCGACCAGGTCGGCCCAGCCCTGTTCCCGGGCGATCCGCCACGCCGTCCGACGCGAGACTCGATCGCCGAGGAGCCTCATCTTGACCTCCGTCATCCGGGCTTCCAGGGCGAGCGCCTCCCTCTCCGACGTCCTGCCGCATCGCACCGCGTCCAACAGCAGCGTCAAGGCCTGCGAGCGGATGCCGTTGGGAGCCACGAGCCGATGAGCCGAGTTGACCTCGAGCTGCTCAGAGACGACGTGCACCAAGGTGACGGCATCGATGACGAACCTGGTCACCCACCTACGCTACGGCGCGATCGTGCAGTCACATGGCCATCAGTCAGCATCACGCACGTGTGACTTCCTCGCTTCGCGACTGACGAGAGCTTCGCGCATCTCGACAGGGAGGGGG
>JAVTVZ010000131.1:6905-8398 GCA_032229625.1 Dermatophilaceae bacterium | reverse complement strand
CCGTTCCTCGCCGGCGGCGAACTGCTGCTGACGACCGGCCTGAGCCTGCCCTCGCAGGTCACGCCGGCCACCGGCTATGTGACGCGGCTCGTGCGCGCGGGCGTCGCGGCGCTGGGATTCGGGCTGGGACCGGTGCACGACACGGTGCCGCAGGCGCTGACGCTGGCGGCGCAGCGGGCCGGGCTGCCCCTGCTCGTCGTGCCGGTGCGCACGCCCTTCCGGACGATCCTGACCGCCTACTTCGCCGGCGAACGGCAGGCCCAGAGCGCCGAACTCACCGGAGCCCTCGGCGCGACGCACGCCCTCGTGCGGGCCGCGACGCACGGTGAGCCGGACGCCGACGAGGCCCGCAGCCAGGTGATCCGGGTGCTCGCCGGTGCCGTCGACGGGTGGGCGGCGCACCTGGACGCCGACGGCCGTCCCGACGCGGTGTGGCCCCGCTCGGCGGGCGCGGCCGCGACCCGGGCCGCGCAGGAGACCCGGCGGATCCGCACCGGCGGCGCGCTCGCCGGCGCGACCTTCCCCCTCGGCGGCGACGACGTGCTGCTGCAGCCGACCGGCATCGCCGACGGCGGGTATGTCGTGTGCGGACACGCCCGTCCGATCCCCGGCCAGATGCGCCACCTGACGCTCGCCGCGTGCGCGGTGCTCGACCTGGCCGCCGCGCGGCTGCGGGACGCGACGATGCTGCGCGCCGTCGGCCCGGCCGTCGTCGGTCGCCTCCTGGCCCTCGACCTGCCCGACGCCGCGATCGCGTATGTCGTCGCGCACGGCGGCGGACGCCCGGGCAGCGTGCGGGTCGGCGCGGTCGCCGACCCCGGCGGGCCGACCGCGGCCCGCGCCGGCCTGCCCCCCGATCAGCTCGCACGACATACCGATCGTGACGTGACGACCTGGGCGTGGCCGGCGCAGTCCGCGCAGCGCGCCTGGTCACGTGTGCCCCGCTCCCCCGGCGCGACGGGGATGCTCGGGCCGCCGGTGCCGGCGACGCGCCTCGCGGCGGAATTCGAGCGGGCCGCGACACGGGTGGCGTCGCTGCGCCCCGGGCAGTGGGTCGACCTGACGGCCAGGCCGCCCGCGCTCGACGGCGGCGCCCTCCACGCGGCCGACGGCGCCGACAGCCGCTCCCCGGCCGGCGCCCGCGGGCGACCCGCGCGGCCGGAGTCAGCACGACGGCGCGAGCGGTCGCAACATCCGACGCTCCCGCGCGACGAGCACGCCGTGTTGGAGGCCCTCGCCGGCTACGGCCGCGCGGACCTGCTCGGTACGCTCGCGGCCTACCTGCGCGCGCGCGGGCGCATCGAGGGCGCCGCCGCCGCGCTGGGCCTGCACCGCAACACGATCCGGCACCGGCTGGGGCTCGTCGCCCGGGTCGGCGCCGTCGACGTCGACGACCCCGACGTCGCCGCGCGGCTCTGGCTCGCGCTGCGCGCCCGCGGCGAGGCCTGAGGGCCGCGACCCCGTCGCGTCGAAGCACCACGACGGCTACAGCG
>JAVTVZ010000131.1:0-6805 GCA_032229625.1 Dermatophilaceae bacterium | reverse complement strand
GTCGGCCCGACGCGGTGCGGGTCGGCCCCGGGTCGGCTCGCGCCGATGACGATGTGCGGCACCCGCTCGACGAGCGCGGCCGCGAGGGCGTCGCTGTCGGTGCGGTCCATCTTGCGCACCGCGACGCGACCGGCGTCGGTGAGCACCGCGAGCCCGTCGTGCACGCTCGGGGCGTAGTCGAGCGCCGTGATGTCGCGCAGCGGCACGGCCTGCAGTCGGAACTTCGAATAGTCGTCGCGCACCGCGATGACGCGCCGGTCGGTGAGCACGAGCAGGCCGTCGCTGCCGGAGTAGAAGCAGGCGACCATCGCGACGACCTGTTCACCGTCGTCGAGGCTCTCGACGAGGTTGCGGATGGCCGATCTGGTGCCGAAGGTCACACGCATGCGCGCCTCGGCCTCGGCGATATCGCGACGCAGCTGCTCCATGCGTGCCTGTACGGACGAATTCCCCATGACCTGAGCAGATTCGCGCAGCGCGCCGCGCGCGGTGGCCCGAGCCGAAACGCCGTTATGAGTATTTCGCAACGAGGGGTCCAGGGACGACAATGGGCTGTGGCCTCCATCGACATTCCACCTCCCGCGCCGGACCCGTCCGGCCCCGGCGCGACGGGCGACGCCGAGCACGAGGCGGCGCGCGACGCCGCCTACGACGAGCTCCTGCAGGCCGCGCGCCCGGTCGTCGATCTCATCGACCCGACCCTGGGGGTGTGCGCGATCGTCGTCGGCGACTTCGTCGACCTGACGCCGCAGCCCGTGGAGCACGACGACCTCATCGAGATCGTGCTCGCGGCCATGGGCGCCGGCGAGGTGCCGATCGGGCCGCTCGCCTACCTGCCCGGCGACCCGCAGTTCGAGGTGAGCCCGGACGGGCGCACCGCGCGCGCGACGATGGGCACCCCGGAGGTCACGACGGTGCTCGGCGCCCTGCACCTCGAGCCGACCCGGGTCATCGTCGGAGGCAGCCGCTACGGCTGGATCCCGGACGCCGGGTGCGTGCCGGCGCACGTGCTGCTGCCCGACCTCGAGAGCGTGCTCGCCGAGGCTCGGGTCTATGTGACGCGGCGCGCCGCGCAGCGGGGGTATCGCGGCGACGTGCGGATCCGCGTGCTCGCGCACGCCGAGGTGCCCGGGGAGTCGATCGTGCCGCGGCGGCTCGACGAGACGACCGGCGAGCTGCTACCCGCGCAGGGACCGGTCGACCGCATCGCGCCGGTGAGTTTCGTCTACAGCCTGGCGGATTCGGTGGAGCAGACCCGCCGCACGTATTACGCGGCGGCGTGCCGGCTGGCCGCCGAGTTCGGCGCGAGCGCCCCGCAGTTCATCGCCGACCCCGACAGCGACATCAGCGACGACCTCCCCGTCGGCCCGGCCGCCTGACCCGTGTGAGGCGGCCGGGGCCCGCGCCGCGCAGTTCCCGAGATCAGGTCACGGCCTCGTCACAATCGGCCGTGTCGCCCCCCCGGCGTGCAGCGGCGCGCGGCGACGGGCCAGACTGGCGCAGTCCCACAGCGTCGTGTGGGCTCGCCTGTGCCGAGGAGGTCGCGTGTTGTCCCAAGCCCTAGCCGCACCCGCGGGGGTCCTGTCCTGGTCGTCGCCGGGCTGGGCGACCGCCGACAAGATGGCCCCTGCCTACTCCGGGCCGGTGCTGCTGCTCATCGCCCTCACGGCCGTGCTCGTGCTCCTGGCCCTCATCATCGGGCTGAAGATGCACGCGTTCGTCGCGCTCGTGCTCGTCTCGCTGCTCACGGCCCTCGCGACGCAGATCCCCTTCGACAAGGTCGTCCCGACCCTGCTCGACGGCTTCGGCTCGACCCTGGCCAGCGTCGCGCTCCTCGTCGGATTAGGCGCGATGATCGGTCGACTCCTGGAGATCAGCGGCGGCGCCCAGGTGCTCGCCGACACCCTCATCCGCCGATTCGGTGAGCAGCGCGCCCCGTTCGCGCTCGGCGTCGCCAGCCTGCTCTTCGGCTTCCCGATCTTCTTCGACGCCGGCCTCGTCGTCATGCTGCCGATCATCTTCAGCGTCGCCCGCCGCCTCGGCGGGTCCGTGCTGCTGTATGCGTTCCCCGCCGCCGGCGCGTTCGCCGTCATGCACGCGTTCGTGCCGCCGCACCCCGGCCCGGTCGCCGCGGGCGAGCTGCTCGGCGCCGACCTCGGTCTGCTGCTCATCATCGGCCTGATCATCGCGCTGCCGACCTGGTATATCGGCGCCTACCTCTTCGGCACGTTCACCGGCCGACGGTTCGACCTGCCGGTGCCGGACTCCCTGGGCAGCGAGGAGGAGACGACGCACACCGGCCCCCTGCCGTCCTTCGGCACGGTGCTCTTCATCCTGCTGCTGCCGCTCGTGCTGATCTTCCTCGACACCGGGCTCAACACCCTGGGCACCGCGGGCGTCATCGACAAGGACCAAACCTGGGTCAACGCGCTGCGGATGATCGGCAAGACGCCCGTCGCGCTGCTCATCACGGTGCTCGTCGCCAGCGTGCTGCTCGCCGGTGGCCGCAGCCGCGCGACGATCGAGAAGGTGCTCAACGACGCCCTCGGCCCCGTCTGCGCGATCATCCTGGTCACCGGCGCCGGCGGCATGTTCGGCGGCGTGCTGCGCACGAGCGGTATCGGTGAGGCGCTCGCCACGAGCCTGGAGTCGACCGGGCTGCCGGTGATCGTCGCCGCCTTCGTCGTCTCGACGGCGCTGCGGGTCGCGCAGGGCTCGGCGACCGTCGCGCTGACGACGACCGCCGGGCTCATGGCCCCGACGGTCGCCGCGACGAGCGGCCTGTCGGCCTTCGACCTGTGCTTCATCGTCATCGCCATCGCGTGTGGCGCGACCGTGCTCTCGCACGTCAACGACTCCGGCTTCTGGCTCGTCGGCCGCTTCCTGGGCATGGACGAAAAGACGACGTTGAAGACGTGGACCGTCATGGAGACGCTCATCGGCACCGTCGGCTTCGCCATCGCCTTCGCGTTGAGCCTCGTCCTGTAGCCTCGCTCGCTCGCGATCGCGGGCACGCGACCTTCGTGGGCCGCCGACCACCGGGAGACCGGCGGGGGCGGCCCACAGGCGTGTCGCTGGGGTGACGATAGGGAGGGCAGGTCGGACGCACAAGGAGGGTGACGTGGCACGTGAGGATCGGCGGACCCGTCACGCCGCCCGGCTCGCGGCGCTCGTCGCGGGGTGCGCCGCGATCCTGTATTCGGCGTGGCTCATCGCGCCGCTGCTCAACCCCGGTCACGACGCCGCCTCCGCCTACGTCAGTGAACTGTCGGCGCGCGACCAGCCCTTCACGCGGCTCTTCCGCGGCTTCGACGCCGCCGCGGGACTGGCGCTCGCCGTCGCGGTCGGGGTGCTGCTGTGGCGGGACCGCAGGTCGGGGCGGATGTGGCGGCGCAACGGGCCGTTCGTCGCGCTGGGGCTCTTCGGCCTGGCGACCTTCGCCGACGCGATGCTGCCGCTGAGCTGCGCGCCGACCTCCGATGCCATCTGCGCCGTGGAGGAGCGGCTCGGGCTGCTGCCGCTGACCCACCAGCTGCATGTCGTCAGCAGCAGCCTGGCCGGCGGCTTCGCGCTCGTGTCGCTCGTCTGGGCGACCGCGCGGCTGTGGCGGCGGCGCCGCGACCTGGCCCGTGGCGCCGGCACCGACGGCGCCGGCACCGACGGGCACGGCCCCGACGGGCATGGCGAGACGGTCGCCTGGCTCATGCGTCTGGGCGGCGCGCTCGCGCTCGTGCACACGATCGCGCTGGCCTACACGCTCGCCGAGATCGCCGGGCACGGCGTCGGCGGGCTCGGCACGGCCCAGCGCATCTCGCTCGCCGCGCTCGCGGTGTGGTGGGTGCTGCTCTTCCTCACGTGGCGCCGCGGCGCGGCGCTGCGATGAGCGCTCCGGCGCAGCTCGGCCCGATCCGGGTGGGCCGCCTGGTCACCCCGGGGTCCGCGCCGCCGGCCGACGGCGCGGGCGGACCCGCCGGCGCGGGCGGACCCGGCGACGCGGGCGGACCCGGCGACGCGGGCGGACCCGCCGACGGCCCTGCGGTCCACGTGCTCGACGAGGGCGCCGGGCCGCTCGTCGTGTGCCTCGCCGGGGCTGCCGGCTCCTGGTACGACTGGCAACCCCTGGCCGACCGGCTGCTGCCCGGGTGCCGCCTCGTGCGCCTCGACCGGCCGGGCGCGGGCCTGTCGGACGCCGCCGGCGACCTCGTCGACGCCGCGCTCGAGGCCGACCGCGTCGCCGCGCTGCTCGCCGCTCTACTGCTCGACCCCGCGCCGGGCGACCGCGTCACAGCAGGTCCGAGCGCGGCACATCCCACCGAGCCCGAACCCATCGCGCCCGGTCTCACAACGCCCGATCCCGCCGCGTCCGATGCCACGGTGCCCGATGCCGCCGCACTCACGTCCACCGGGCCGCGGGCGGTCGTCGTCGCGCACAGTCTCGGCGGCTTCATCGGCGAGCTGCTGGCCCGGCGGCACCCGCAGCTGGTGTCCCGTCTCGTGCTGCTCGACGCGTCCGTCGAGGCACCCTCGGGGCGCCCGCCGGTGCAGGTCGCCGCCGAGGCCGCCCGGCTGCGCCGCTGGTCGCGCCGCCTGGGCGCCCGCCGCTGGGGGCCGGTGCTTCGGGGCCTGGCCGACCGGTCGTGGGGCGGATTGTGGGGCGGATCGTGGGGAGCGGCGTTCGACGCGCAGGCGCAGGCGTGGCTGCCGCGGGCCGCGCGGACCGTCTACGGGCGGGCGGAGGTCGTGGCGGGCATCGCCACCGAGCTCGCCTGCTACCGCGCCATGGCCGACGAGGTCGCGCGGGCGCGCACCGACCGGCCGCTGCGCGCGCCCACCGTCGTCGTCGCGGCGCAGCGACGCCGCCGGGGCCCGGCGACCCGCTGGGTGCGCCGCCAGCACGGGCTCGCCACCGCGCTGCGCGCCGACGGCGTGGCGGTGGAGGTCGTCGTCGTCCGCGGCTGCGGCCACGCGGTGATGCTCGAGCGCCCCGACCTCGTCGCCGACCTCGTCGCGGGTCTCGTCACGCGCGAGTCAGCGCCGCCGGGCCGCCGGTGACGGCGGTCAGGTCACCGGCCGGTCGAGCCCCCCGTCGAGCGCCGTGTCGAGCAGATCGGTCGCCGACATCGGTCGCCCGAGGTGATAGCCCTGCGCGTAGCGGATGCCCAGGTCGGCGAGCATCGCGAGCTGGTCGGCGTCCTCGACGCCTTCGGCGACGGCGGGCACGTCGAGCTCGTGCAGCAGCGTCGCGATGTGCCGGATGAGCAGCTGCCCGTGCCGGTCGTGGGAGCCGACGAGCGCGCGGTCGATCTTGACGACGGCCCAGCGCCACGCGTCGAGGAAGCGGTAGGTCGCATACCCCGCCCCGAAGTCGTCGATGCCCAGCGCGATGCCGTTGCGCTGCAGCCCGCGCGCGACGTCGGCGTGCGCCTCGGTCCAGTCGAGGCTGTGCCGCTCGGACAGTTCGAGCAGCAGGTCGACGGGGGCGTCGGTGAATTCCTCGACGAGCCACGAGAGCGTGACGTTGTCCCTGCGCAGCTGCTCGAATTCGAGGTTGAGATTCAGGCGCAGCCGTCGGGAGCAGTGCGGTGCGATCTCGCGCATGAGCCCGAGGGCCTGCTCGCTGATGAGCAGGGTGAGCTCGTCGAGCATCCGCACTCGGGCCGCGGAGTCGACGAGCGTCTCGGGTGAGATGACGCCGAGCTGGGGGTCGGTGACGCGCAGCAGCGCCTCGAAGCCGACGATCAGGCCGGAGCACACCTCGACGACGGGCTGGTAGTGGACCCGGATCTCGCGCTCGTCGAGCAGCTCGCGGACGCGGCGGCGCTCGTCGACCCAGCGCGGCGGGCCGTGGGATTCCGAGCTGCGTTTCGCGGCGCGCATCGCGACCTCGGCCTGGTGGATGATCGCGTCGATGTCCTCGGGGCGCCCCACCCCCGCATCGGCGATCGCGGAGCCGACGCTCACGTTGACCTGCACGAGCTGCTCCCCGATGCGCATGGGGCGGCGGATGGAGCCGGTGAGGGCCGCGACGGCCGCGTCGACGGCGCCGCCGCCCGCGCCGACGGGGAACGCCACGAGGAACTCATCTCCTCCGAAGCGCCCGGATCGGGCCGCCGGCAGCGGCGCGGCGAGGATGCGCTGCCCGACCTTGCGCAGCACGGCGTCGGCGTCAAGGTGCCCGAGGCGGGTGTTGAGGGTCTTGAAGTGGTCGAGGTCGAGGTCGAGCATCGCCCACCGTTGACCGGCGACGCAGTCGGCGACGAGCTCGCGGACCTCTTCGCGGAATCGCGGGTGGCTCGACAGGCCGGTGAGCGCATCGGTGCTCATCTGACGCCGCAGCAGCGTCTCGCGGCGGGCGGCCACGCGTGAGGCCTGCGCCATCGCCAGGAGCGCGGCGAGCACGTCGGCGTCACCCCGGTTGTAGGGGGGCCGGCGCCAGGAGCGTTGGAGCAGGATCGAGCGCCGCGCGTCGACCCGCACGAGCAGCCGACGGTCGGTGGCGCGGGCCAGCGCGCCGCGCCACCCGGCGGCGGTCGGCGGGCCGAGGGGCCGCGTCGGGCCCGGCTGCTGTGGCGCGGCGGGTCCGACGTGACCGGCGTCGAGGGTCTCGGGGCTGACGGCGGTGGAGACGCCGGTGCCTTCGGCGTCGTCGACGTCCTCCCACCAGGTCGCCGAGTCCGACCGGGTGGCGCTCAGGGCCAGCTCGAGCAGGTCGTCGTCGATGGTGCCGGCCGGCCACGGCATGGTGCCGGCCGCCTCGACGAGCGCCTCGATCCCCTCGCGCAGGCGTCGGTGTCGACGCCAGACC
>JAVTVZ010000130.1:3529-8437 GCA_032229625.1 Dermatophilaceae bacterium | reverse complement strand
GCTGAGCGGCAACATCCTCGACCATTGCGACGCCGCGAAGGCCGAAGGCCTGACCCCCGCCGAATACCTGGTCCGCGAATTGCAGGAGGGGCGCATCCGCTTCGTCGCCGAAGACCCCGACGGCGAGGGCAACCACCCCAAGGTCATGACCGTGTGGCGCTCCAACCTGCTCGGCTCGTCCTCCAAGGGCAACGAGTACTTCAACAAGATCCTGCTCGGCACCGACAGCTCCCTGCGCGCACAGGTCGCACCCGAGGGCAGCCGCGGCAGCGAGGTCATCTGGAACGACGACCTGCCCGAGGGCAAACTCGACCTGCTGCTCACCCTCGACTTCCGCATGACGAGCACGACCCTGTATTCGGACCTCGTGCTGCCCGCGGCGACGTGGTATGAGAAATACGATCTCAGCAGCACCGACATGCACCCCTTCGTGCATTCGTTCAACCCGGCGATCAACCCGCCGTGGCAGACCCGCACCGACTACCAGGCGTTCTCCGCCCTGGCCGAGTCCGTCAGCCAACTCGCCCGCAACCACCTGGGCACCCGCACCGACTGCATCGTCGCGCCCCTGCAGCACGACACCCCCGACGAGCTCGCCTACCCGCGCGGTGTCGCCAAGGATTGGCGCACGGGGGAATGCGACCCCATCCCCGGCAAGACCATGCCGAAGATGATCCCCATCGAGCGCGACTACACGCTCATCGCCGAGAAATGGGGTGCGATCGGGCCGCTCGCCGCCAAACTCGGAATGCCGACCAAGGGCGTCGTCTTCGACCCCACCCCCGACATCGAGACGCTGCGCAAGCGCAACGGCACGGTCCGTGGCGGCGCCGGTGCCGGTCAGCCCTCGCTGGCCCGCGACCGCGACATGTGCGAGGCGATCCTGCACCTGTCCGGCACCACCAACGGGCGCCTGGCGACCGAAGGCTGGCGCCAGGTCGAGGCCCGCACCGGCAAACACTTCACCGACCTCTCCGAAGGCGAAGCCGGGCACCAGATCACCTTCAAGGACACCCAGATCCAGCCGCAGCCGGTGATCACCTCACCCGAATGGTCCGGCTCGGAGCACGGGGGCCGCCGCTACAGCCCCTTCGTCGTCAACGTCGAGCGCCTCAAGCCGTGGCACACCCTCACCGGCCGGCAGCAGTTCTACATCGACCACGACTGGCTGCAAGAGATGGGCGAGGCCCTGCCGGTCTTCCGTCCACCGCTGAACATGACCGCGCTCTACGGCGAGCCCGCGATCGGCGAATCCGGCCCCGACGGCGTCGGACTCTCGGTCCGCTATCTGACGCCGCACAACAAGTGGTCGATCCACTCCGAATACCAGGACAACCTGCTCATGCTGTCCCTGGCCCGCGGCGGACAGGCCATCTGGATGAGCGTGCAGGACGCCGAAAAGCTCGGCATCAACGACAACGACTGGATCGAGGCCGTCAACCGCAACGGCGTCGTCGCCTCCCGCGCGATCGTCTCCTCCCGGATGCCACAAGGCCTCGTCTACATGCACCACGCGCAGGACCGCACGGTCGACGTGCCCATCGCCGAGGCCTCGGGCAAGCGCGGTGGCATCCACAACTCGATCACTCGCATCCTCTTCAAGCCCTCGCACGTCGCGGGCGGCTATGCGCAGATCTCCTGGGCGTTCAACTACTACGGCCCGACCGGCAACCAGCGCGACGAGGTCACCGTCATCCGGCGGCGCTCGCAAGAGGTGACGTACTGATGCCCTCGTCTGGGTGGGGGCCTCCCCGCGGCCGCGGGATTCGGCATGAGATGAACACCGAAGAAGGAGTGACGCGATGCGCGTGATGGCCCAGATGGCGATGGTCATGAACCTCGACAAGTGCATCGGGTGCCACACGTGCTCGGTGACGTGCAAGCAGGCGTGGACCAACCGCGCCGGCACGGAGTACGTGTGGTGGAACAACGTCGAGACGCGGCCCGGGCAGGGGTATCCGCGGACGTACGAAGATCAGGAGCGCTGGCAGGGCGGCTGGGTCGTCAAGGGCGGCAAACTGCAACTGCGCGCCGGCGGACGGATCAAGAAGCTGCTGCAGATCTTCGCGAACCCGGTGCTGCCGAGTATGGCCGACTACTACGAGCCGTGGACCTACGACTACGACACGCTGATCTCGGCGCCGCTGGGGGAGCACACGCCGGTCGCGCGGCCCTTCTCGCTCATCTCCGGCAAGCCGATGAACATCACGTGGTCGGCGAACTGGGACGACAACCTCGGTGGCAGCCCGACCCTGACGCGGGACGACCCGATCCTGCGGAAGGTCAGCGAAGACGTCAAACTCGAATTCGAGAAGACGTTCATGTTCTACCTGCCGCGCATCTGCGAGCACTGCCTCAACCCGGCATGCGCGGCGAGCTGCCCGAGCGGGGCGATCTACAAGCGCGTCGAGGACGGCATCGTGCTCGTCGACCAGGACGCGTGCCGCGGCTGGCGGCAGTGCATCACGGGCTGCCCCTACAAGAAGGTGTATTTCAACCACCGCACCGGCAAGGCCGAGAAGTGCACCTTCTGCTTCCCGCGCATCGAGGTCGGCATCCCCACCGTCTGCTCCGAGACGTGCGTCGGGCGGCTGCGGTATATCGGGCTCGTCCTCTATGACGCCGACAAGGTGCTCGAGGCCGCGTCGGAGCCGGACGACCGGCAGCTCTACCGCAAGCAGCGCGAGTGCTTCCTCGACCCGTTCGACCCGGCCGTGCAGGAGGCGGCGCTCGCGGCGGGGGTGCCGGAGGACTGGCTGGACGCCGCGCGCAGGTCGCCGGTGTGGGCGCTCATCAACACCTACGAGGTCGCGCTGCCGCTGCACCCGGAATACCGGACGATGCCGATGGTCTGGTACATCCCGCCGCTGAGCCCGATCGTCGACGAGGTGACCCGCACCGGCGTCGGCGACGCCGAGGGTCACGAGGTGCTCTTCGCGGCGATCGACAGCCTGCGCATCCCGACGTCGTATCTCGCGGAGCTCTTCACCGCCGGCGACGTGCCGATCGTCGAGGGCGTCCTCAAGCGGCTCGCGGCGATGCGCTCCTACATGCGCGACGTCAACCTCGGGCGCGACCCCCGCGCCGAGATTGCCGAATCCGTCGGGATGAGCGAGGAATCGGTCTACGACATGTATCGGCTGCTCGCGCTCGCCAAGTACGACGAGCGGTATGTCATCCCGACCGCGCACGTCGAGGACGCGCACCGGCTCGAGGAGTTGGCGACCGACTGCGCGGTCAGCGAGTACGGCGGCGGCAGCCCCTTCGGGCAGGACTCCGGACGCGGCGGGCCGGTGCCCGTGGCGATCCAGACCTTCGCCGAGACCAAGCGCCGCCAGACGGCCGACGAGATGGGCGCGCCGAGCGAGCGCCGGGACGGGTTGACGCTGTGAGGATCCCGCTGACGTTGCTGCGGCGCCGCCCCAAGGAGGCCCAGCCGATGGCGCCCGTCGGGTCGCCCGGGTCGCCCGGCCCCGCGCGTCCGCCGGCGCACGAGCGGACCGCCGGGGTGCGGGTCGACGAGCCGACCCGCCGCCTCTACCAGGTGCTCTCGCTCGCGCTGGACTACCCGAGCGCGCAGCTGCGCAGCCGGCTCCCGCTGCTCGTCGAGGCGACCCGAGACTGCCTCGACGACGGGGTCCGCGGCGCGCAGCCGCTGCTCGACCTGCTCGACCACCTGCAGCGCACCCCCGCCGACGTCCTCGAGCGCGACTACGTCGAGACGTTCGACCTGCGCCGCCGCTGCTGCCTGCACCTGAGCTACTACGGCTACGGCGACACCCGCAAACGCGGGATGGCGCTGCTCGACATCAAGCACGCCTACCAGGCCAGCGGCGTCGACCTGTCCGAGGACGAGCTGCCCGACCACCTGTGCGTGCTGCTCGAATTCACCGCCACCGTCGACCCGCCCGTCGGGCGCGTGCTGCTGCTGGACCACCGGGCCGGCATCGAGCTGCTGCGGATCTCGCTGGCCGACCGCGGCTCGCCCTACGTCCACGGGCTCGCCGCGCTCACGGCGACCTTCCCCGCGATGCTCGGCAGCGACCGCGACGCGGTCCGCGCGCTCATCGCCGCCGGCCCGCCCGACGAGGAGGTCGGCATGGAGGCCTACGGCCGATCGGCCGCCGAACCCGACTACGTCACCGCCACGAAGTGAGGTTGCCATGGATGTGCTCTTGTGGATCATCGTCCCTTACATCTGTCTGGCCACCTTCGTGGTCGGACACCTCTGGCGTTATCGCTACGACAAGTTCGGCTGGACCACCCGCAGCTCCCAGATGTATGAGTCGAAGCTGCTGCGGATCGGCTCGCCGATGTTCCACTTCGGGTTGCTCTTCGTCATCGGCGGGCATTTCCTCGGCCTGGTGATCCCGAAGTCGTGGACGGAGGCCGTCGGCATCAGCCAGGAGGCCTACCACTTCATGGCGGTGTCGATCGGCGCGGTCGCGGGCGTGTGCACCGTCGTCGGCATGATCATCCTCATCTACCGGCGCCGCACGACCGGACCCGTCTTCGCGGCGACGACGACGAACGACAAGATCATGTATGTCTTCCTCGCCGGCGTCATCCTGCTCGGCCTGGCCAACACGGTCCTCGGCAACGTCGTCGCCCATTACGACTACCGCGAGGGCGTGTCGATCTGGTGGCGGCAGTTCTTCACCTTCCACCCGGACCCCTCGCTCATGGCGGCCGCGCCGCTGACGTTCCAGCTGCACGCGTTCATGGCGTTCGCGCTCTTTGCGATGTGGCCCTTCACCCGGCTCGTGCACGTCTTCAGCGCGCCGCTGGAATACCTGTGGCGCCCGTATGTCGTCTACCGCGCCAAGCCCGACGCGCGGCTCGGCGCCCGCGACGCCCGCCGCGGCTGGGAGCGCAGCGAGCTCACCCGCCGCTGACGCGCGCGCGTCG
>JAVTVZ010000130.1:0-3429 GCA_032229625.1 Dermatophilaceae bacterium | reverse complement strand
GCGTCGTCGTGCCGGGTCTCGGGCCGGGCGGTCGGGGCCTCAGCGGTCGCCGAGCAGGTCGTCGATGCCGATGCCCAGGTGCCGCTCGAGGTCGGCGGCGGAGTGGGTGCGCATGAAGTCGGAGAAGCGCCGCGTCACCTCACCCATGTATTCCTCCGCGGTCTTCGGCGCGATGTCCAGCCGCGCGGCGATCGACTTGTAGGTCTCGCCGCGCGCCCGGCCGCGCAGCACGTCGACCTGCCGCGGCGACAGGTGCGGCAGCCCGCCGCGGCGCTCGACGATCTCCGCGAGCCCCGCCAGCGCCGTCGTGACGACGACCTGGCCGGCGGCGACGCGACGCACGGCCCCGACGACGGTCTCCAGCGACTCCGACTTGTGGATGACGCCCTGCGCGCCCGCGGCGAGGCACCCGGCGAGCACCTCACGGCGCCGCTCGTTGGTATAGATCAACACGCGGTATCCGGCGCGGTGCACCGCCGCGACCCCCGCGGCGCCCTGTCGGATGGTCGCGTCGCCGCCGGGCGTGCGCAGCCACAGGTCGAGCAGCACCACGTCGACGAGGGGCCGCGCGGCGAGGAATTCCTCGACCATCTCGTAGGTGCCGACGACCCGCACCCCCCGCAGCAGCCGCGCGATGCCCTCGCGGATGAGGGTGTCGTCGTCGATCGAGGCGAGCGTCACCATCGGTGGCCCCTGCTGGGCCCGTCCCGCGCCCGCCGCGCGCGGCCACCCGCCGCGCCCGGCACGCTCCGCCGCTCCCGGCGTGCCACCCCGCTGCCCCGGGGCCGCGCCGCGCTGGCCGGGCGGCACCCCTCGCTGCGGCGGCACCCCCCGCGACCCGTAGTCCGGTCCGCCCGAGCCGGCGCGCGGCGCTGCGCCCCGGCCGCCCGACCCTGCGGCGCCTCTGGTGCCCCCGGCACCTGCGCCATCTCGGGGTCCGCGCGCAGGCCCCGTGGGCCCGCCGGTCGCCGCCGACACCTGCGGAGCGCCGTGCCGACCCCACCGGCTGCGCCCCGCCACCTGCTCCTGCTCCGCTCCTCGACGATCTCCCCACACGGTGACATCCTCCCTGGTCATCGGCCGTCCTGGGTATCCGGTGCATTCCCGGGGGGCTCACCGGGGCGGGACCGGTCACGTGTCAGGTCCTCCATCGGCGGATACGGCACCAGCGAATCCGGCGTCAGCGTCTCCGGCCCGCCGCGCAGCGTGATGGCCGTGCCCTCACCGGGCGCGGCGTCCACCGTGACGTCGAGCCGGGCGCGCCGGCAGGCGCCCGTGACGATCTCCCCGAGCCCGTAGCCGGTCCGCACCGACTGCGGGTCGAAGCCGACCCCGTCGTCGCGCACGACCAGCTCCCACCCGTGCTCGTCGACGTCGGCGTGCACGACCGTGTGCTCGGCGAGGGCGTGCCGGCGCACGTTGTGCAGGATCGTCGTCAGCGCCCCGACGACGACGGCCGCGATCGGCGCCCGCAGCACCGCACCGTCGGCGAGGTCGACGCTGACGTCGACGCGCAGATCCGTGAAGTCCTGCGCCACCCGCCGCACGAGCACCGCGAGATCGGTGTCGCGCCCGGTCGGTGTCGTCAGCGGCGGCTGCGTGAGGAACGCCGCGACCTTGCGCGCCTCGACCCCGGCCTGCCGGCGCAGCGCGTCGGCCAGCACCGGATCCTCGATGCGGCGGGACACGAGCTCGAGGATCGTCGCCTGGTCGTGCAGCAGCGTGCGGTGCCGCGCCGCCTCGGCGTGCGCGGCGCTGCTCGCCGCGGCCTGCGCCGCCACCCGACGGGCCTCGTCGGCGGCGTCAGCGACCCGCCGCAGGTAGTCCGACACGACATACCCGATCGCGGTGTAGGCCGGGTAGATCAGCGCGTTGGTCCAGCCGGCGAAGACGACCTCCGGATGCCCCGGCAGGTAGGTCGTCGGCGCCACCGCGCACGCGAAGAGCGTCAGCCCCGCCGCGACGCGGCTGCACGGGCGCCGCAACGCCATCCCGGCGAAGAGGGCGCTGGAGTAGCCGACCCACGACCCCCACGCGTCCCACAGGTTGTCGCGCAGCGCCGGTGGGGTCACGACGATGACCGCGACGAGGCACAGACACGAGAAGAAGATGTCGACGTGCACGAGCCACGGCCGCCGCCGCAGCGATCCGTCGGTCAGGCCCAGCGAGATGAGCACGAGGCTCCACGTGAGGAAGGCCGCGCCGACCGCGAGGTCGACGACCGGCGCGGGGGAGCGGCCGACCGTGCCCAGCACGGCCGGGATCATCTGCGCGAGGTCGACGAGCCGCAGCGCGACGATGATGTAGACGAAGACCCGGTCCAGCCCGGCCCGCGTCGTCTGCGGGCGCGGGAAGAGCTGCCGCTGGGTCGGCGGCGCGGCGTGCGCTGGCCGCCGACCAGCACGACCAGCACGACCAGCACGATCAGCGCGACCGGCGCGTCCGGCCCCGGGGTCATCGAGTCCTTCGCAGCCGTCGCGCCCTCCGCCGACAGTGCGGGCATCGCGGCCCTCGACGACTCCGGGCTCTGCGACGCGTGCGCCCTCGCGCGCCGGGGGGCGGGCGAAGCCGGAGGCCCCGCCGCCCAGGAATCCCGCGGCCGCCATCCCACCTACCCCGGCGGCGCCGGCCCGGTCGTCCCACCGCGGGTCGGGCCCGGTGCCCCTCGGCTCGCGCGTGCCCACGCCCCGCTCAGCCCTGGGCCGCCTGGGTGACGTGCACCCGCCTGACGCCGAGCACGGAGTGGGCGATGGCTGCGGCGATGTCGCGCTCGCGGCTGGTGCCGGTGCCCGTGACCTCGACGACCCCGCGGCGCACCTCGATGGTCCACCCGTCCTGTCCGTAGTCGTGGAACGCCGCGAGCAGGTCGTCGCGCAGGTCCTCGTCGGTGCGCCACAGCGCCCGCACGACGTCACTGCGGCTGATGACCCCCACGAGCGTGCGGCCGCGCAGCACCGGCAGGCTCTTGAAGGAGCTCTTCGTGAAGAGCGTGATGAGGTCGGCGACGTCGCTGGACTCCGTCGTCGAGCGCGGCGTCGTCGTCATGATCTCGCCGACCGTCTCGGGCAGCGGCTCGCTCTCGTGCACGGGCAGCACGTGGGCCCGACGGTCGGGCTCGACGGCCCGGCGCAGCAGGTCGATCTCGCTGAGCACCCCGACCAGCGCGTCGTCGGCGTCGACGACGGGCAGAGCGGTCACCTTGCGCTCGGCCATGATGCGCAGGGCGTCGTCCAGGGGCGATTCCGGCCGCACACTGTAGGCCGGGCTGGTCATGATCTCGCGCACGATCATCGCGTCACACCTCGTTGTTGCTCCGTCGGTCGGCCCGCCTCGCGGCGGCGCGGTCGCACGGCGTGCCGCAGCCGCCCCGCTGCCGACAGTCTGGCAGCCGTCGTGGTCGACCGGTCCGGGAGGAAGGTCCTCACCTGG
>JAVTVZ010000129.1:0-54167 GCA_032229625.1 Dermatophilaceae bacterium | reverse complement strand
CGTCTGGCGACGAGCCCGCAGCGTCTGGCGACGAGCCCGCAGCGTCTGGCGACGACGGGCCCGGCACGGGGCACGGTGGGGCCGCCGACGGCGCGGGGAGCCCGCTGCCGCGCATCGCCCCGCGCGGGGGCGTCACCCCGCGGCTCACGGCGCCCGACGCCCCGCGCCCGGCGGGGGAGGTCGCGACGTATCGGCGCGTGCGCCGCGACGGCGCCGACCGACTCGTCCTCACGCTCGACCACACGATCGTCGACGCCGTCTCGTGGCGCGTGCTGCTCGGCGACCTGCGCCTCCTGCTCGCCGCGGCCGCCGCCGACGCGCCGGCTCCCACTCTCGAGCCGGTGGCGACGTCGCTGCGCACCTGGGCCAGGGGCCTGTCGGAGCGCGACGTCAGCGGCGAGCTGCCCTACTGGCGACGCGTCCTGAGCGGCGGCCCGCGCGACCTCGACGATGCCCGGAGCGCGGCGACGCCCGCGCCCGACGGCCCGCTCGGGCGACGCCACCCGGACGCGCGCGACACCGTCGCCACGTCACGGCTGGACGTCCTGCCCGTGCCCGGCCCCGGCCTGGACGCCATCGAGGCCGCCGCCCGCCGCCTGCGCGCCCGGCCGGAGGAGCTGCTGCTCGCCGCCCTGACCAGCGTCGTCGCCGCCCGGTCCGGGCGAGGTGACCTGCTCGTGGCCGTCGAGGGCCACGGCCGCACCCCCGACCTCGCGCGGACCGTCGGCTGGTTCACCGCCGAATACCCCGTGCGCATCGACCTGCGATCCGAGACCCGCAGGCGAGCCCTCGCCCCGGCCGACGCCGCCCCGGCCGACGCCGCCGCGGCCGACGCCGGCGCGGCCGACGACGACGCGAGCGACGAGGCGCGGGACGGCCACGAGGCCGCGGCCGCGCTGCGGGCGACGAAGCGGGCGCTGCGGGCGACGCCGGGCGACGGGTCCGGCTACGGCATCCTCGCGCACCTGCGCGGTGAGCTGCGCGAGCTCCCGCAGCCGCAGGTGCTGTTCAACTACCTGGGGCGTCTGGCCGACGGGGGCCGCGGGGCCGGCGACGGCTTCGACGTGTGGCTCGACCCGGCGGCGCCGACGCCCTTCGCGCTGGAGGTCAACCTCGTCGGCGCGCCGCAGGAGGACGGCCGGACCGTGCTCACGGCCGAGCTGCGCCGCCCCGAGGGCGTCCTCGACGACGCCTGGGTCGAGGCCGTCGTCGCCTCGTGGGGCGACGCGCTCACCGCGATGACGCGGCTGTCGCAGGCCGCGCCCGGGTCGGGGCTCGTGCCCGGCGATCTGCCGCTCGTCGCGCTCGACGACGCCGCCCTCGCCGAGCTCGCCGCGCGGCTGCCGGGGCTGCGTGACGTACTGCCGCTGTCACCGCTGCAGGAGGGCCTCGCCTTCCACGCCGACCACGACGACGTCGACGTCTATACGTCGGTGGCGCACGTCGATCTCGACGGCAGCGACGCCGCGGCCGCGACGCTGCGCGACCGGGTCACCGCATGCCTGGGCCGGCACGACGCGCTGCGCGCCGGCATCGTCACCGTCGGCGACCGGCCCGTGCAGGTGTGCCTCGACGCCGACCACATCGACGTGCCGTGGCGCGACATCGACCTGTCCGGCCTGCCCGCGGCCGAACAGGAGGCTGCGCTCGAGGAGCTGACCGCCGCGGAACTCGCGGAGCCCTTCGACCTCGCCGCCCCGCCGCTGCTGCGCTGCGTGCTCGTGCGGCTCGGGCAGCGGCGCCACCGGCTGCTGCTCGCGACCCACCACATCGTCATCGACGGCTGGTCGACCCCGCTGCTGCTGCGCGAGATCGTCGAGCTCGCCACCGACGCCACGCCGTCCGCGGGTCGGCCGGCGCAGTATGCGGACTACCTCGCGTGGCTCGCCCGCCGCGACACGCAGGCCGACGCGGTCGCGTGGCGGCAGGCGCTGACCGGCCTCGAGAGCGGCACCCTGCTCGCCGGGACGCGCGCCGCCGCCGCGCCCGGGGCCGCGCGCACCCTCGACCTGCGCCTGACCCGCGAGGTCACCGACGGGCTCGCCGCGCTCGCCGCCGACCGCGGCGTCACCCTCACCACGGTCATCCAGCTGCTCATGGCCGCGACCCTGCGCGAGCGGACCGGCGGCACCGACGTCGTCTTCGGCGCGACCGTCTCCGGGCGCCCCGCCGACCTCGACGGGGTCGAGTCGACGATCGGACTCTTCAGCAACACCGTGCCCGTGCGGGTCACCCTGCGCCCCGAGGAGCCCGTCGCCGACGCCCTGCGCCGCGTGCAGCGCGAGCAGGCCCGGCTGCTGGACCACCAGCACCGCGGCCTCGCGCCGATCCAGGCCGACGCCGGCGTCGGCACCCTCTTCGACACGCTCGTCGTCGTCGAGAACTACCCCGCCGACGGCGACGACCCGGCCCTGGGCGACAGCGCGGCGCGGGACCGCGAGGAGACGCTGCGGATCGTCGACGCGGGCAGCCGCGGCGACACCCACTACCCGTTGACGCTGCTCGTGCTGCCCAGCGGTAACCCGCTGACCGGCACCGGAGCACCCCGCGGCGAGACTGCCGGCGCGCCCGCCGCTGGCAGTGCCGACGGCGGCGCGGGCTACCTCCTGGAGTACCGGCCCGACCTGCTCGCGCCGGGCGACGTCGAGGCCTTCGCGGCGACCTTCGCGGCCCTCGCGGCCAGGCTGGTGGCCGCCCCGGAGGCGAGGGTCCGTGATCTCTACGTGGACCCGACCGGCTCCGAATCGCACAGCGGAGTGTGCGATGAAGGCCTCGCGACGTCCGTGTGGCCCGGCCACGACGTCGTGGCCCTGCTGCGTGACGCGGCCCGCCGCGCCCCCGACGACGTCGCCCTCGTCGACCCCGCGCACGGCGCGACGCTGACCTACGCCCGGCTCGACGCGCGCAGCGACGCCCTCGCGACCTGGCTGCGCGCCCACGGCGCGGACCGCGAGCGGATCGTCGCGCTCGCGATGCCGCGCGGCGCCGATCTCGTCGTCGCGATCGCCGCGGTGCTGAAGGCCGGCGCCGCCTACCTGCCGCTCGACCTCGACCACCCCCAGGAGCGGCGCGACCTCATGGTCGCCGACGCCGCGCCCGTGCTCGTGCTCACGGCGCTGCCGGACCTGCCCGCCGACGCTGCGACACCCGTCGGCGCGCCCGCCCCGGACCCCCGCGACGTCGCGGTGGTCATCTATACCTCCGGCTCGACCGGCCGGCCCAAGGGCGTGCAGGTCACGCGCGGCGGCCTGGCCAACCTCGCCGCCGACCACCTGCGCGGCGTCTTCGCCGCGACCGTCGAGGACGTCGCGGCGCGCCAGGGTCGGCGCCGGCTGCGGGCCGCGCACACCGCGTCCTTCTCCTTCGACTCCTCGTGGGAGCAGCTGCTGTGGCTGCTCGGCGGCCACGAGCTGCACGTGCTCGACGAGCTGACCCGCCGCGACGCGCAGGCCGTCGCCGACTACGTCGCGCAGCAGCGCATCGACGCCCTCGACGTCACGCCCACCTTCGCCGAGCACCTGCTCGACGCGGGCCTGGCGGCACCGGAGGCGGCCCATCGGCCCGCGCTCCTGCTGCTCGGCGGCGAGGCCGTGTCGGCGACCCTCTGGGCGCGCTGCGCCGCCCTGCCCGACGTGCGCGTGCACGACTACTACGGCCCGACCGAGGCCAGCGTCGACGCCCTGCGCGCCGACGTCACCCCCGGCTCCACCCCGCACCTGGGCACCCCCGTCGACGGCACCGGCTGCCTCATCCTCGACTCGTGGCTGCGGCCCGTCGGCGTCGGCGCCCCCGGGGAGCTCTACCTCGTCGGCGCCGGCCTGGCCCGCGCCTATCTGGCCCGCCCCGGCCTGACCGCGTCGCGCTTCGTCGCCGACCCCGCGGGCCGTCCGGGGGCGCTCATGTATCGCACGGGCGACCTCGTCCGGCGCCGCCCCGGCGGCGGCCTGGACTTCCTCGGCCGCGCCGACGGCCAGGTCAAGGTGCGCGGCTACCGCGTCGAGCTCGGCGAGGTCGAGGCCGTGCTCCTCGCCTCGCCGCACGTCGCCCAGGCCGCCGTCGTCGTCCGGGAGGACCGCCTCGTCGCGTATGTCGTGCCGGCGCCCCCGGCGACCGACCGCGACACCGACCGCGACACCGACCTACGCGGCACCGACCAGCGCGCCCTGCCGTCGCCCGACGTCTCGGGCCTCGACGTGCGCGCTCTCGGGCTGCCGTCGCACATGGTGCCCGTCGTCGTGCCGCTGCCGGCGCTGCCGATGACCGTCCACGGCAAGCTCGACCGGGCCGCGCTGCCCGACCCCGCGGGCGTCGTGGGAGTCACGGGCGTCACGGGCGTCACGGGCGCGGTGACCGGTCGCGACGACGGCCGCCCGTCGCCGGACACCCGCGTCGACCTCGTGCGCGCGGTCTTCGCCGACCTCCTCGGCATCGCCGGCGCGGCGGTCGGCGCGGAGGACGACGTCTTCTGCCTCGGCGCGCACAGCCTCATCGCGGCGCGCGCCTGCCACCGCCTGCGGGCGCTCCTGCACGCGGGCCTGGCGGTGCGCGACATCTTCGAGGCGCGCACCCCGCGGGCCATCGCCGCGCGGCTCGACACCGGCGGCGGGCGCGACGCGCTCCCGGCGCGCCCCGGCCTGCGGCCCGCGCGGATCCCGGCGTCGTCGCCGGTGCGGCGGCTGTGGTTCCTCGACCGGCTGCACGGGCCCGGCGCGCTCTACAACATCCCCCTGACGGTGCGGCTGGACCGGCCGCTCGGCGCGCCGCTGGACGTCGCCGCACTGCGGCTGGCCTGGGACGACGTCGCCCGGCGGCACGAGGTGCTGCGCACCCGCCTGCCCGAGCTCGACGGCACCGTGTGCCAGGTCGTCGGCGACGAGCTGCCGCCGCTGACGTCGGCCGCCTACAGCGACGCCGCGCTGCGGCAGGCCCAGGACCACGCCTTCGACCTCGCCGGCGAGCTGCCCCTGCGCGGCACGCTCTTCGCGCTGCCCGACGGCGGGCACGTGCTCAGCGCCGTCTTCCACCACGTCGCCAGCGACCAGTGGTCCGAGGACGTCTTCCTGCGCGACCTCGCCGACGCCTACGCCGCCCGCCGGCAGGGGCGCACGCTCCAGCGGCCGGCGCCGGCGTGGCAGTACGCCGACCACACCCTCGTCGCGGCGGCCCGCGACGCGAGCGCCGACGAGTCGTGGTGGGCGCAGATGCTCGCCGGGGTGCCCGAGGAGCTGGGGCTGCCGACCGATCGGCCCCGGCCGGCCGAGCCGACCTACGCCGGCGCGGTCGCCGCGCTCGAGGTGCCCGCCCCCGTCACCGCCGCGCTGCACGCGCTCGCGCGAGACACCGCGACGACGCCCTTCATGGTGCTGCAGGGGGCCCTGGCGATCACCCTCGGCCGGCTCGCCGGCACCGCGGACGTGCCGCTCGGGGTGCCGGTCGCCGGCCGCGAGGACGCGGCGCTGGAGGACGTCATGGGCTTCTTCGTCAACACCCTTGCGCTGCGCCTCGACCTGCGCGGCAACCCGACCTTCACCGACCTGCTCGCCCGCGTCCGCGACGTCGAGCTGGGCGCCCTGGCCCACCAGCAGGTGCCCTTCGAGCGGCTCGTCGAGCTCTCCGGCGTCGCCCGCTCGACCGCCCGCCACCCGCTCTTCCAGACCCTCACGCAGTATCGGCGCGTCACGGCGGCGGCCGCCGACGCCCACGGCCTCGGCCGCGTCGAGCCCGACCCCAGCGTCTACAGTCGCTTCGACCTCGCGCTGTCGGCCGTCGAGGACGAGGACGGGCTGCGCCTGGAGCTCGTGCACGCCCTCGACCTCTTCGACCCCGCGACCGGCCGCCGCATCGCCGAGCGCCTGCTGCACGTGCTCACGCAGGTCAGCGCCGACCCCGGGCTGCGCGTCGAGGACGTCGACCTGCTCGCCCCCGCCGAGACGCGCGCCCTGGCCCTGGCCAATGCCACCGACCACGACGTGCCGAGCGCGAGCCTCATCGAGCTCATCGAGGCGCAGGTCGCGCGCACCCCCGACGCGCCCGCGCTCGTCGCCGACGGCGCGCCCGCGCACGTCGCCGACGGTGTGCAGGAGGTGGTGCGCCTGACGTATGCGCAGCTCGACGCCGCCGCGGCGGACCTCGCCGAGGAGCTCCTCGCCTGCGGCGCCGGGCCCGAGCGGATCGTCGCCGTCAGCGTGCCGCGCAGCGCCCGGCTGCAGATCGCGCTGCTCGCCGTGCTCAAGACCGGCGCGGCCTACCTGCCGATCGACCCCGACCATCCCGCGGCGCGCCGCGACGTCATGCTGCGCGACGCCGCGCCCGTCTGCCTCGTCACGCCCGACGGCGTCACGCCGCTCGCGACGCCCGAGGCGACGGCGCCGGGCGCGACCGGTGAGGTCACCGGGTCGCTCGTCGACGGCGCCGCGGACGGCGAGCGGGCGGCCTACGTCATCTACACCTCCGGCTCGACCGGCACCCCCAAGGGCGTCGTCGTCTCCCACCGCGCGATCGTCAACCGCCTCGTCTGGATGCAGCACACCTACGCCCTGACCGCACAGGATCGTGTGCTGCAGAAGACCCCGGCGAGCTTCGACGTGTCGGTGTGGGAGTTCTTCTGGGCCCTGACCGCCGGCGCCGCCATCGTGCTCGCCCGGCCCGACGGGCACCGGGACCCCGCCTACCTCGTCGACGTCATCGACCGCGAGGCGATCACGACGATGCACTTCGTGCCGTCGATGCTGTCGGCGTTCCTCGCGCACAGCGGCGACGCGCTGGGCGGCTGTCCCAGCCTGCGGCAGGTCTTCTGCAGCGGCGAGGCGCTCGCCGGCGACCTCGCGGCCCGCTTCGGCGCCCTCTCGACGGCCCGGCTGCACAACCTCTACGGGCCGACCGAGGCCGCCGTCGACGTCACCGCGTGGGAGTGCACCCCGGCGGACGACCCGAGCGCCGGCGTGCCCATCGGGCGCCCCGTGTGGAACACCGGCGTGCACGTGCTCGACGCCGCGCTGCGCCCCGTGCCCCTCGGGGTGCCCGGCGACCTCTACCTCTCGGGGGTGCAGCTGGCCCGCGGCTACCTGCACCGGCCGGGGCTGACGGCGTCGCGCTTCGTCGCCGATCCCGGTGGCGGTGGCGGTGGTGGCGGCCGGCTCTACCGCACGGGGGACATCGCCGTGTGGCGCGGCGACGGCGCTCTGGACTTCCTCGGCCGCGTCGACGGCCAGGTCAAGATCCGCGGCGTGCGCATCGAGCTCGGCGAGGTCGAGGCCGCCCTGCGCGGCGCCCCCGGGGTCGCGCAGGCCGCCGCGGCCGCCGTCGACGGCCGCCTCCTGGGGTATGTCGTGGCCGCGCCCGACGCCGGTCTCGACGAGGCCGCCGTGCGCGCGCATCTCGTCGCGCAGCTGCCCGCCGCGCAGGTGCCGGCGCTGCTCGTCGCGGTGGAGGCGCTGCCGCTGACCGCGAACGGCAAGCTCGATCGCCGCGCGCTCGTCGCGGCCGTCGCCGCCCAGCCCGTCGCCGAGCACGCGGGCGCCGGCCGGTCCGTCGCCGAGCACGCTGTCGTCGCCCAGCCCGTCGCCGACTCGGGCGCCGGTCTCGACGCCGGTCGCGACGCCGGCCACGCGTCGGGCGAGGCCGCCGCGCGCGAGGCGCTCGACCCGGTCGCGGTCCTGCGCTCGGTCTACGGGCAGGTGCTCGGGCGGGCGAGCGTGGGCGCCGAGGACGACTTCTTCGCCCTCGGCGGCGACAGCATCTCCTCGATCATGCTCGTCGCGCGGGCCCGGGAGGCCGGGCTGACGATCGCCGTGCGCGACGTCTTCGATCACCCGACACCCCAGGGGCTCGCGACGGTCGCGGTCGCCGACGCGCCCACGGCCGGTGCCGCCGGTGCCGCTGGTGTCGCTGGTGTCGCCGGTGTCGCTGGTGCCGCCGACGCGACGGTGCCCCGGAGCGTCACGTCCCTGCCCGGCCAGGGCGGCCTGCCCCGCACCGGACCCGTGCCGCTGCTGCCCGTGCTCGGCTGGCTGCGCGCGCAGGGTCGCCCCCTCTCGGGGCTGCACCAGCACCGCGTCGTCACCCTGCCGAAGCGCCTGGACGGCGCCCCCGTGACGACCGAGCGGATCGCCGCGGCGTGGGCGCGGCTGAGCGCGCATCACGACGCGCTGCGGCTGCGCCTGGAGATCCCGCACCCCGGCGTCTGGGCCACGGTCGTCGACGCCCCCGCAGCGACGATGCCGGCGGTGACGGTGCCGGCGGTGACGGTGCCGGCGGTGACGGTGCTGCCCGCGGACGCGGATCTGCAGGCCGCGTACGACCGCGCGGTCGCCGCGCTCGACCCCCTCACCGGGGATGTCGCGCGGCTGCTGTGGCAGCCGATCGACGACGCGGCGGCACCCGATTCGACGGCGGACGACGCGAGGGCGCAGCGGCCCGCGGGTCGGCTGCTCATCGTGCTGCACCACCTCGTCGTCGACGGGGTGTCGTGGCGGATCCTGCTCGACGACCTCGCCGCCCTGCTCGACGGCCGCGAGCCGGCGCCCGTGCCGCTGTCGCTGCAGGCGTGGGCCGCCCACCTGCACGGCCAGGTCGGCAGCCCGCAGCGCCTCGCCGAGCTCGACCACTGGCTCGCGACGCTGACCGACCCGCCGGCCTGCCTCGCCGCCGGTGTCGCCACGGGCGACGACAGTGCGGACGCGACCGCGACGTCCACCGCGATGTCCACCGTGACCTCCACCGTGACGCCCACTGCAACCCGCCCTGTGACGTTCACCGGGACCTCCCACGAGGGGACGGGCGGGGGCCCAGCGGCCGCGCCGGAGCACAGCGGCGAGCCGCGCGACGGCGGGGCGACGACGCTGCGCACGACGGTCGACGGCCCGATCGCCCGCGCCCTGCTCGACTCCCGCGTGCCGACCGAGCAGCACGTGCTCGCGGCGCTCGCGTGCGCGGTCCAGCGGCGCACCGGCGACGGTCTGCTCGTCGACGTCGAGGGCCATGGCCGCGGCGCCGGCGATCTCGACACCTCCCGCACGCTCGGCTGGCTGACCGACGTGCACCCGCTGCGCATCGACCCCGTCGGCGCGGCGCGCCCTGCCGGTAGCGGGCAGAGCGGGCGCCCCGACCCGATCGACGCACTCACCCGCGTCCGCGCGGCCCAGCAGGCCGTCCCCGGCGACGGGCTCGGCTACGGTATCCTGCGCCACCTCGACCCGCAGGCCGGGCCGCTGCTCGCGGCGTGTCCCCGGCCGACGGTGCTGGTCAACTACCTCGGTCGGTTCGCCGACGACGCCCCCGACGACCGCGCCGCCGCGAGTCCGGCGGCCGACGGCCAGGCCACCGACGGCGATGCCACTGACAGCCATGTCACTGACAGCCATGCCCCTGACAGCCATGCCTCCGACAGCCACGCTCTCGCCGGCCCGGCACTCGATGGACATGCGCCCGCCGCGCCGGCCGCGGGCCTGGGCGGTCTGCGCGACGCCGACCCCCACGCCGGCCGGTCCTGCTACGAGCTGGAGGTCGACGCCGTGGCCCTCGACGGCCCGGGCGGCCCGCGCCTGGAGCTGACGTGGACCACCGGGGTGCTCGACGCGCAGCGGCTGCGCGGCCTCGCCGACGACTGGACTCGGGCGGCGACGGCGCTGGCCGACGTCGAGGAGGTCCTCGACGTGGCGCCGCTGCAGGAGGGACTGCTCTTCCACGCCGACGCGCTGGAGCCGGACGCGCTCGACGTCTACACAGTGCAGAACCACCTCGAGCTGCGCCGCAGCCTCGACCCGGACCGCCTGCGCGACGTCGCCGCCCGGCTGCTCGCGCGCCACCCCAACCTGCGCGCCGGATTCCGGCACGAAGGCCTGCCCCGACCCGTGCAGATCGTCTCGGCGAGCGCACAGATCACTGTGGAGTTCGTCGACCTGCGCGCCGAGGCGGACCCTCGGGCCGCGCTCGAGACGCTGATGGCCCGCGACCGTCAGCGCCGCTTCGACCTCGCCGCGGCGCCGCTCGTGCGCTTCACCCTCGCGCGGCTCGGGCCGGAGCACGACGTGCTCGTCATGATCCACCACCACATCCTCTGGGACGGCTGGTCCGAGGGTCTCGTCCTGCGCGAACTCCTCGACCTGTATGCCGGGGCGCAGCTGCCTGCGGTGACGCCCTACCGCGACTACCTGCGCTGGCTCGGGCGGCAGGACCTCGACGCCGCGCGGCACGCGTGGCGCGAGCACCTCGACGGCCTCGAGCACGCCACACTCGTCGCCCCGCAGGGCACATCGGGCACGCCAGGTCCGCGCGGCGGCTCGGACGGCTCGGGCGCGCAAGGCTCGGGCACTGCGGCGGCCGCTCGCACCGGCCGGCATGTCGCGCCGGAGGCGGTCCTCGCGCAGCTGCCCGCGGGCGTCGGCCCGCGCCTGGCCGACCTGGCCCGCGCGCACGGGCTGACACCGCACACGCTCTTCAGCGCCGCCTGGGGCCTCGTGCTCGCCGGGCACACCGGCCGCGACGACGTCGTCTTCGGTGCCACCGTCTCGGGGCGTCCCGCGCAGGTGCCCGGCGTGGAGGAGACGATCGGGCTCTTCCTCAACACGGTCCCGATGCGCGTGCGCCTCGACCCCGACGAGCGGCTCGTCGATCTGCTGCGCCGGCTGCAGCGCGAGCGCGCGCGGGTCCTGGGGGCCGACCACCTGGGCCTCGGGGAGATCCAGCGGGTCGCGGCGCCGCGCGGGCCGCTCTTCGACACCCTCTACGTGCTGCGCAACTTCGGCAGCGACGAGGCGCAGCGCGACCGGCTCGCCCAGGACCACGGCATCGTCGACCTGGACGGCATCGACGGCACGCACTATCCGCTGACGCTCGTCGTCACCCCCGACGACGAGCTCAAGGCCTCCCTGGCCTACCGGCCCGACGTGCTCGACCGGCCGCTGGCGGAGGCGATGCTCGCGCGGTTCGTGCACCTGCTCGGCGTGTGCGCCGACGACCTCGACACCCCTGTCGGGCGGATCGGCACGCTCACCGACGACGAGCGCCGCCTTGTGCTGCACGAGTGGAACAAGACGGCGCACGACCTGCCGCCGGACTCGATCGCCGACCTCCTCGCGCGGCAGGCGGCCGCGACTCCCGAGGCGACGGCGCTCATCGTCGGCGACACCCGCTGGAGCTACGCGCAGCTGCAGGCCCGGATCGACACGATCGCCGCGCACCTGCGGCGCGCGGGAGCCGGCCCCGAGCGGATCGTCGGGCTCGCGCTGCCCCGCGGCGCCGACATGGTCGCGGCGCTCTTCGCGGTGCTCGCCACGGGCGCGGCCTACCTGCCGCTCGACCTCGACTACCCGGCCGAACGGATCGACCTCATGGTCGCCGACGCCCGACCCGTCGTCGTGCTCACGGCACAACGACTGGCCGCGATGGACGCCGAGCCGGCGGTGTCGGCGGTGTCGGCGGCGCGCGGCACGACGGTCGCTGCCGGCCCGGTCGACCCGCGGCACCCGGCCTACGTCATCTACACGTCCGGGTCGACGGGCCGCCCCAAGGGCGTCGTCGTGCCCTACGCCGGGCTGACGAACATGCTGCTCAACCACCGCGAGGAGATCTTCGACCCGGTCGTGGCCGCGGCCGGCGGGCGGCGGCTGCGGATCGCGCACACGGTGTCGTTCTCCTTCGACATGTCGTGGGAGGAGCTGCTGTGGCTCGTGCAGGGCCACGAGGTGCACGTGCTCGACGAGCAGCTGCGCGCCGACCCCCAGGGCCTCGTCGGCTACTGCCACGACCGCCGGATCGACGTCGTCAACGTCACCCCGTCCTACGCGCGGCAGCTGCTCGACCACGGGCTGCTCGACCCCGCCGGACACGTGCCGCCGCTCGTGCTGCTCGGCGGCGAGGCCGTGCCGCCGGACCTGTGGGACGAGCTGCGCGGCACGCCGGGCACGCTCGGCTACAACCTCTACGGACCGACCGAATACACGATCAACACCCTCGGCGGTGGCACGCACGAGAGCCGCACCCCGATCGTCGGCCGACCGATCTGGAACACCGCGGTCTACGTGCTCGACACGCGCCTGCGGCCGGTGCCCGTCGGGGTCACCGGCGAGCTGTATGTCACCGGCGTCGGCCTCGCCCGCGGCTATCTGCACCGGGCCGGGCTGACCGCCGAGCGCTTCGTGGCCGACCCCTTCGCCGACCCGGGCACCCACCCGGGCGCGCGGATGTACCGCACCGGCGACCTCGTGCGGCGGCGCAGCGACGGGGCGCTGGACTATCTGGGCCGCGTCGACGACCAGGTGAAGATCCGCGGCTTCCGCGTCGAGCTCGGCGAGATCGAGGCGGCGCTCGTCGCGCTGCCGCAGGTCCGCCAGGCCGCGGTCGTCGCCGTGCCGGGCGCCACCACCCGCCTCGCCGCGTATGTCGTGCTCGCCGACCCCTCGCCGGACGGGGCTGACGATCCGGCCGCGCGCGCCGACGGCTCGCCGCAGGACGCGCGGCGGATCGGCGCCGACGTGCGCGCCGACCTGCGGCGCAGCCTGCCCGAGCACCTCGTGCCCGCGGCCGTCACCGTCGTGCCCGCGCTGCCGCTGACGATCAACGGCAAGCTCGACCGGCGCGCGTTGCCGGCCCCGGATTTCGCGGCGGCCGTCACCGGGGTCGCGCCGCGCGACGCGCGGGAGGCGGCCTTGTGTCGGCTCTTCGCCGTCGTGCTCGACCTGCCGGCGGTCGGCATCGAGGACGACTTCTTCGACCTCGGCGGGCACTCGCTGCTCGCGATGCGCCTCGCGGCCCGCATCCGCGCGGAGCTGCGCTGCGACCTGCGGCTGGCGACCCTCATGGCCGCCCCGACGGTCGCGGGGCTGGCCGCGCGACTGGGCTCGGGCGCCGACGGGCTCGCCCCGCTGCTGCCGCTGCGCGCCGGCGGGGACCTGCCGCCGCTGTACTGCGTGCACCCGCCCGTCGGGCTCGCGTGGCTGTATCGCGGTCTGGGCGCCCACGTCGACCCGCGCCGCCCGATCGTCGGCGTGCAGGCCCCCGAGTTGAGCGGCGCCCCCGCGCCCGACGGCGAGCCGGGGCCTGCGACCGCGGCGGACCTGTCGGAGCTGGGGCGGGCCTACGCGCGGCGGCTGATGTCGGCGCACCCGGGCGGCGCGTATCACCTGCTCGGCTGGTCCTTCGGCGGGCAGCTCGCCTACGCGACCGCATGCGCGCTGCAGGAGGCGGGGGAGCGTGTCGAGCTGCTCGTGCTGCTCGACACCTTCCCGCTCGACGCGCCGGAGCAGGGGATGACCGCCTCGGGGGCGCAGCTCGACGCCTTCTCCCGCGACGAGGTCGACGACTTCGCCCGCACGGCACGCGACACGGCACGCGACACGGAGCAGCCGCAGCGCGAGCCGGTCGGCGATGCGCTGTCGGAGGACCTCGAGGACTTCGCGGCGCAGGCCGACGCCGACGGGGCCACGAGGGCCCTGCTGGAGCAGGTCGACGCGGCGCTCGTCGAGCGGGTGCGGGCCGTGCACCGCGGCTGCCTGCGGTTGCTCACCGCGCCGCGCTACCCGCGCTACCGCGGCGACGTCGTCGTCGTCACCGCCACCGCGGGCCGCGACGCCGAGCGGCCGGCCGAGAGCGAGGCCCAGCAGTGGGCGGCCCACCTCGAGGGCCGCGTCCTCGAGCACGAGGTCGACGTCACCCACGCCGAGCTGCTCACCCCGGCGGCGCTGCGCGTCATCGGTCCACTGGTCGAGAAAGCCCTCGCCGCGCAGCCCATTCAACGTTAGGTATGCCTAACCTAAAGCGGCCTCGTGGCGCGCTCTCCCGGGCCGTCGAAGTCGTCGCACCGCACCACCCCATCCAGCACTCACCAGGAGTCGACATGCGCACCACCGCGGGCCCGTCCCACGGCACCCGATCCGCCGCCCGATCCAGCTCTCGATCCAGCTCACGATCCACGGCACGCACGCGCGCGATCGTCGCGCCGCTGGCCGTCCTCGGCCTCGTCGCGACCGCGGCGTGCGGCAGCACCCAGGCAGCCCAGCAGGAGGCGACGGCGGGCTCGACCGGTGGCTCCAGCGCCCCGGCCGCGGCGACGAAGACGATCTCGACCGTCAAGGGCGACGTGCAGGTGCCGACGCAGCCCCAGCGCGTCGTCTCCCTCTACAACACGACCGCCGAGCTGCTCGACCTCGGCATCACGCCGGTCGGCGTGCTCGCCGAGGCCCAAGGCGACTACGCCCCCGCCGACTGGGAGAAGCTCTCGACGATCCCGACGGTGGGGGAGAACGAGATGTCGATCAACTACGAGCAGCTCGTCGCGCTCAAGCCCGACCTCATCATCAGCACCCAGCGCCGCGACGAGGACTTCGGCTACGCCAAGCTCGCCGCGATCGCGCCCACGGTCTTCATGGTCACCGACAACCCCGCCGAGGTCCGCGACGCGCTGCCCAAGATCGCCCAGGCCGTCGGCAAGGAGGCCCAGGCCGCACAGAAGGCCTCCCAGCTCGAGGCCAAGATCGCCGCCGTCAAGGCCGAGCACGCCGACGTCCTGTCCCGCACGACGTGGGATTACGTCGAAGGCGGACCGGAAGGCTTCGTCGCCAACTCGCCCGTCTCCTGGCCCGGCCTGTGGATGGAGAAGGCGGGGCTGAAGTTCTCCGCGGTCGCGAACTCCGAGCGGGAGAACCGCGGCGTGCGCCTCTCCTACGAGCAGATCGGGCAACTCGGCAAGACGTCCGCGATCTTCACCGACGCCGACCCGGCCGGCAAGCCCGGCCCCGACACCGCCAAGCTGCTCGACCAGTCGGCTTGGAAGCTGCTGCCCGCCGTCAAGGCCGGCCACGTCTACGACATGAAGTACAGCTACCAGTACAGCTACAAGGGCGTGAACGCGATCGTCGACCAGATCGATCAGACCCTTGACGCCGTCGGCGGCAGCTCGGCAAGCGGCGGCAGCTCGACCCCGTCGGCCTCGTCCTGACCGGTGGACCGGTGACGACCTCCCTGCCCACCAGTGAGCGCGCGCGCCCGGAGCTCGCCGCCCGCGTCGGTGCCTGCGACGGCGCCGACGCGGGCGGGCCGCCGGCGCCTCCCTCAATGCGACGCCGCCGTGCCGCCGGGCCTGCCCTGGTCGCCACGGGCGTCGTGCTCGCGGTGGCGGTGGGGCTCAGCCTCGTCGTCGGCTCGCGGGCCATCCCCCCGGGTGACGTCCTGGCAGCCCTCACGCTGCGCCCCGGGACTGAAGGCACAGAGATCTCTGCGATCGTATGGGACTACCGGGTGCCGCGGACCGTGCTCGCCATCGCGGTCGGGGCGGCGCTCGCCGTCGCCGGCGCGGTCATGCAGGCGCTGACCCGCAACCCGCTGGCCGATCCGGGGCTGCTCGGCGTCGAGGCCGGCGCCGTCTTCGCGATCGCGGGCGCGATCGTGCTCCTGCAGGTGACGTCGCTGCAGGGTTTCGTGTGGTTCTCCTTCGCCGGGTCCGCTGCCGCGGCCGTGCTCGTCTACCTGCTCGGCGGCGCGAGCCGCACCGGCGGCGGGGTCACACCGGCGCGCCTGGCGCTCGCCGGGATGGCCGTGAGCGCCGCGCTCGCCTCGACGACCCAGGCCCTCGTCTACCTCGACCGGGCGGCGTTCACGCAGTTCCAGCACTGGGGCACCGGAGCCCTGGTGGGGCAGGACGCCTCGGTCGTCGTGCGGCTCGCGCCGTTCTTCGTCGTCGGGCTCGTCGTCGCGCTGCTGCTCGGCGGCCCGCTCAACGCCCTCGCGCTCGGCGACGAGGCGGGTCGCGCGCTCGGGGCAAACCCGCGCGTCGTGCGGGTCTGGGGCGGCCTGGCCATCACCGTGCTGTGCGGCGCGGCGACCGCGGCCGTCGGGCCCATCGGCTTCGTCGGGCTCATCGTCGCGCACGCCGCGCGCCTCCTCGCCGGCCCCGACAATCGCCGGGTCCTCGCGTGGTGTCTGCTGCTCGGGCCCGCGCTGCTGCTGCTCGCCGACATCGTCGGGCGCGTCGTGCTGTGGCCGGACGAACTGCAGGCCGGCGTCGTCACCGCCCTGCTGGGCATGCCGCTCTTCATCGCCCTCGTGCGCCGCGGGAAGGTGGCCCGGCTGTGAGCCTGCTCGGCACCGGCCGGCCGCCCTCGGAGCCGTCGCTGCTGTCGGACGACCACGCATCCCGGAGGGCGCCTGCGCAGGTCGTGCTGCGCACCCCGGGCGAGGCCGTCGCGGTGCGGTGGCCGCTGCGGGGGCTGCTCGTCGGGCTCGCGATGTGCGCCGTGCTCGCCGGGGCCGCGGTCGTCGCCATCGGCACCGGGACCTTCGCGATCGCGCCCGCCGACGTCGTCCGGACGCTGCTCGGGGGCGGGTCGAGTCAGCAGGAGTTCGTGGTCCAGACGCTGCGGCTGCCGCGGGTGCTCACGGCGATGCTCGCCGGCGCCTGCTTCGGTCTGGCCGGCGCGATCTTCCAGAGCCAGACCCGCAACCCGCTCGGCAGCCCCGACATCATCGGCTTCACGACCGGCGCCTCGACCGGCGCGCTCGTGCAGCTCCTCCTGCTCGGCGGCGGCGCCGCCTCGGTGGCGGTCGGGGCGCTCGTCGGCGGTCTGCTCACCTCGATCGCGGTCTACCTGCTCTCAGACGGCGGCGGGGCGGGCGGCTACCGGCTGATCCTCGTCGGCATCGGCGTCAACTTCGGCCTCATCGCGGCCAACATCTTCCTCGTCTCGCGCGCCGAATTCGCCGACGCCCACGTCGCCGTCACGTGGACGACCGGCAGCCTCAACGGCCGCGTCTGGTCGCAGGTGCTGCTGCTCGTGCTCACCCTCGTGCTGCTCGTGCCGGTGCTCGCCGCCTACTCCCGGCCGCTGTCCGCGATGGAGCTCGGCGAGGACGGGGCGGTCGGCCTCGGCGTCCACCTGTCGCGGAGCCGGATCGTGCTGCTCTTCACCGGGGTCGCCCTCACGGCGATGGCGATCGTCGCGGGCGGCCCCATCCCCTTCGTCGCCCTCGCCGCGCCGCAACTCGCGCGACGGCTCACCGGCGGCTCCGGCCCCGGCCTCGCCGGCGCCGCCCTCATGGGCGCCGTGCTGCTGCTCGTCTGCGACCTGCTCGCCCAGCGGCTCCTCGACCCGACCCAACTGCCCGTCGGCGTGATGACCGGCTCGCTCGGCGGCGTCTATCTGTGCTGGCTCCTGCTGGCCGAATGGAGGCGATCCCATGGCTGACGCGCCATCGCAGGAGGCGGGGCCCGCAGTGAAGGCGCGGCTGCGGGCGAGGGAGCTGACTCTCGCCTACGAGCGTCGCGTCGTCGTCGACGGGCTCGACCTCGACATCCCCGACGGGGCGTTCACCGTCATCATCGGCCCGAACGCGTGCGGCAAGTCGACCCTGCTGCGGGCCCTGGCGCGGGTGCTCGCGCCGCGCGCCGGCGTCGTGCAGCTCGACGGTGACGACCTGTCGCGGCTGCCCGGCAAGGAGGCCGCCCGCCGCCTCGGGCTGCTGCCGCAGACCCCGATCGCACCCGACGCGATCACCGTCGGCGACCTCGTGGCCCGCGGCCGATACCCCCACCAGCGGCTGCTGCGGCAGTGGACCCGCCGCGACGAGCGGGTCATCGCCGACGCGATGGCCGCGACCGGGGTGAGCGCCCTCGCCGACCGCGGCGTCGACGAACTCTCCGGCGGCCAACGCCAGCGCGTCTGGCTCGCCATGGCGCTCGCGCAGGAGACCGACATCCTGCTGCTCGACGAGCCGACGACCTACCTCGACGTCGCCCACCAGCTCGACGTGCTCGACCTGTGCGTCGCGCTCAACACCGAGGGCGGGCGCACCCTCGTCGCGGTGCTGCACGACCTCAACCTCGCCTGCCGGTATGCCGACCATCTCGTCGTCATGAGCGGCGGGCAGATCGTCGCGACCGGCCCGCCCGCGCAGGTCGTCGACGCGGCGCTGCTCGCCGACGTCTTCGGCCTCGCGTGTCGCGTCGTGCCCGACCCCGAGACCGGCGGGCCGCTCATCGTGCCGCTGGCCCGGCACGCGGGCCGGGGCGCCGCCGGAATGCCCGCCGGCCTGACACCGGGCCGGCCGCCCGCGCTCAAGCCCGGCGGGACGCCCGTGCCCTGCCACTCCGGCGGAGGCTGAGCCGCCCGGCCGCCGCCTGCGGGCCACTCCCGCACAGCCCTCCAGCCCAGCCCTCCAGCCCAGCCCAGCCCAGCCCTCCAGCCCAGACCTCCTGCACAGAAAGGTGTGAGACATGGCCCTGCCGACCATCGACGCCTACGCGATCGACGCCGACGCGTGGCGGACCGCGAACGTCACCGACTGGTCGCCGCGCCCCGACCGCGCGGTGCTGCTCGTCCACGACATGCAGGCGCACTTCGTGTCGGTCTTCGACCGCGCGCCCGGGTCGCAGATCGAGGCGGCCGTCGCCCACACGGCCCGCCTGAGCAGCGAAGCCCGCGAGGCCGGCGTGCCGGTCGTCTACACCGCGCAGCCGCCCGCGCAGGACCCGGCCGATCGGGCGCTGCTGACGGACTTCTGGGGGGCCGGGCTGCAGGACGAGCGCGCCGCCGACATCATCCCCGAGCTGGCCCCGCGGGCCGGTGACGAGGTGCTCACCAAGTGGCGCTACAGCGCCTTCTACCGCTCCGACCTGCGCGAACGCATGACGCAGCAGGGTCGCGACCAGCTCGTCGTCACCGGGGTCTACGCCCACATCGGCTGCCTGACGACTGCGCTCGTCGCGTTCATGGACGGCATCCAGGTCTTCTTCGTGGCCGACGCGATGGCCGACTTCGGGGCCGCCGAGCACGAGATGGCGGCCCGGTATGTCGCCGGCCGCTGCGGTCAGCTCGTGCCCACCGCCGAGATCAGCGCCGCACTGACGGCCGCGCCGGTCGCGGCGACCCCGGTCACGGTCGCCCGCTGAGCCTGGGGCGCGAGACGGGCCGGGATCGCCCGTCGGGGTCGCGTCGCACGGCCGCGTCGACGTGCCGCGACGGGCTCCACACGCGAGCCGCGCCCTCAGCGGCCCCGCTCAGCAGCCCCGACCTCAGCGGACCCGACCTCAGCGGCCCCGCTCAGCAGCCCAGGGTCGCGCCGCCGTCGACGACGATGTCCTGGAGGGTGACGTGCCGCGCCGCGTCGGAGACCAGGAACGCGACGACGCCTGCGATGTCGTCCGGCTCGGCGAGCCGGCCGGTCGGGATCCCCAGCTTGTAGGCCGTCAGGTCGCCCGCGATGATCCCCGCTTCGTCGGCGCCGGACGCCGCGAGCATCCCGGCGACCATCGGGGTGCGGGTCGTGCCGGGGGAGACGACGTTGCAGCGGATGCCGTCGGCCGCCACTTCCAGGCCCAGCGACCGGGTGAAGAGCGCCGCGGCCGCCTTCGACGCGCCGTAGGCGGCCATGCCGTGCCGCGGCAGGCGGCCCGCGTTGGAGCCGACGGTGACGATCGACCCGCGGCCCCGACCGACCATGCGCCGCGCGACCGCGGTCGACACGGTGCACACCGCGGTCGTGTTGACCGCGAAGACCCGCTGCCACTCCTGCGGGCCCATCGCCAGCGCCGGGCCCGTCGCGAGCACCCCCGCGCAGTTGACCAACGCCTCGATCGGCGCCTGCGCGTCGAGCCGCGCGACGAGCGCCTCGACGGCGTGGGCGTCCGTGACGTCGAGGGCGAGCACCTCGGGCCGGGCGTCGGCCGGCGCGCCGTCGGCCGTGGCGTCGTCGGCCGGCGCGCTGTCGACGGGCGCGCCCGCGAGGTCGACGCCGACGACGTCATACCCGCTGTCGCGCAGCGCGGCGACGACGGCGCGGCCGATGCCGCCCGCGGCTCCGGTGACCAACGCCCTACGCCCAGCGGCGGACTCGCTCATACCGGCATTCTGCCCGCAGGTGAGGCGACCCTTACTTGGGGGGTGCGGGCGCCGCGACCCGACGCCGGCCCGCGGGCGCGCGGCGCGATCAGCGGGCGCGCGGCGCGATCAGCGGGCGCGCGGCCCGATCAGAGGTCGTCCCCGCCGCGCTCGTCGTCGGGTTCGCGCTCGAGGACACCGCGGATGAGCGCGGCCTGCCCGACGTGCTGGGCGACCTCGACCGCCACGCTGGCGATCCGCGCGAGCAGCGTCACCGGCGGGTCCCACGCGTCGTCGACGACCCGCTGCCAGTCGGAGTCGAGCAGCTCGCTCAGGAAGCGCACCGTCTTGTCGTGCACCGCCTGGTAGTAGGAGATCAGCAGCTCGGCGGGGGCGTGGACGCGGCCGACGTCACCGACGGACATGCCGAAGCCGTGCACCTCGGGCGAGAAGGGCAGCCCGAAGCGCTCGTAGTAGTGCTCGGTCGTGAAGGCCTGCGCGGCGAGATCCTGCCGCCCCAGCGCGGCCGCGGCCCCGCTGATGTGGTCGTCCTCGACCCGCGCGAGGTGCCACACGAGCCAGGCGATGGTGTTGGCCTCGGGGTCGATGCGCCGCGCGAGCTGCCGCTCGTCGAGGGAGCCGACGGCCTCCCGCACGAGGTCGGGCATGCGGCCGAAGAGTTCGAGGAAGGCGTCGCTGGGGGTCATGCGTCCCACCGTAGCCAGCCCGGCTCGGCCGGCGCGGGCCCCGGCGAGGGCCGGTGTGGCTCCGAGGTGCGGGCGTGTGCTCAGGCCCGTGGGCGACGGCAGCGGCGATGATGGGGCGATGAACTCGTCCGTGCCTTCGACCGGTTCGCAGACGGCGCTGCTCGTCATCCACGGCCTGCGCGTGCTCGGCGGCCCGTCGCTGGCCGAGCTCGCCGACTTCTACGAGCTGGACTACCGCAGCGTCCACGAGGAGCTCGCCCAGGCCCGGGAGCGCGGCTGGGCGACGTCGTCGGAGTTCTTCGGCGCGACGAGCTGGTATCTCAGCGACACCGGGCGCGCCCACGGCGAGCGGCTGACCGCCGCCGAGCTCGACGACACACGACAGCGTGCGGTCGTCGCCCAGGCCCACGCGGATTTCCTGCCGCTCAACCGGCGGCACGGGCAGGCGTGCACCGACTGGCAGCTGCGCCCGACGACCGCCGACCGGCTCGCGGAGAACGACCACCGCGACCGGGAGTGGGACGCCCGGATCCTCGCCGAGCTCGACGACATCGCCACACAGATGTATGCGGTCCTGACGCGGCTGGAGGAGGCGTTGCCGCGCTTCGGGGTGCACGAGCCGCGCTACCGCGAGGCGATGGAGCGCGTGCAGGCCGGCGAGTCCGCGTGGCTCAACGCCCCCGACCGCGCGTCGTGCCAGATCGTGTGGATCCAGCTGCACGAGGACCTGCTCGCCACCCTCGGCATCCCGCGCGGCACCGACGGCTGACGGCCCCTCGCGCCGGGCGCCCCCGTCACCCGCGCCGCTGCGGCGACGGCTCCCGCACGACCGGGAGGCCGGCCGCGGCCCACGCGTCGAAGCCGCCGATGACGTCGGCGACGCCTCGCCGCCCGAGCCGGGTCAGGCGCTCGACGGCGAGGCTGGAGGCGTAGCCCTCGTTGCACAGCACGAGGACCGGCCGGTCGGGGTCCGCCGCCTGCGGCGACGCCCACGGGCTGCTCGCGTCGAGGCGCCACTCCAGCACGGTCATCTCCAGTTCGAGGGCGCCGGGCACGTGGCCGGCGGCCCGGCGCCGCGCCGAGTCGCGGATGTCGACGAGCAGGGCGCCGGCCTGCTGCTCGCGCCACGCGCGGCGCGCGTCGACCCGCCGGATCGCGGCGCGCGCCCGGGCCAACTCCGCGTCGATCGCACTCACCCCCCAGGGTCTACTGCACGCACGGCCCGCCCGCGCGCAGCGCCACGCGCGTCGGCGAGGCGTCGGCGAGGCGTCCGTGGGCGCCGGCGATTCCTCGCGGGTGACCCGCGGGGTCGGCGCGGGACGCGGCTGGTCAGCGGCCTGCGCCGAGCGTGTGGTCCGCGGAGGCGCGGCGGCCGCGACGTACCCTGCCAAGGGTGATGCACGACTGGAGTGGGCTCGCGGCGCAGCTCGACGCGCCGTGCGCGCTGCTCGGGCTGGACGACTTCGACGCCAACGCCGCCGACCTCGTCGCCCGCGCCGCCGGGCGCCCGATCCGGGTCGCGTCGAAGTCGCTGCGCTGTCGGCCCCTGCTGGAGCGGGTGCTCGCCCGGGAGGGCTTCGCCGGGGTGCTCGCCTACAGCGTGCGCGAGGCGGTGTGGCTGGCCGGCACGGGCATCGACGACGTCTTCGTCGCCTACCCCAGCGTCGATCGCGGGGCCCTCGCCGAGCTCGCCGGTGACGCCGGGCTGCGGCGCTCGGTGACGCTGACCGTCGACTCCGTCGAGGGGGTCGACGCGCTCGCGGCCACGGTCGGTCGACGCAGCGACGTCGCCGTCGCGCTCGACGTCGACGCCGCCCTGCGCGTCGGGCCGCTGCACCTGGGCGCCCGTCGCTCTCCGCTGCGCACCGCCGCCGAGGCGCTGGCCGTCGCCCGCGCCGCCGACGCCGCGGGCCTGCGGGTCGTCGGGGTCATGTGTTACGACGCGCAGGTCGCGGGACTGCCGGACTCCGGGCCGCTCGTCCGCGCCGTCAAGCGCGCCTCCCTGGCGTCCCTGGCCCGTCGCCGCCGCGAGATCGTCACGGCCCTGCGGGCCGTCGCGGACCTGCGCTTCGTCAACGTCGGCGGCACCGGCAGCCTGCACCACTTCCCGCCCCACGACGACGACGTCATCACCGAATTCGCCGCCGGCTCAGGGCTCTACGGACCCCATCTCTTCGACGGCTACGACGCCTTCACGCCGCGCCCGGCGCTGCAGCTCGCGCTGCCGGTGGTGCGCCGCCCCGGCCGGGGGCGCGTCACCCTCTACTGCGGGGGGTATGTCGCGTCCGGCGCCGGCGGTCGCAGCCGGCTGCCGCGGCCGGTGTCGCGCGCCCTCGCGCTGAGCCGGTCCGAAGGGGCCGGCGAGGTGCAGACCCCCGTGTGCGGCCGGGCCGCCGACGACCTGCGGATCGGTGACCGCGTGCTGGTCCGCCCCGCGAAGGCCGGCGAGACCCTCGAGCGCTTCGACGTCGTCCACCTCGTCGGCCGCGCCGGCGCCGCGGGCGAGACGGCCCGAGCGGGGCGATCCGTCGCCGAGGGCGACAGCCCTGCCGGCGCGCCGCGTCTCGTCGGGGAGGTCGCGACCTACCGCGGCGAGGGAAGGAACTTCGGATGAGCATCCCCACGTCCCGGCGCGACTGGCGCACGTGGTCGGGCGCGACCCGCGTCGCCGACGTCGAGGTCGCCGAGCCCGCCGACGCCGCCGAGGTCGCCCAGCTGCTGCGGCGGGCGCGGGAGCAGGGCCGACGCGTCCGGCCGCTGGGCGCAGGGCACTCCTTCAGCCCGATCGCCGCGCCGGTCGACCTGGCCGTCGACCTGCGCCGCTGCGCCGATATCGACGCCGTCGACCCCGCAACCGACCCCGCAACCGACTCCGCCGCCGACCCTGCCGCCGGCCCCGCCGCAGCGGGCGGCGCGCGGGTGCGCGTCGGCGCCGGGATCGGGCTGCGCGCCCTCAACGCCGCGCTCGACCGGCGGGGTCTGGCGCTGCCGAACCTCGGCGACATCGACGCCCAGACCCTCGCCGGTGCGCTGGCCACCGGCACCCACGGCACGGGCGGGCGGCTGCACGGCCTCGCCTCGGCCGTCACGGGACTGACCCTGGTCACCCCGGACGGGCAGGTCCGCGAGCTGCGCTCGGGCGACCCGCTCTTCGAGGCCGCCCGCATCAACCTCGGGGCGCTCGGCATCGTCACGCACGTCGAGGTGCGCGCCGTGCCCGCCTTCCGGCTGCGCGCCCGCGAGGAGCCGTGGCCGCTGCCGCGGCTGCTGGAGGACCTCGACGGCTTCGTCGACTCGGCGGACCACGCGGAGTTCTTCTGGTTCCCCCACGCCGACGTTGCGATGACCCGCCGCAACGACCGGGTGCCCGCCGGGCAGGGCCGACCCCTGCCGCGGTGGCGCGGGGTGCTGGAGGAGCAGCTGCTCGACAACTCCCTCTACGAGGTCGTCAATCGCGTCGGCACCGCCCGCCCGCGCTGGGTCCCGACGCTCAACCGGCTCTGCGCGCGCCTCCAGACCCCCCGCAGCTATGCCGACGTCTCGCACCGGGTCTTCTGCTCGGTGCGCTCGGTGCGCTTCGTCGAGACCGAATACGCCGTGCCCCGCGCGGCCGCGGCGCCGGTGCTGACCGAGCTGCGACGGTGGTTCGCCGCGACGCGCGCGCCCGTGACGTTCCCGCTGGAGGTGCGCTTCCTCGCCGCCGACGACGTGTGGCTCTCCGGGGCCTACGGGCGCGACACCGCCTACATCGCCGCGCATCAGTACTGGCAGGGGCCGCGCGGCGACTACTTCGACCGGGTCGAGGCGATCGTCGCCGAGCACGGCGGCCGCCCGCACTGGGGCAAGGAGCACAGCCTGCGCATGGGTCGGCTGCTGCAGGTGCACCCACGGCTCGCGGACTTCCGCGCGGTCCGCGAGCGCTGCGACCCCGACCGCACGCTCGCCAACCCCCACCTCGACCGCATCCTCGGGCCGTAGACGCCACCTGCGCCGAGGCGATCCGGGCCGGGGCAGCCGGGCCGGCGCGGGTCAGCCGGCGCGGGTCAGCCGGCGTCCGGGTGCCCGGTGACGTCGCCGGCCGGTCCACGATCGTCGAGCACCGCCGGCGAGCTGCCGCGCGGCATCGCCTCGACGCCCGGAGGCAGCCGCCCGTGCCGGTCCCGATACCAGCGCAGGTAGGCGGTGACGGCCTCGGGCAGGGTCGCGAACATGCGGTCCGCGCCGATCCGCAGGCCCACGCCGTGGTCGTCGAGGTCCTGGTGCAGCTCGTGCTTGACGCGGGCGAGGGCCAGCACGATGCCGCGCCGGTCGAGCTCCTCGCGCAGTTCCTCGAGGGCGTCCAGGGCGGTGAGGTCGGTCTCGACGTTGGCCTCGGCGTTGACGACGAGCCACGTCGTCGTCGTGGGCGCGGCGTCGACGGCGGCGAGCGCCCGGTGCCGGAAATCCTCCGCGTTCGCAAAGAACAGTGGGGAGTCGTACCGGTAGACGACGAGCCCCGGCACCTGCCGGGCGTCGGTGAAGTCCTCCACGTCATGCATCCCGCCCAGCCCCGGCACGTAGCCCAGGACCCCGTCGTGGGGCCGCGACACCCGCCGCACCAGGTCCAGCAGGGACAGCCCGACGGCCAGCCCGATGCCGCCGAGGACCCCGAAGAAGAAGACGCCGAGCACCGTGGCGACCATGAGGACCGTCTCGCTGCGGCGGTAGCGCACGATCCGGCGGATCTCGTCCCACTCCACGAGCCGCGTCGCGGCATACACGACGATCGCGCCGAGCGCCGCGGTCGGAAAGAGCGCGAGCACCCCGCCGAGGTAGGCGACCGTCACCGCCACCGTCGCGGCCGCGACCAGCATGTAGGCCTGGGTCCGGGCGCCCACGGCCACCCCGAGCGCGGTGCGGCTGGCGCTGCTGCTCACGGGGAAGCCGCCGAGCAGGCCCGCCCCGACGTTCGCGGCGCCGAGGGCGAGGAGCTCCTGGTTGGCGTCGATCGGCGGGTCGTCCTTGCGGGCGAAGGCGCGGCCGGCCAGCACGTTGTCGGAGTAGGCGACGATCGCCACCCCGATCGCCGGCACGAGCATCTGCCCGACGGCCTGCGGCGACAGCGCGGGCAACGCCGGCAGCGGCAGACTCGAGTCGATCACCCCGATCGTGCGGATGCCGCGGGACTGCAGGTCGAGGACGGCGGTCGCGGCGGTCGCGAGCAGCACGACGAGCAGCGCGTTCGGGGCCCGCGGCATGAGCCGAGCCGCGGTGAAGAGCACCACGAGCAGCGCGAGACTGAAGCCCAGCGTCGGCCAGTGCACGTGACCGGTCGCGCCGTGGACGGCCGAGAGTACCTGCTCGGGCAGCGAATCGCCGGGCGCCGGGATGCCGGTGAGCTTCTCGATCTGGCTGATGATCATGAGCACCGCGGCCCCGGCGAGGTAGCCGACGAGCACCGGCTTGGAGAGCAGGTCCGCGAGGAAGCCGAGCCCGAGCAGCCAGCTCGCCGCGCACACGACGCCGACGACGATCGCCAGCGCCGCGGCCAGCGCGGCGTAGCGCGCGGTCGCGTCGGTGGCGCCGGCGGCGCCGAGTGCGCCGTCGCCGGCGACCATCGCCCCGACCGCCGTCGCCGTCATGAGCGCCGTCGTCGACTCCGGCCCGACGGACAGCCGGCGCGAGCCGCCGAGCACGGCATACGCGAGCGCGGGGCCGATGACCCCGTAGAGCCCGTAGGCCGCCGGCAGCCCCGCGATCTGGGCATAGGCCATGACCTGCGGGATCAGGTAGGCCGCCACCGTCACCCCGGCGAGCACGTCGCCGCGCAGCCACCCGCGCCGGTAGTGCCGCAGGGTCGCCAACCCCGGCAGCAGCGCCCCGGGCGAGAGCCGCCGCCGCACGAGCAGCGAGCGATGCGCCGGCTCCGGGGGGCGCGGCGGCACCCCGCGCCGCGACTCGGGCGGGTGCCGCGACGCGCCGTGCGGCGGCGGCCCGCCGGGGCCGCTGTGTCGACCCCCGGCGGGGTCGCCGTGACCTGCGGACATGCCGACCAGTGTGCGCCGCGCGGGCCCGCCACGGCGGGGGAGCGCCCACCCGCGGCGTCCGCTGTGCGCCGGCGGCCGGGCCTCAGGTGCCGCAGTAGGTGACGTGCGGCGCCGCGTCCGGCGGCGCGGGGGTCGTGAGGTCGGCGAGCCCCGGCCGCTCCTCGAAGGGCCGCGTGCACGCCTGCACGAGCCGCGCGAAGGGCGCCAGGTCGCCCCCGGTCGCGGCGGCGAGCGCCTCCTCGACGCGGTGGTTGCGCGGGATGTAGAGGGGGTTGACCGCGTCCATCGCCGGCCGCGCGTCGGCGCGCGTGCGGCCCTGCGCGGCGAGCGCGGACTGCCGGCGGGCCGCCCACGCGTCATACGGCTCCGGCTCCTCGAAGAGGTCACGCGCCGTCCCCGCGCCCAGCATCCGAAAGAACAGTGTGTAGTCCACGCGCTGGTCGCGCAGCAGCGTCAGTGCGTCCGCGCTGAGCTCCTGCACGCCCGGGCCGGGGTCGAGCCCGAGCTTGGCGGCGAGCAGCGCGGCGGCGGCGTCGTTGTACTGCCCCGCGAAGCCCTCCAGCGCCTGCGTCGCGGTCTCGACGGCCGCGTCGGGGTCGTCGTCCAGCAGCGGCAGCAGCGCCTCGGCGAAGCGCGCGAGATTCCACTGCGCGGCCGCCGGCTGATTGCCGTAGGCGTAGCGCCCGCCGTGGTCGATGGAGCTGAAGACGCACCCGGGGTCGTAGGCGTCGAGGAACGCGCACGGCCCGTAGTCGATCGTCTCGCCGGAGATCGTCATGTTGTCGGTGTTCATGACGCCGTGCACGAAGCCGACGGACATCCACTGCGCGACGAGCCGCGCCTGCGCGGCGAGCACGGCCTCGAAGAACGCCAGGTAGGGCCGGTCGGCGTCGCGCACCTGGGGGTAGTGCCGCGCGATCGCGTAGTCCGCCAGCGCCCGCAGCTGCGCGAGGTCGCCGGTCGCCGCGGCGTACTGGAACGTGCCGACCCGCAGGTGGCTGGACGCGACCCGGCACAGCACGGCGCCCGGCTGCGGGCCGCCGTCGCGCAGCACCGGCAGCCCGGTCGTCACGACCGCGAGCGCCCGCGTCGTCGGGATGCCCAGCGCGTGCATCGCGGCGCCCATGAGGTATTCGCGCAGCATCGGCCCGAGCACCGCCTGCCCGTCGCCGCCGCGCGCGAAGGGCGTGCGCCCCGACCCCTTGAGGTGCAGGTCGCGGCGCCGCCCGCCGGAGTCGACGACCTCGCCGACCAGCAGCGCCCGCCCGTCGCCGAGCCGCGGTGAGTAGCCGCCGAACTGGTGCCCGGCGTAGACCTGCGCGTAGGTCGTCAGGCCCGCCACGCGGCCCGTGAGCAGCGCGATCCCGTCCGGTGTCGCGAGCCAGGCCGGGTCCAGCCCCAGCTCGGGCGCCAGCGCGCCGTCGGCGACGACGAGCTGCGGCGCGGGCGGCTCCTGGGCGGACCACTCCTGGCTCAGTCCGGGCACGGCCTGGGCGTAGCTCGCCTCGAGGCGGATCGGGATCGTCGACACGCTCATGCGCCGAGACTAGGCAGAGCGGCCGCCCGGCGACACCCCGCGCCGAGCGGCCCGCCCGCCGGTCCCACCAGCCGGTCCCACCAGCCGGTCCCACCAGGCGGGCCGCCCCTGCGCGCTGTGGCGGCGCCGTCGCGGCGCTCGACTCGCACGTCGGCGGGTGCGTGCGCGAGGGTGGAGGCCCCACGATCGGGAGGTCCCCCATGGCCAGGAACCCCTGGATGTCCGCCTATCTGAGCGCGGCCAACCGCGCCTACTACACCGCGACCGGGCGCGCGACGTCGCAGGCGACCGCCGCCGCCCGCGCCCAGACCGCCCGCGCGCAGCGCGAGATCCTCGCCGCGCAGCGCCGCACGCACCGCGACCTCACCCAGGCGTGGCTCGACGTGTGGGCGCCGCCGTCGCCCTCGCCGCGGCGCTCCGGCCCGCAGTCCGGGGACGCCGCACGGCGCGCGCCGACCTCCCGGACCCGCCGCTCCCGCTGAGTCGCCCGCTGACTCGCCCGCTGAGTCGCCCGGTCGGGTCGCCGCTGACCGCGGCGCAGGCCGCCGCCCGCGCCTAGGGTGGCGAGGGTGACCGAACTCGTGCTCATCGCCAACGCCACCGACGGCACCATCAGCGCCCTGCGCCTGCACCGGGGGCCCGGCCCCGACGACTCACAGGGCGCAGATCACGCACAGGGCGCACCCGGCGCCGCGCGCCTGGAGCCGCTGTCGACCAGCGGCCGATTCAACGGCTGCGGCACGTTCGCCGTCGACACCGCCCGTGACCTCGTGCACGCGGGCTACAAGACGACCGACGACGGCGGCGGCCCCGGCATCGCGACGCTGCGCCTGGACCGCGCGACCGGCGAGCTCACCGAGCTGTCCCGCCGCGACGTCGAGGCCTCGCTGGCGTATCTCGCGCTGACGCCGGACGGGTCGGTGCTGCTCGGGGCGAGCTACGGCGGAGGCTTCGGCGCGACATGGCCGGTCGACGTCGACGGCGACACCCCGAGCGTCGGGGAGCCGATCGGGCGCGTCGAGCACCGCAACGTGCACTGCGTCGTACCCTCCGGCGGCGTCGCCTACTTCGTCGCGCTCGGCGACGACCTCATCGCCCAGTGCGCGCTGGGCGCCGACGGCTCACTGACCCCCCTGGACCCGCCGTCCGTCGCCGCGCCCCCCGGGTCGGGCCCGCGGCACCTCGTCGTCGACGGCGATGAGCCCGGCGCGAACGCCTACCTCGTCACCGAATACTCCGGCGAGGTCATCCGCCTGACCCGCGGCGCCGACGGCACGCTGACCCCGCACGAGGCGGTCGTCGTCGTCGACCCGAGCCAGGGTCTGGGGCATAGCCGCTTCGGGGCCGACCCCACGGCCGAGCACCTCATCTGGGGCGCCGACGTGCATCGCGCCGGTGACGTGATCGTCGCCTCCGAGCGCAGCTCGAGCCTGCTGACGACGGTCGCGCTCGACGCCGACGGCCACCTGGGTGACGTCCTCGGCTACACCCCGACGCAGGCTCAGCCGCGGGGCTTCCACGTCACGGCCGACGGCGCCTACGTCGTCGCCGTCGGCGAGCGCTCGACCGACGCCGAGCTCTACGCGGTCGGCGACGGCCACCTCACATCGCTGGGCACCGCGCCGATCGGCCACGGCGCCAACTGGGTTCGCATTCTGAGCTGACCGCGTCGGATCTGGGCCCCGGCGAAGCTGTGCGTGCTCGCACGCCCCGACCGGGCCCGTCGTCCGTAGGCTCGCACACGTCTGCGCCGCCGACGCCGCCGGCTCGACGCCCCTCGCGCATCCCCCTACGTCGGTCTCGCACGCCGTCGGCCGCGTGCGGCACGGCCGCGCGCCCTCCGCTTCGAGGAGTCTCACGTGGTCACACGAGCCCGAGTCATGCCCGTCGCTTAGGCCCTGCTCATCGTGGCGGTCGGCCTGATCATCATGGTCATCCCGCCACCGCCGGGGGTCGAGCCGCGCGGCATGCACATGGCCGGCATCTTCGTCGCGACGATCCTCGGGCTGATCCTGCAGCCGCTGCCGACGCCGTCGGTGTCGCTCGTCGGCCTGGCCGTGGCGATGCTCACCGGCGCGATGGACCCGGCGACCGAGGCGCTCACGGGCTTCGCCAACGAGACGGTCTGGCTCATCGCGGCGGCGTCGTTCATCGCGCAGGGCTTCCTCGTGACCGGCTTGGGGCGCCGGGTCGCGCTGCTCTTCGTCTCCCGGCTCGGCGGGTCGAGCCTCGGCGTCGCCTACGGGATGGCGCTCACCGACCTGCTCCTCGCGCCGGCGACCCCGTCGAACACGGCGCGGGCCGGCGGCGTCCTCTACCCGATCATCCGCTCGCTGTCGGCGGTGCAGGGCTCGACGCCGGACAGCCCGGAGTCCCGGCGCAAGCTCGGCTCCTACCTGCTCCTGACGTCGGTGCAGGTCAACTGCGTGACGGCGGCGATGTTCCTCACCGCGATGGCGGGCAACCCGATCGCGCAGGCCGCGGCGGCCGGCGCCGGCGCGCAGATCTCGTGGGGCCAGTGGGCGCTCGCGGCGGTCGTCCCGGGGCTCGTGACGCTCGCGGTCGTGCCGCCGGTGATGCTGCGGATCTACCCGCCGACGCTGACGAAGACACCCGACGCGCCCGTCCAGGCGCGGCGTGACCTGGGCGACCTCGGGCGGTTGACGCGGGGCGAGATCGTCATGGCGGTGACCTTCGTGGGGCTGCTCATCCTGTGGTGTCTCGGCACGCAGCTGGGCGTGGGCGCGACGACGGCGGCGTTCGTGGGGATCGCCGTGCTCCTGTGCACGAAGGTCCTGACCTGGGCTGATCTGGCCGGCAACTCCTCGGCGTGGTCGACACTCGTCTTCTTCGCCGTGCTCGTCGGCATGGCCGAGCAGCTCAACGCCCTCGGCGTCATCGCCTGGGTCGGCAGCGAGGTCGCGCGCGGCGTCGGTGGCCTGGGCTGGCCGACGGCGCTGCTCGTGTGCCTCGTCTACTTCTTCTCCCACTACTTCTTCGCGTCCAACACCGCGCATGTCGTCGCGATGTACGCCGTCTTCCTCGGTGCCGCGATCGCCGCCGGAGCGCCGCCGATGCTCGCCGCTCTCCTGCTCGGCGTCCTCGGCAGCCTCTTCGGCGGCCTCACCCAATACGCCTCGGGCCCGGCGGGCGTCGTCTACGGCTCGGGCTACATCCATGCGACGGAGTGGTTCCGCGTGGGCGCGATCATCGGCGTCGTCATGCTCGTCGTCTTCTGCGGCACGGCCGTCCCCTGGACGAAGCTCGTCGGGCTCTGGTGAGCGGGCCCGTCGAGCGCTCGCACGGCCGCTACGTCTCGGACGTCTTCGCCTGAGCGTGCCGCCGCTCGGTGCCGCCGCCCGCGGTGCCGACCTCAGAACGGCGGCTCGCGCTCTTCTCGTCCTGGATCGTGATGCTCAGCGACGCCGGTGCGGTCCGGGCTGCGTCCCGCTCTGCCATCGCGTACGTCGAGGTGGTCGCCGAGCGCGGGATCGGCGTAGGTGCCTTCGAGTGCCCGTGCGGAGGCCAGGCGGGCGCGGGCGTCCTCGCGACGCGCGACGCCGCAGCTCTCGTCGGGGATCCCCGGCACTGCCCACGCCGCGTGCCCGGCGCAGTCGGTGTGGTCAGGGCGCGTGCACATCTCGCGGTGGCGCCGGTAGGCGTCGAGCCGGATCACTCGTACGTCGAACGGTCCGGCCGGGTGCTTCTCGGGCTCAGGCTCGCAGGTCGGGCAGCGTGCAACCGCAGGCGCGGATCGGCACGGTTGTGATACCTGGGTCGCACAAGTCGTCGTCGTAGCGGTGCGGGTGGGTGGTGTGGCGACCGGTCAGGGTGCGCCATCGGATCGTGCCGTCGGGCTCCTGGCCGGCCCGCCACCAGCCGAGGGTTTTGTACCGGTGGTGTCGCCGGTCCTTGGGTGAGAGGTTGCGGGCGGTGGTCGCGCCGAGTGGCCAGGGGGTGCCGTGGTCGAGGTCGCTGGAGGCCGCGTCGTGAGTGCAGCCGGGCGCTACGCAGGAGCGGTATCGGGCGCGCACGAAGCGCCGCATCTGCTCGGTCGGCTTGTACTTCTCAGTCGAGACATCGAGAGCGCTGCCGTCGATCGGGTCGCTGACGATGCGTGCCAGCACGCTGCCCTCCGCCAGGGCGATCTCGCGGACGACGGCGGCGGCCAGCGATCCGCCGCGGACGAGGCCGGGGGTGTCGGTGGCGCCGACCAGGCAGGCCAGCGACACGCTGACCTGGACCCGGCCGGCGGGCAGCTCGCCGGGGAAGTCGGCGAGTTCGCCGCAGATCAACAGGTCGAGCGCGACGTCGGAGCGCAACTGTGACAGGGAGCGGTCGTCGCCGCCGGCTCGGAGGGTGCGGGCGGCCTGGTCGACGCGGGCGTAGGCGGCGAGCGTCCGCTCGCAGGAGCCGTCGATGCCGAACTGTGCCGTGCCGTGCTCGGTGGGGCGCACCCAGGCGTCGCGTCGCCCCAGGGCCGCGTCGCGTTCGCGCGCGGTGTCGGCGAACTGCGCCATGGCCCGAGAGAGGCGCTGCCCGAAGAGCGCCCACGAGGCGACCCCTCCGTCGCGGGTGGGCGCCAGGACCCGCTCGCACACGACGTCGGCGACGTCGGCCGACTGGGTGCGGACCCGCTCGAACACCCGCCGGGCCCGCTCCCAGGAGCACGTGCCGTCCTGCAGGCCCTCGCGCAGCCGGGCCAGCACCGGCTGCGGGTGCGTGACGAACGCGGCCCGCGCCTGCGCGTCCCAGGCCGGGAGGCCGGTGACGAGGGCGATCTCGTCGGCGACGACGGACTCCACCAGCGCCGCGACGTCCGGGTCGGAGCCCGCACCGGCCAGCTCTTCGGGCTCCCGGCCGTGCTGCTCCAGCACCCCGTCCACCATCGCGTCCATCGCCGACAGCTGTAGGAACTGCAGCCAGTGGATCAGCCGCTCGCTGCGGTCGACCACCTGAGCGAGCTGCGCGACATCGAGGTCCACCAGCTCGGCGGGCGCCTCGCGGCCCGGCCCGAACCACTCCGGCAACTGCTCGAACAACTGCGCCACGGCATCCCGAGAGGGGCGCGGCGCCAGCGCCTGTGCGGTCACTGCCCCCACCTCCCTCGGCCCGGTCTCGTAGCCTCAGTCTACCGCCGAGGGTCTCATGAAGAACCTGTTCACAGATAGTTTTTCGATCATGTTTAGCATGTCGTGGCACGGGCGCGCATCAGCTCCCAGAGCGCCTCGACGTCGGCGCGCTGCGTGGCCTCGGCGCCGATGGAGACGCGCACCATCCAGCGGCCGTCGAGGGTGCTCGGCGAGACGAACGCGCGCCCCGAGGCGTTGACGGCGTTCGCCCACGACAGTGTGTGATCGTCGAGGACCTCGCCGGTCAGGCCGTCGGGTTCGTGCCGCACGCAGACGGTCTGGAGCTCGACGGGCGCCAGGACCCGCCATCCCGGGGTCGCCTCGACCTGGGCGGCGAGCCAGCGCGCGTTCTCCAGGTCGCGCCGCAGCCGCGCCCGGATCGCCTCGGCGCCCTCCAGGCGCAGGTGGAACCACAGCTTGAGCGCCCGGAAGCGCCGCCCGAGCGGGATACCCCAGTCCTTGTACTGCACGACTGCGTCATCGGCGGCCGACGTCAGATAGGCGGGAGTGGTCGACATGCACGCGACGAGGTGGTCGACGTCGCGCACGTAGAGCAGCGAGCAGTCCAGGATCGTGCCGAGCCACTTGTGGGGGTTCCAGCCCAGGGAGTGGGCGCCGTCGACGCCGTCGAAGAGGTGCCGCATCTCCGGCAGCAGCATCGCCGAGCCGGCCATCGCCGCGTCGACATGCACCCACGCGCCGTGTTCGGCTGCGACGGAGACGATCTCGCGCACCGGGTCCATCGCGCACGTGCCGGTCGTGCCGACCGCGGCGACGACGACCGCGGGCTGCCGCCCCGCCGCGACGTCCGCGGCCATCGCCTCCGCGAGGGCCTGCGGGCGCATCGCGTAGGTGACCGGGTCGACGTCGACGAAGCGCAGGTTCTCGCGCCCGAAGCCGGCGAGCAGCACCGCCTTGGGCACCGACGAGTGCGCCTGCGGCGAGGTGTAGGCGACCAGCGGCGTGTCCACCGCCTGCAGCCCCCCGCGGTCCTCCGACAGGCCCGAGGCGCGCTCCCGCGCGGCGATCATCGCCACGAGGGTGCCGGTCGACGCGGTGTCCTGGATCGCGCCCCGCCAGTCCGGCGCCAGCCCGCACAAGTCCCGCAGCCATTCCGTGACGACCTGCTCGACCTCCGTCAGAGCCGGCGCCGACTGCCACGTGATGCCCAGCGCCGCGACCCCGCTGCTCGCGATGTCACCGAGCACCGAGGCCAGCGAGGCGTTGGAGGGAAACCAGCCGTAGAAGCCCGGGTGCTGGGTCTGGGTGATGCCCGGCACGACGATCCGCTCCAGGTCGGCCATGACGTCAGCCAGGGGTTCCGGCTGCTCCGGCGCGCGGGTCGGCAGGGCGTCGCGGATCTGCCCGGGCCGCACCCGGGCCTCGACGGGCAGGTCGGGGATGCGGGCGCGGTGGTCGGCGACCCAGTCGACGAGCTCGTGGGCAGCGGCGCGGAACTCCTCGGGCGTCATACCGGGCATTCTCGCGCGGCGCACCGTGCCGCCGTGCCACTGCGCCCGCCCGAGGGGCCCGCCGCGCGCGGCAGCGCTGGGCGCGACGGTGAGTGGCGGGGTCGCACGATCGCGCGACGCGGGATCGTGCGGCGACACACTGGCAGGGGAGCCGGACAGGTGAGGGTATGGACGCACACGACGAGCGCGAGGCGCGCTACCGGGAGGTGTTCGCGCAGACGTATGCCGACGTGTTGGCCTTCACGCAGCGCCGCACCGACCCGCACCGGGCGGAGGACATCGTCGCCGAGGCGATGCTCACGGTGTGGCGCCGCGTCGACGATCTGCCGCGGGACCTGTCCGACGCGCGGGCCTGGATCTTCGGCATCGCGCGGCACTGCCTGCTCAACGACGACCGGTCCCGGCGCCGGCAGGCGGCCCTGGCGGTGCGGCTCGCCGAGGCCGGATCCGCCACGATCGGCGGCCCGGTCACCGGCGTCGACCGGCGCGACGCCGGTGATCGGGCGGCCGACCGCGTCGACCTGACCCGCGCGTGGGCCGAGCTCACCGCGACCGACCAGGAAGTGCTCGCCCTCACCGCGCTCGACGGGCTCGACTCCCGCCGGGCCGGCGCGGTGCTCGGGATCACCGACACCGCCTACCGACTACGCCTGTCCCGCGCCCGCCGCGCGCTGCGACGCCGCCTCGAGGGCGCCGCAACCGGCGACGCTTCGCACACCGAGGGGGTCCGCTCATGAACCACACACCGACCGGCACGCCGCACGACGAGCCGTACGACGCACGCGCCGACACCGCGGCCGACACCGCGGCCGACGTGCTGCTCGACGACGCGATCCGACGGCACGACGTCGCCGACGCCACGATGACGCCCGACCGGATCGCCCGCCGCGACGCGCTGCTGACCCGCATCCTCGCTGCGCCGCCCGCCGACGACGCCGCCGCACCTGTGGGCGAGCCGGCCGAGCCGGCGCAGGCCCCGGCGCTCCTGTCGCAGGCCCGCGAGCGGCGCGGCCGGGACACCTCCGGGGCACCCGCCCGCCGGAGTCGCGCGGTCCGTGTCGCGCGCTGGGCGCTCCCGGCGGCGGCCGCGGCGGGCCTGGCGGGGGTGTTGGCGCTGACCGGCGGTCCGTCGACCCCGGCCTACGCGTCGTGGACGCCGCGGCCGACCCCGGTCACGGGCGCCGAGCGGCAGACCGCCGAGACGGCCTGCCGCGCGAACCTCGCCGAGTCGCTGCGCACGATGGCGGACGTCCCGGCCGATCAGCGTCCGACCGTCGACCCCCAGGCCGTCCGGACGGTCGTCGCCGAGCGCCGCGGCGACTTCGTCTTCCTCTCCATGGCCGACGACCGCGGCAGCACCAGCCAGTGCTTCTTCGAGGCCGGTGACCTCTCGCAGGTCCGCGGCGCCACGGGCGGCCTCGCGACGGCCCAGAGCGCCGCGCCCGTCGCGTTGACGCCCGGGCAGGTCGAGGCCGGTGGCGCCGGAGCGAGCAGCGGCCCGGAGGGCAGCTACGCGTTCACGACCGGGCGCGTCGCCGCCGGCACCCGCGCGGTGACGATCCGCACCGGCGGGCAGACGATCCAGGCGTCGCTGGCCGGGCAGCACTTCGCGGCGTGGTGGCCCCAGCGGGTGCTGCCGCCGAACTCCGTGAACCCGCCGATCGCCTACGACGTGACGACCGCCGCCGGCACGGTCGTCACCGACGCCCGCGACGTGCTCGGCAGCCAGCCGCCTGCCCCAGGGCCCCGCGAGATCGGCGCGATCGCCACCGGCGGCGGCGCCTCGCAGGACGGCAGCGTCGCGACGGTCAGCGGCCGCGCCGGAGCGCAGGTCGCGTCGGTGACGGTGCACGTCGACGGCCGCACCATCGAGGCGCCGGTGACCGACCAGGTGTTCACCGCGCAGTGGCCCTCGCCCGCGACGTCCGACCCGGGCGCGATGACCTTCGACGTGCACCTGAGGGACGGCACCGTGCTGCGCGACCAGCGGCCGGTGCGCTGAGCGCCCGGCGGATCGACACCGGCGGCACCCGCTACGGCCGTGGTGATCAGGAGGGGGATCACCACGGCCGTAGTGGGCCGCCCTACCTCGGTCCGCCGGCGCCGCCGGACCGAGCGCTCACAGGCTCCGGTCAGAAGCTTCGCGCCGCGGCAGCGCTCAGATGTAGATCGTCCCGCCGAGGATCGCGGTGCGGCTCGGCGGCAGGCGGAAGGACAGCACGCGACTGCCGGCGACGCGGCTGATCAGCGTGAAGAGGTGCTTGCGTAGGCGCACGAGGCCGCGCCCCTCGCGGGCGTGGACGTCCAGCACGGACAGGAAGTACCGCGCTTCCGTGCCGTCGAACTCGAAGTCGGCGCACTTGTCGTAGCTCCACCGCAGGTTGTGCGGCAGGTCCTGGGTGTCGTTGAAGCCGAGCGTGATGTTGATGGCGACGATGCCGTCGTCGGGGGTGCCGAGGTCGATGACGCTGACGCGGTCGACGTGACGCACGTGCGGGATGTTGCCGACCTCGACGGTGACGATGGCGATGCGCTCGTGGACGACGTGGTTGAAGCGCAGGTTCTCCTTGAGCGCCAGCGGCACGGTCCGGTGGTTGGTGTGCAGGTAGATGGCCTGCCCGGGCACGCGCGCGACGCCGCGCCGGGCGACCTCGGCGAGCCAGTCGTCCAGGGGGCCTTCGATCTCCTCGCGGCGGGCGCGGACCTGCGCGGCGCCCCACACCCACGTCGTCATCACGAGGATGACCAGCGAGGCGATGACGATCGGCAGCCAGCCGCCGTGCACGATCTTGGTGATGTTGGCGAAGAGGAACGCAGCCTCGAGACCGCCGACGACGATCATGAAGACGACGATCCGCCACAGCGGCCAGCGCCACACGCGGTGCGCGAGCCCGCCGAAGAGGATCGAGGTGAGCACGAGGGTGCCGGTGACGGCGAGCCCGTAGGCGTTGGCCAGCGACGCGGAGCTGCGGAAGCCGATGATCAGCACGAAGACCCCGACGCACAGCGTCCAGTTGATCATCGGCACGTAGATCTGACCGCCGGCGTCCTTGGAGGTGTGCCGCACGCTCAGCCGCGGGATGAGCCCGAGGTGCAGCGCCTGATGCGACACCGAGAAGGCCCCGGAGATGACGGCCTGGGAGGCGATGACGGTGGCGAGGGTCGCGAGGATGACGATCGGCACGACGAGCGGCTCGGGGGCGAGCCGGAAGAACGGGTTGTCGATGGCGCTCGGGTCGGTGAGGATCAGCGCGCTCTGCCCGAGGTAGTTGACGAGCAGGCAGGGGAAGACGACGCAGAACCACGCGAGCCGGATCGGCCGCGCCCCGAAGTGCCCCATGTCGGCATACAGGGCCTCGGCGCCGGTGATCGTCAGGACGACCGCGCCCATGGCGATGAGCGCGACGAACGGCCGCTCGGCGGCGAATTCCACCGCATACGTGGGGGACAGGCCGAGCAGCACCTGCGGGTGCGCGGCGATCGCGGGGATGCCCAGGGCCGCGAGCGTGCCGAACCACAGGATCATGACCGGCCCGAAGGCGCGGCCGACGACGGCGGTGCCGTAACGCTGGATGGCGAAGAGCCCCGCGAGGATCGCCAGCGAGGCCGGCACGACGAATTCGCTCGCGGCCGGGTCGACGACCTGCAGCCCCTCGACGGCCGACATCACCGAGATCGCCGGGGTGATGACCGAGTCGCCGAAGAACAACCCGGCGCCGCAGATGCCCAGGAGCGTGACGATCCCGGCCGCGCGGGTGCTCAGGCTGCGCCGCACGAGCGCGGTGAGGGCCAGGATGCCGCCCTCGCCGTCGTTGTCGGCGCGCATGACGAGGACGACGTATTTGAGCGACACGACGATCGTCACCGACCACACGACCAGCGACATCACCCCGAAGACGTCCAGCGGCGTGGGCGCCACCGAGTTGTGGTCGATGCTGTAGACGGTCTGCAGGCTGTAGAGCGGGCTCGTGCCGATGTCGCCGAAGACGATGCCCAGCGCGGCGAGCATGAGCACGCGCAGCGGCTCGCGGGGGTGGGCGAAGCTCTCGGTCATCGGGTCGGCCGGCGGGCTCCCGGCACTCGCCGCACTCCCGGCGCTCGCAGCGCTTGCCGTGCCCGAAGCGCCCGAAGCGCCCGAAGCGCCCGAAGCGCCCGAGACTCCCGGGGTGTTCACGGGGCTCGCGCCGACCGGCGCGCAGGGGGCATCGGGCAGCGGCCCCGGCTCTCCCGGAATGCCCTGGTCACGTCCGCCGGATCCGCCTACGTCAGCCACATCCCGAAGCATGGCACCGCGGGCACCGCGCGAGGTTCGAAGACGCCTGCCCCGGCGCCGTACCCGCGACACCGGCGCTCGATTGTCGAGCGCGGCGAGCGCGCGGGGCGTCAGAGGCAGGTCCGGCAGGTCCGGCAGATCCGGGAAGGTCAGACGCGATCGACGAGCACGAGCGACGCGCGGGAGGGGTCGTAGGTCGAGCGGCGCTGCGGCGGCAGGTCGGCGGCGCTGCCGCGGGTGAAGCCGTGCTCGATGAACCAGTGCGGCGTCTGGGTCGTCAGCGCGAAGATCCGCAGGCCCCCGCGGGCCGCCGCGAGCGCCCGGGCGCGGCGCAGCAGCAGCGCCGCCAGATCCCGCCCCCGGTAGTGCGGATGCACGGCGACGCAGGCGAGCTCGGCGGCGTGCGCGGCCGGGTATTCGACGAGGGAGTTGCACGCGATGACCGTGCCGTCGCGCACGAGCACGGAGAAGGCGTCGATCTCGGCCTCGAGCTGCTCGCGGGTGCGGGGCACGAGGATGCCGGCCCGCTCCATCGGCGCGATGAGCGCGGCGATGCCGGGCACGTCGTCGACGGTCGCGGCGCGCATCGACTCGTAGTCGTCCTCGACGGAGATCATCAGCCCGCACCCGTCGCGCGTATACAGCTCGCGCAGCAGCGGACTCGCGCCCTCGGTGCCGATGAGGTGGGTGCGCCGGACCCCGGCGCGCAGCGCGTCCATCGCGGCGCGCACGCAGTTGCGGTCCTCGGGCGAGAGGTTGCGCTCGCTGGTCTCGGTGGCGAGCAGCTGGTCGGCGGTCGACAGGCTCAGCTGCCCGGCGTCGCCGGCGTCGAGGGCCATCCGCCACGTGCCGGGCTCGGATTCGAGCACGAAGATCAGCTTGTCGGCGCCGAGCCCGGCGGCGACGGCCTCGGCGACGTCGGCGTTGCGCAGGTTGAACGCCTCGCCGGTGGGGGAGTAGCCGACCGGTGAGATGAGCACGACCCGGTTGTCCGTGAGTTGGCGGCGGATCTCGGCGATGTCGACGCCGCGGACCAGCCCGGTCGACAGGTGGTCGACGCCGCCGCGCACCCCGACGGGGCGGGCCGTCACCCACGTGCCGCCGACGACCTTGAGCTGCGCCCCGGCCATCGGCGTGTTCGCCAGGCTGCACGACAGCCGCGCCTCGATGTCCATGCGCAGCACCCCGACCGCGGCCTTGACCGCGTGCATCGCCGCCTCGTCGGTGACCCGCAGGTCGCCCTCGAAGCGCGCGGTCAGCCCGCGCACCGCCAGCTCCGCCTCGATCTGGGGCCGCGCGCCGTGCACGAGCACGATCCGCACGCCCAGGCTCGACAGCAGCGCGATGTCGGCGAGCAGCCGATCGGTGTCGCGGCGCAGGCACACCTCGCCGGGCAGCGTGATGACGAAGGTGCGCCCGTGATGCATGTGGATGTAGGGCGCGGCGCTGCGGATCGCGCGCACGAACTCCGTGCCGTCGACCGCCGCGGTCGGTGGCAGATCGAGTTCCTCACTCACCTGACCAGGGTAGTCCGCGCCGTGACCTGCGCCGATCGCCCACACGCGGCGCCGCCGGCACGCGAGCGCCGGGCCGGCGCGCACCGGGCGGGTAACCGGCGGGTACCGGGCGGGTACCCGGGTGGGCACCGCGGCGCCCGCCCCGCTGCGTCGCGCCAGGGATCGCGGTTAGGTTTGGGCCATGAGTGGACCGACGCCGCACGACCTCGGGCAGCCGGTGCTGGCTCCCCCCGCCCGCGTCGCGATCTTTGCGACCGTGACCATCCGCGACGGCCACGAGGAGCAGGTGCGCGCGGCGCTCGCGCAGGTGCCGTCGCTCAAGCGGTCCGTCGGCTTCCGAGAGCCCGAGCTGGGGCTCAGCTGCGTCGTCGGCATCGGGTCGCGCCTGTGGGACCGCACGTATCCGGACCTGCCGCGGCCGGAGCACCTGCACCCCTTCGTGCCGCTCGTCGGGCCCGCGCACAGCGCCCCGTCGACCCCCGGTGACCTGCTCTTCCACCTGCGGGCGCAGCGTCCCGACCTGTGTTTCGAGCTCGCGCGGCAGCTGCGGCTCGCGCTCGGCGACGCCGTGGAGAGCACCGACGAGGTGCACGGCTTCCGCTACTTCGACGAGCGTGACCTGCTCGGCTTCGTCGACGGCACGGAGAATCCCGAGGCGCCCGTGGCCGACGTCGCCGCCGCGCTCGTCGCGGACGGCCCGTATGCCGGGGCGAGCTACGTCATCGTGCAGAAGTACCTGCACGACCTGAGCGCCTGGGCCGCGATCGGCACCGCCGAGCAGGAGCGGGTCATCGGCCGCACCAAGCTCGAGGACATCCAGCTGCCCGACGACGAGCTGCCGACCAACAGCCACGTCGCCCTCAACACGATCGAGGAGCCCGACGGCACGCAGCGCCAGATCGTGCGCGACAACCTGCCCTTCGGCAACGTCGGCGACGACGAGTTCGGCACCTACTTCATCGGGTATGCGGCCGACCCCGACGTCACCGAGGAGATGCTGCGGCGCATGTTCCTCGGGGAGCCGGCCGGCAACTACGACCGGATCCTCGACTTCTCCGTCGCGCACACCGGCTGCCTCTTCTTCGTGCCGCCCGCCGGGCTGCTCGAGGATCCGCAGTCGTATGCGCCCGACACCGCGCGCGACACCGCGCCCGACACCGCGCGCGACACCGCGCGCGACACCGCGCCCGACACCGCGTCCGGCAGCGGCTCGACCGACAACGACCAGACCCCCGCCGACGGCTCACTGGGCATCGGCAGCCTGCGAAGGAGTGACACGACGTGAACAATCTGCATCGCGACCTCGCCCCCATCACCGATGCGGCGTGGGAGCAGATCGAGGACGAGGCCCGCCGCACCTTCAAGCGGTGGATCGCCGGCCGCCGGGTCGTCGACGTCGAGGGGCCCGCCGGCACCGGGCTCGCCGCCGTCGGCACCGGCCACCTCACCCCGCTCGACAGCCCCGGCGACGGGGTCCTGGCCCGGCAGCGGCAGGCCCAGCTCGTCGTCGAGTTGCGGGTGCCCTTCCGCGTGAGCCGGGCCGCCGTCGACGACGTCGAGCGCGGCGCGCAGGACTCCGACTGGCAGCCCGTCAAGGACGCGGTCAAGGCGATCGCGCTCGCCGAGGACCGCGCGATCTTCCACGGCTCGCCCGCCGCCGGCATCACCGGCATCTGCGAGAGCAGCTCGAACGCGGCCGTGCCGGTGCCCGCGGACGCCCGTGACCTGCCCGAGAGCGTCGCCCAGGCCCTGACGCAGCTGCGGCTCGCCGGGGTCGACGGCCCCTACACGCTGCTGCTCTCCGCAGAGCTCTACACCGCGATCTCCGAGACCACCGATCACGGCTACCCGATCCGCGAGCAGGTGGCGCGGCTCCTCGACGGCGAGATCATCTGGGCGCCGGCGCTCGACGGCGCGCTGCTGGTGACGACCCGCGGCGGGGACTACACGCTCTTCCTCGGTCAGGACCTCTCGATCGGCTATCTGTCCCACGACGCGGACAGCATCGAGCTCTACCACCAGGAGTCGCTGACGTTCATGGCCTACACCGCCGAGGCCAGCGTCGTGCTCAGCCCGCTCGCCGGCGCATGACGCCGGGCGGGGCCGACGCGCAGGACGGGTCCGGCGGGGATCGCGGGGACGGCGGGTCCGGCGCGGGCTCGTCGACGGGTCCGGGCGCGGTGTCGCCGGCGACCGTGTGCGTCGCGGCGGGCCGGCCGGCGCGGACGCCCGGCGCGCCGGTCAACCCGCCGCTCGTGCTGTCCTCGACCTACCTGCACGGCGAGCGGACCGTCTACCAGCGAGACGATCCGGCGCACGTGCTGCCGATCGAGGAGGCCGTCGGCGCCCTCGAGGGTGGGGTCGCGTTCGCGCTGTCCAGCGGCATGGCGGCGGCGGCCGCGGCGGTGTCGCTCGTGCCGGCGGGCGGGGTCGTCGTCGCGCCGCAGTCGGCCTACCTGGGCGTGCTCGGGCTGCTGCGCGAGGGCGCCGAGCAGGGCAGGTGGTCGATCCGGGAGGTCGACCCGACCGACACGGCCGCGGTCGTCGCGGCGCTCGACGGGGCCGACGTCGTGTGGCTGGAGTCGCCGAGCAACCCGCTGCTCGACGTCGCGGACCTGCCGGCGCTGCTGGGCGCGGCCCGCGAGCGCGGCGTCGTCTCGGTGGTCGACAACACGTTCGCGACGCCGCTGGGCTGCCGGCCGCTGACGCTCGGCGCCGACGTCGTCCTGCACTCGGCGACGAAATACCTCTCCGGCCACAGCGACCTGCTCCTGGGCGTGCTCGTCACGGCCCCCGACAGCCCGTATGCCGCGGCGATCGCCCACCACCGGCACCTGCACGGCGCGGTCGCCGGGCCCGTCGAGGCGTGGCTCGCGGTGCGCGGGATCCGCACGCTGGCGCTGCGATTCGAGCGCGCGTGCGCGAACGCGGCGACGCTCGCGGCGCGGCTCGCGCAGCACCCGGGGGTGACCCGGCTGCGGTATCCGGGCGTCGGCGCGATCCTCGCGATCGAGATCTCGGGCGGCGCGCAGGCCGCCGAAGCCGTCTGCGATCGCACACACCTGTGGGCGCATTGCACGAGTCTGGGCGGGGTCGAGTCGCAGCTCGAGCGCCGCCGCCGCTATCCGGCCGAGCCCGCGATCGTGCCCGACTCGCTCGTGCGGCTCTCCGTCGGCATCGAGGACGTCGAGGACCTGTGGGCCGACCTCGACGCCGCGCTCACCGGCACCCCGCCCACCAGCACCCCGCCCAGCGGCATCCCGCCCTCCGGCACCTCGCCCAGCGGCGCCTCGCACACCGGCACCTCGCCCACCGGCGGCACGGTGGGCCCCGCGACCCCCGGCGGGCACGCGTAGGCGGTAGCGTCCGCGGATCAGCCCCCACCGCCCGAGGAAGGCCACCCCCACATGCTGCGGTTCGCGACGATCGGCACGAGCACCATCACCCGCACCTTCGCGGCGGCGGCCGGCGAGGCAGGCCGCTCCGGCGATCCGGACCGGCCCGCGCTGCCGGTGGAGCTCGCCGTCGCCTACTCCCGCGACGCCGACCGGGCCGCGGCGTTCGCCGCCGAGATCGGCGCGCGGTCGAGCAGCGCGGACCTCGACGCGGTGCTCGCCGACCCCGGCGTCGACGCCGTCTACGTCGCCTCGCCGAACGGTGCGCACGCCGACCAGGCCCGCCGCGCGCTGCTGGCGGGCAAGCACGTGCTGTGCGAGAAGCCCATGGTGCCGACCGCCGCCGAGGCCGCCGAGCTGCTCGACCTGGCCCGCGAGCGCGGTCTGGTGCTACTCGAGGCGATGCGGTCGGCCTTCGACCCGGGCATGGCGATCGTGCGTGAGCTGCTGCCGCAGGTGGGGCCGGTGCGGCGGGTGACCTTCGCCTACTGCCAGCGGTCGGCGCGCTACGACAAGGTGCTCGCCGGGGAGCACGTCAACATCTTCGACCCGGCGCTCGGCGGCGGGGCCCTGCTCGACCTGGGCGTCTACTGCATCAGCCCGCTCGTCGACCTCTTCGGCGAGCCGCAGACCGTGGCGACCTTCCCGGTGCCGATCATCACGGGCGCGGACGGTGCGGGCGTCGTCGTCGCCGGCTACGACGGCATGGTCGCCGACCTGTCCTACTCCAAGATCAGCGCGTCGGACGTGCCGAGCCAGATCCAGGGCGAGCGCGCGACGCTGACGATCGACCACGTCGCCGCGCCTCGGCGGGTCACGCTGACCCCGTCCGTCGCCGACGGCCCCGCCGCGCAGGAGCGCGTGCTCGACCTGCCGCCGGACAACCTCGTCTACGAGATCGAGGCGTTCGCGCAGTTCGTCGACTCGGGCACCTGGCCGCAGCGCGAGGCCGCTCGCACCCTGGCCGCCGCTCGCCTCATGGACCGCGCCCGCGCCTGACCCGCGCGGGTCACGGCTGCGCGCAGCACACGGGGCGGCGCGCGCTCGACCCGATCCTTCAGCGCGCCCGAGGAGGGGCCGACCGCGGCGGCCGGCCGGACTAGGCGCGGCTCTGAGGACCATCGGCGGCGCGGTCGCCGTCGGAGCTCAGGAGCCCGGAGGCGGCCGCGGAGCCGGCGGCCCGCGCCCGGTGCCGGTCGGTCTCGGGTCGGTGCGTCTCGGGCCGGTGCGTCTCGGGCCGTCGGCCGGCGCCACGGTGGGAGTCATCGGGCGGTCGGTTGCCCTCGACGAGGGCGGCGGCCTCGGAGTCGGCGGCCGCGGACACCTCGTACCGGCGGCTGTAGATGTCGAAGAGCGCGACGATCGTGGCCGCGACCGGCACACCGAGCAGTGCGCCGGCGACCCCGAAGAGCGAGGCCCCGAGCAGCGCCGCGACGAACGACACGGCCGGGTGCAGGTCGACCGCGCGGGCGCTGATGCGCGGCTCGATCGTCACGTTCTCCACCTGCTGGTAGGCGATCGCGAAGACGAGCACCCAGACGCCGTCCATCGGTTCGCTGCTGCTCAGGCCGACGATGACCGGCAACGCGATGGAGATGTAGGTGCCGACCGTCGGCACGAACTGCGCGACGATGCCGGTCCAGATGCCCAGCGGCAGCCAGTAGTTCATGCCGATGAGCGCCATGAAGAGCCCGGACGCGGTGCCGCTGATGAGCGCCAGCGTCATGCGGGAGGCGACATAACCGCCGACCTTGATGACCATGAGCCGCCACGCGGTGTGGAAGACGACCTGCCGACGCGGGTCGAGCAGTCCCGCGATCCACAGCCGCAGCGCCGGCAGGCCCGCGGAGAGGAAGTAGGCGAGGAAGGCGAAGGAGAAGCTCGCGAGGGCGAAGCCGAGGGTGTTGCTGACGAGCCCGACGACCCCGCCGGCCAGCGAGGTGGCCCAGGTCGTCAGCTCCTGATTGGTGATGCCGAGGTCGGACAGGATCGTGTCGGTCGTGATGTGCAGGCCGAAGCGGGTGTTGACCGCGTCGAGCACGGTCGTCGTGACGTCCGGCAGGCTGCGCACGAGCGCGGTGAGCTGGTCGGTGAGCATCGCGCCGAAGACGCCGAAGAAGCCGACCATGCCGACGGTGATGCCGACGAAGGTCAGAGCGGTCGCGGCGCCGCGGGGCATGTGACGGGCGAGCCGCCCGACGATCGGCTCGATGGCCAGGGCGAAGAAGAACGCGAGCGTGACGCTGAAGAAGATCGAGCCGCCGTCGGTGAAGACGAACCGCGTGAACGCCGCGATCGCCACGACGAGGACGACGATCCAGGCGGCCTGCCAGACCGACCGGGCGTCGAGGGCGACCCGCAGGGCCGGTGGCTCCGGGGTCGCGCCTGCGTCGTCGATGTCGTCGATGTCGTCTGTGGCGGCGGTGGCGTCGGTGCCGGCGGTGGCGGCCGGGTCGGTAAGTGCCGGGTCGGTGGCGGCCGAGTCGCTGGTGGCCGTGGCGTTACCGGCGGCCCCGGTCCGGGTGAACAAGCGGTCCCACACCACGGCTGGCTCCCTCCGTCGCGACCGGCGGCGCTCGCCGATCTCGTCCGCCGCCGCGAGCGGCGCGCGACCACAGCGTGCCACGCGAGCGGGCGCGGATCCGGCCGGGCGCGCACGCCGGTCGGGCGCCGAGCCCCGGCCTTCGTCCCGAGCCGGCCCAGCTAGGAATATCTCAGTCACTACGTTGTTGATAGTGCCAACGGCCCCGCAACCGGAGCCACGATCACCACCAGAATCACCAGCCCGATCACCACGCTGATCATCACGAGGACACCAAGGAGCCCGACATGCAGTTCGGCATCTTCACCGTCGGCGACATGACCACCGACCCCACGACGGGCCGGACGCCGACCGAGCACGAGCGGATCACGGCGACCGTCGCGATCGCCCAGAAGGCCGAGGAGGTCGGTCTCGACGTCTTCGCGACGGGCGAGCACCACAACCCGCCCTTCGCGGCTCCGGCGAACCCGCCCGTCCTGCTGGCGCACTTGGCCGCCCTCACCCGGCGGATCACGCTGACGACGGCGACGACCCTCATCACCACCAACGACCCGGTGCGGATCGCGCAGGACTACGCCTACCTGCAGCACCTCTCGGAGGGTCGCGCCGACCTCATGCTCGGGCGGGGCAACACCGGCCCGGTCTATCCGTGGTTCGGCAAGGACATCCGCGACGGCATCGAGCTGGCGGTCGAGAACTACGCGCTGCTGCGGCAGCTGTGGAGCGAGGAGAACGTCTCGTGGCAGGGCAAGCACCGCTCGGCGCTGCAGGGCTTCACCTCGACGCCGCGCCCGCTGGAGGGGGTCGCACCCTTCGTGTGGCACGGGTCGATCCGCAGCCCGGAGATCGCCGAGCAGGCCGCCTTCTACGGTGACGGCTTCTTCGCGAACCACATCTTCTGGCCCAAGGAGCACACCGCCCAGATGATCGACCTCTACCGTCGCCGGTTCGAGCACTACGGGCACGGCTCGGCCGACCAGGGCATCGTCGGGCTCGGCGGGCACATCTTCGTGCGGCCCAACAGCCAGGACGCGATGCGGGAGTTCCGCCCGTACTTCGACCGTGCCCCGGTCTACGGCGGCGGGATGAGCCTCGAGGGCTTCATGCGCGAGACGCCGCTGACCGTCGGCTCGCCGCAGCAGATCATCGAGCGCACGCTGAGCTTCCGCGAGTACGCGGGCGACTACCAGCGGCAGCTCTTCCTCGTCGACCACGCGGGCCTGCCGCTGAAGACGGTGCTCGAGCAGCTCGACATCATCGGCGAGGAGGTCGTGCCGGTGCTGCGCAAGGAGTTCGCCGCGCTCAAGCCTGCGCACGTGCCGGACGCCCCGACCCACGCCGCGCGCGTCGAGGCCCGCCGCGCCGCCGGCGAGGTCGAGGCGACCGACGGCACCCCGGCCACCGACACGTGGACCGGCACCCGCGCCGAGGACTCCAACGCCCTCGTGTGAGGTGGCCTCGTGTGAGGTGGCCTGACAGGCCGACCGATCACCTGACCGGCGCAGCCATGGGCGGGCGGCGGGGCGACCCCGCCGCCCGCCCACCTCGGCCAGGCCGCCCCGCCGCGTCGGCGAGGGAGGCCGAGCCGGCAGCCCGCACCAGCCGACCGACACCAGTAGTCCGACACCAGTAGTCCGAAGCAGCAGACCCAAGCAGCAGACCGCAGCGGTAGACCGAAGGAGTCCACCCATGACCACCACCCCCGTGCTGACCGTCGTCACCGCCGGCCTGCGCTCCCCGTCGACGACCCGCACCCTGGCCGACGAGCTGACCGCGGCCGTGGTCGCGCGCGTCGGTGACGTCGAGGTCCGCGACATCGAGGTCCGCCACGTCGAGGTCCGCGACCACGCGCACGCGATCATGGACGCGCTGCTCGTGGGCTTCCCGACCGGTGACCTGGCGCGCGCCCTCGACGACGTCGCGGCGGCCGACGCGCTCATCGTCGTCAGCCCGACCTTCCAGGGGTCCTACAGCGGGCTCTTCAAGGCGTTCGCCGACCTGCTCGGCCCCGACCAGCTGCGCGGCACCCCGGTGCTGCTCGCCGCGACCGGCGGCTCCGAGCGGCACAGCCTCGTCATCGAGCACGCGCTGCGCCCGCTCTTCGCCTACCTGCAGGCGCTGCTCGTGCCCACGGGCGTGTATGCCGCGACGTCCGACTTCGGTGGCGCCGGCTCGGCGGCCCTGACCGGCCGGATCGAGCGCGCCGCCGGCGAGCTCGTGCGGCTGCTCGGCGTGGCCGCCGGCCCCGGATCGTCGCGCGCCGCGTCGGGCGTGTCCGCGAACGCCGCTGGTGCCGCGCGGTCCGTGGACGCAGGCGGTGCCGCGCGGTCCGCGGACGCCGGCGGTGTCGCGCTCGCTGCGGACGACGCCCGCGGGGCGAGCATGGCCGGCCTCGAGGGCTTCGCCGACGTCACGCCCTTCGAGGAGTTGCTGGCGCGCGCCGCCCGGTGAGTCGGCCGCGCGCCCCGGAGCCCCGCGCCTAGGGACGGTCCGTAGGCTGCCCTGGCCAGGGCAGTTCGACCCGTCACCGTCCCAGGAGTGATTCATGGCCGCCAAGACCTTCGCCGACCAACTCGTCGAGTTCCTCACCTCTTTGGGTGTGGAGCGCATCTACGGGTTGGTCGGCGACAGCCTCAACCCCATCTCGGATTCCCTGCGCCGCCAGAGCGCGATCGAGTGGGTCGACGTGCACAACGAGGAGTCGGCCGCGTTCGCCGCCGCCGCCGAGGCCCGCCTCACCGGCAAGCTCGCGGTCTGCGCCGGCTCGTGCGGGCCCGGCAACACCCACCTCGTCCAGGGCCTGTATGACGCGAACCGCACCGGCTCGCCCGTGCTCGCCATCGCCTCGCACATCCCCTCGCCCCAGATCGGCACGTCGTTCTTCCAGGAGACGCACCCCGAGCAGCTGCTGGCGGAGGCGAGCGTCTATGCCGAGGTGGCGAATTCGCCGCGGCAGGCCGCCCGCATCCTGCACATCGCCACGCAGACCGCGATCGCCAAGTCCGGCGTCGGCGTGCTCGTGCTGCCCGGTGACATCGCGGCCGCCGAGGCCGTCGAGGTCCCGGCCCTGGGGGCGCTGTCGTGCCGCCCGCCGGCGCACGTGCCGCAGCCCGAGGTCGTCGACGAGCTCGCCGAGCTGCTCAACGCCGCCGGCAAGGTGACGCTCTTCTGCGGCGCCGGCGTCCGCGGCGCGCACAGCCAGGTGATGGAGCTCGCGGGCCGGCTCAACGCCCCCGTCGGGCACGCCTTCGGCGGCAAGGAGTGGATCCAGTTCGACAACCCCTACGAGGTCGGCATGAGCGGCCTGCTGGGATATGGCGCCGCATACGACGCGATGCACGAGGCCGACCTCGTCGTGCTGTTGGGCACGGACTTCCCGTACGACCAGTTCCTGCCGCACCGCAAGATCGTGCAGATCGACCGCAACGGCGAGCGCCTGGGGCGGCGCGCCAAGCTCGACCTGGCCGTCGAGGGTGACGTGCTGGCCACCATCGAGGCGGTGCTGCCGAAGCTGACGCAGAAGAGCGACCGCGCCTTCCTCGACAAGATGCTGCGGGAGCACTGCAAGAAGCTCGAGAAGGTCGTCGACGCCTACACCAAGAACGTCGAGAAGCACACGCCGATCCACCCGGAGTATGTCGCGGCGGTCCTGGACGAGCTGGCCGACGACGACGCGATCTTCACGGTCGACACGGGCATGTGCAACGTGTGGGCGGCGCGCTACATCGAGCCGAACGGCAAGCGGCGGATCATCGGGTCGTGGCATCACGGCACGATGGCCAACGCGCTGCCGCACGCGATCGGGGCGGCCGCGGCCTACCCGGGTCGGCAGGTCATCTCGATGTCCGGTGACGGCGGCCTGGGGATGCTGCTCGGGGAGTTGCTGACGGTCGCCGAGCACCAGCTCGGCACGAAGATCCTCGTCTTCAACAACTCCACGCTGGGCATGGTGCGCCTGGAGATGCTCGTCGACGCGATGCCCGCCTGGGGCACGGACCGGCCGGCGACGAACTACGCGGCGATCGCGCAGGCCATCGGCCTCCCGTCGGTGCGGATCACCGACCCCGCGCGCGTCTACGACGACCTCAAGACGGCGCTCGCGACGCCCGGCCCGATGCTCATCGACATCGTCACCGACCCCAACGCGCTGTCGATCCCGCCGCACATCACCGGCGCGCAGCTGCAGGGCTTCGCGATGGCCGCGACCCGCATCGTGCTCGACGGCGGCGTCGGCGACATGATCAAGTTGGCGCGCTCCAACCTGCGCAACATCCCCCGCTGACTCCTGCGATCCGCCCCGGCCCACCTCGGGCCGGGGCGGTTCGCATTGGCGCGCTCCAATCGGCCCCGGGGTGCGTCGGTGGCCGCCAGCCCGCGCATTGGCGCGCTCCAATCAGCGTCGAGGGGTGACGGTGGCGCTCGCTTCTGTGGTGGCTGGGTCGGAGCCCGTGTCGGCCGGATACCTCGTGGAGCGCTCCATGCGGTCGTCGGGAGGGCGCCTCGGCCGCCCGAGGTGGGCGGACGCGTGGCCGGGAGCGCAACCGCGAGGTGGGTGGCCGCGGTGCTCAGCCCAGCGTGTCCGGCGGCGGGATCTGCAGGTCGTCGAGCGAGACCTGACGGGTGGTGCCGTCGCGCAGCGTGAGGGTCGCGGTCGTCCCGCCGACCTCCGGGTCCGACTCCGGCGAGGGCCACCACGCGGCCCACAGCCCCTCCGCCATGCTGGCCCGCACGTCACCCTGGGCGCTCGTGTGCAGCACGACCGACGTGACGTCGGCGCCCGCGCGCCCGTAGGCGTAGCTGCGCGCTCTCGAGTCACGCGGGAGGGGGATGCCGAAGAACGTCATCCGACCCGTCCCGGATGCCCCGGTCGACGCGGTGTCGATCGCGCCTGCCGCCGGTGCCGGCGTGGACGGCGCCCGCGAGATGCCACCGCCGCCGCTGGGCCCGTCCCAGAACCAGCTGGACTCCAGCAGGCAGTCGGCGAACTCTCCCCGCGGCCCCCGCATGACGGTGAAGGTGAAGCGTCCGCGGCGCTCGCTGAGCGCGGTGTGCAGGTCGGCAGCGCTGCGGATCGCCCAGTCGTCGGCCGACGGGTCCTGCGCCGGGATCGACTGCGCCCAGAACTCGCGGCACTGCTCCCCGGCCTCCTGTGTGCCGGGCTGGTCGACCCCGGCGGGGGTCGCGACCCATCCGGCATACGCGGGTTGCGTGACCACCGGTGTCGCGACGCCGATCCCGACGACGGCGGCGGCCGCGACGAGGCCGACGGCGAGGTGCCGGCGTGCCCGATGACGTCGACGCGGCGGCGCGAGCTGCCCGTCGGCGGGTGTGGTGCTCTGCGTCGGTGTGGCGAGGACCGCGTCGAGGTCGGCGCGGGCGCGCGCCCCGAGGTCGGCGTCGGTGGTGGTGCGGGCGGCGGTCGCGGGGTCCATCCCGGCGAGCACGGTGTGGGGGGCGTGGCGGCGGCTCATCGGGGGTCTCCTTCGGCGGTCAGGGCGGCCTGCTGCGGCCGCGCGGGGTGGGGGTCGAGGCGGCCGCGCAGGGCCCGTCGGGCCCGCGACAACCGGATCCGGTAGGCCGTCGCGCTGATCCCCAGGACCGCCCCCGCCTGCGCCGAGGTGACGTCGTCCCACACCCTCAGCGCGAGCACCTCCTGGTGCGCGGCGGGCAGCTGATGCCATGCCCGGGCCAGGTCCAGGCGCGCCGCGACGAGGTCGGGGTCGGTGCCGGGCGCGACCCCGTCCGTGGCGTCCTGAATCCGGACCGCGAGGGCCGCGCGCCGGTCCTCGCCGCGGCGGGCGTTGGCCAGCACTCGCCGGGCGCAGCCGCACAGCCAGCCCAGCCTGGCCCCCTCGTCGGTGGGCAGATCATCGAAGCGACGCCACGCGACCAGATACGCCTCGGCGACGACATCCTCGGCGTGGCTGGGATGGCAGCGCCGCTGCACGAAGCGCAGCACGTCGCCGTACGTGCCGGCATAGAGACGGCGGAAATCGCCCGCGCGCCCCACCTGATCCGAACTGGTCATGTCTGGTCAGTGTCCGGCACCGCCGACGCTGTTTCAGGCACCGCCGTGCCCGGCGTGGCAGACGCGCCGGGGTGCAGACGCGCCGGGCGTGGGGACGCGCCGGGCGTGGCGGACGCGCCGGGCGTGGCGGACGCCGGCGTGGCACGCCTGCGCCGTCGTGCGTCCGCCCACCCCGCTCGCGGTTGCGCTCAGCGCTGGGGGTTGCGGTTGTCGCCGCGACGCGTGGCGGGGAGCGCAACCGCGAGGGTGGGGGCTTCGTCAGCCGTTGTCGCCGTCGGGGCGCACGAGGAAGGTCAGCTGCGAGCCGCTCTCCTCGATGACCTCGTTGAGGCGCTCGTTGAAGACCGCGCCGTAGTCGGCGCCGATGTGCTCGGCGAACGCCTGGTCGTCGGCGTAGACCTCGTAGACGAAGTAGTGGTTGGGGTTGTCGCGCTCGACGTAGGGCTCGAAGACGACGTTGCCCGGCTCGGCCCGCACCTTCTCGGCCAGCCCCGCCATGAGCCCGGCGACCTCGTCCTCGAAGCCGGGTTTGACCGTGAATTCCGCGTAGAGGGTGATCATGCCCTCCATGATTCCGGCCCGCAGCGACCCGCGGGGCTTCCGGCGCCCCCTGATCGCGCCCGATAGTGTCGCGGCCATGTTCGAGGGTTTCGCCCGGCAGTGGACGCCGCTGCTGCCTGTGGCCCAGGTGACGGCCAGACCGCGGCAGGTCGCGGTGGCGGGCGTCGAGCTGGTCGCCTGGCGGGGGCCCGACGGGCAGATCGGGGTGCTCGTCGACCGGTGCCCGCACCGCGGCGTGGCGCTCTCGCTCGGCAAGGCCCTGCCCGACGGGTCGCTCGCGTGCGGCTTCCACGGCTGGGAGTTCGGCCCCGACGGCGGCTGCCGGCACATCCCCTTCAACCCCGAGGCCCGCCGCGACCGCTTCGCCGCGCGGGCGCTGCCGGTCGTGGTCGCCGCCGGATACGTCTGGGTCTTCACGGGGTTCGACCCGCGCGGCGCCGAACTCGACGGGCCCGCCTACAGCGGTCTGCTCGACGACCCGGCGCTCGTGCGTTTCGACCACGTCGAGGAGTGGGACTGCCACTGGACCCGGGCGATGGAGAACATGCTCGACTTCCCGCACCTGCCGTACGTGCATCGCAGCACGATCGGGCGGTTCGTCAGCGCACGGCAGCACCGGGACAGCCGGCTGCGCTTCGACCTCACGGACACCCCGACGGGCTTCAAGTTCGGCGCCCGGCTCGACGACGGCGACCCGTCGGCCTTCCTGTCGTGGTGGCGACCGCACGGCATGTCGCTCGACACGGTGCCCGCGCCGCGGCTGCTGCGGCTGCACGTGTGGTGCGTGCCGGTCGGCCCGCAGCGCACGCGCATGATCCTGACGTCGGTGCGGAATTTCGCCCGCAGCCCCGCCGCCTCCCCGGCGTTCGACCGGCTCAACGTGACGATCCTGCGCCAGGACCGGGCCGTCGTGGAGTCCTCCTCACCCGTCGTCGTGCCGGAGGGCAGCCTCGAGCGGTCGGTGCCGACGGACCGCCCGACGCTGCGCTTCCGCGCCTACTATCACCGCACGCTCGCCGACTCGACGACCTGACCGGCCGATCCCCCCCCCCACCGGTAGGTCGTTCGCGGACCGAGGCGCCCCGACGTCGCCGCGCACGAGGGCGGGCCTGGCGGCAGGTGTGGCGGCGGGCGCCGCGCGGCAGGTGTGGCGGCGGGCGCCGCGCGGC
>JAVTVZ010000128.1:45922-54260 GCA_032229625.1 Dermatophilaceae bacterium | reverse complement strand
CATGAACGGCACCGGTCCATCAACGGCGCGGGCCTATGAACGGCACGGCCCGGGTCGACGTCGGCATGTGACGACCGGCGCGCAGGACTCACTCCTGGGGCATCGCCCGCAGGGCGGGCGGCCTCGCAGGGACCGGCAGCAGCAGGGCCAGGCCGAGCAGCAGCACGGCGACGAGGCCGAGGATGCCCCAGTGCTGCGCGTCGGCTCCCGGCGCGACCCGCCCGCGGCCGACCTCGATGGCCGCGGTGAAGAGCAGCGGCGCGAGGAAGCTCACGGCCCGCCCCGTCGTGCGGTAGAGGCCGAAGACCTCTCCCTCGCGCCCGGCCGGGATGATCCTGGCCAGGAACGTCCGCGACGACGACTGCACCGGGCCGACGAAGACGCACAGGGCCAGGCCCAGCACCCAGAAGACCATCGGGCCGCGGTCGTGCAGGGCGAAGATGCCGAGCCCGGCGACGCACATGAGGGCCAGCGAGAGCACCATGATCCGCTTGGCGCCGACCCGGTCCTCGACGGCGCCGAAGGCGATGGTCGCGATGCCGGCGGCGACGTTGGCCGCGATGCCGAAGACGATGACCATGCCGGGGGAGAGGCCGAAGGTGCCGGCGGCGATGACGCCGCCGAAGGTGAAGACACCCGCGAGGCCGTCGCGGAAGACCGCGGAGGCCGCCAGGAAGCCCAGCGCGTGGCGGTCGTGGCGCCACAGGCCCCGGACCGTGTGCCACAGCGCCCGGTAGGACGCGACGATCCCCAGCCGCGGGGCGACCGGGCCGTCGGCGCTGCGCCGATCCCGGAGGACGACGAGCACCGGCACGGAGAAGATCACGAGCCACGCGGTGGCCAGCAGCATGCCGACCCGCACGTTCTGCCCGTCCGCCGACGTCACCCCGAACCAGCCGACGTCAGGATCGATGAAGCCGACGACGAGCACGAGCAGCAGCACGATGCCGCCGAGATAACCCGAGCCCCAGCCGATCCCGGAGATGCGCCCGATGGTGGCGGGCGTCGAGATCGACGGCAGCATCGCGTCGTACTGCACGCCGGCGAGCTCCTGGAAGATGTTGCCGACGGCGACCAACCCCACCCCCCACCACAGGAAGGCCGGGTCGGGCCGCACGAAGTAGAGGCAGCCGGAGCAGATCACGACGGCCGCGGTGTTGACCCCGAGCCAGAACGTGCGGCGCCCCGCGCGATCGGCGCGCTGGCCCGTGACCGGCGCGAGGAGTGCGATGACCAGGCCCGCGAGCGCCATGCCCTGCCCCAGCGCCGAGGACGTCTCGTCCTTGGCGCCGAAGGGCGCGCTCGTGAGATAGACGGTGAAGACGAAGGTCGTGATGACCGCGTTGAACGCGGCCGACCCCACGTCGTAGCTCGCCCAGGCGAGCACCGGACGCGTCAAGATCCGTCCCGGCCGCGTCCCCGCGTCGGTCGCCGAGCCCGTCTCGGTCCCCGTGCCCGTGCCCGTGCCCGTGTGCGCGCCCTCGGGCCGGTGCTCGCCCTCGCGGGCCTGGTCGTCGCTCACGCGCGGGCGTCGCGGGCCTGGGCGGCCAGGGCGCGCGCCACGCCGTCTCGGTTCTCGGCGACGAGCCGGCGCAGCCCGGCGGGGGCGTCCTCGTGCGTCGCGAGCCACGTCTGTGAGGCGGCGAGCAGCTCCTCATCCGCGAGCGCCAACGGGTAGAAGCCCTCGACGATGCTCTCGGCGATCGCGTGGGTGCGCGACGCCCAGACCGTCGCGACGGCCTCGTGATAGCGCGCGACATACGGGCGCAGCAGCTGCGGGTCGTGCACCATGGCGAAGCCCTGCCACGTCGCGTCGATCGTCTGGTTGGGCAGCCCCGGCCGCTCGACCGCGGACTCCCATGCCGCTGCCTTGGCCTGCGGCGTCGGACGCGCGGCGAGCGCGCGCGCCGCCCGCTCCCGGCCGGTGGCGGTCGCGTCGCGGGCGCGCTCGGCCTCGATGTCCTCCGCGTCGGCCCGGCCACCGGCGGCGAGCGAGGTGAGCAGCGTCCAGCGCATCTCGGTGTCGACGGCCAGCCCGGGCAGCTCCCGGGAGCCGTCGAGCAGCGCGGCGACGAGGTCGAGGTGCTCAGGGGTCTGCGCCCACCGGGCGAGCGCGCTGACGAATTGCAGCTGGGCGTCGCTGCCCGCCGCGGCGCGCAACCCCAGATCGCGGATCCGGTCCGCGGAGGCTGCGATCAGCGCGCCGCGCCGCGACGGGGCGCTGTAGAGCCGCGCCGCCGACTCGACCTGCCCGAGCAGCACCCGCAGGAGCGTGGAGTCGAGGTCGTCGCCGAGCCCGTCGAGCACGAAGGGCACGAAGTCGCTCGCCGGCAGCTGGGCGTCGCGGGTCATGTCCCACGCGGCGCCGAGCACGAGGGCGCGCGGCAGGGAGTCGCCGAACCCGTCGGGCAGGCGCCGCGCCGTCGCCAGCGAGCGCTCGTCGAGTCGGATCTTGGCGTAGGCGAGGTCGTCGTCGTTGACGAGCAGCAGGTCGGGCCTCGACAGGCCGACGAGCTCCGGCAGCGCCGTCGAAGGGCCGTCGATGTCGACCTCCCGGTGCCACACCCGGGTGAGTCGCTCGCCGTCGATGTCGTAGCCGCCGATCGCCAGGCGGTGCGGGCGCAGCGTCGGCAGCTCCGGCGTCGCCGACTGGGTCAGGGTCGCCCCGGTGATGACCCCACGGGCGTGTGCGACGTCCATTGCGGCGTCGTGTGCGGCGTCGCCCGCGGTGTCGCCCGCGGTGTCGCCCGTGGCGTCGTCCTGGTCGGTCCGCACCTCGACCGCGAGGGTGTTGACCCCGGCGGTGTGCAGCCACGCCGTCGACCACGCGTCCATGTCACGCCCCGAGGCGCGCTCGAGCTCGGCGAGGAAGTCACCGATCGTCGTGTTGCCCCAGGCGTGGGTGCGGAAGTAGGAGCGCAGCCCCTCACGGAAGGCGTCGCGGCCGACATACGCCACGAGCTGCTTGAGCACGGAGGCGCCCTTGGCGTAGGTGATGCCGTCGAAGTTCACCGCCACGTCGTCGAGGTTGCGGATGGGCGCGACGATCGGGTGCGTCGAGGAGAGCTGGTCCTGGCGGTAGGCCCACGTCTTCTCCGCCGTCGCGAACGTCGTCCAGGCGCTCGTCCAGCGGGTCGCCTCGGCCTGGGCCGTCGTGCTGGCCCACTCGGCGAACGACTCGTTGAGCCACAGATCGTCCCACCAGACCATCGTCACGAGGTTGCCGAACCACATGTGCGCGAGCTCGTGCAGCACTGTCAGGGCGCGCCGCTCGATGCGTGACTGGGTCTCCTTGGCGCGGAAGACATACATCTCGTTGAAGGTGACCGCGCCGACGTTCTCCATCGCGCCCATGTTGTATTCGGGCGTGAAGATCTGGTCGTACTTCTCGAAGGGGTACGGCAGGTCGAACTCGCCCTCGAAGAAGGCGAAGCCGGCCTTGGTGATCGCGAAGAGCTCCTGCGGGTCCAGGTGCGGGCGCAGCGAGGCGCGGCAGAAGAGCCCGAGCGGCACGACGCGCCCGTCGCGGGTGGTCACCTCGTCGCGGACCGCCTCGTACGGGCCCGCGATGAGCGCCGTGACATAGCTCGACAGCCGGGGCGTCCGGGAGAATCGCCACGTCGCGATCGCCTCGGTCCGCGCCGCCGCAGCGTCACTCCCCGGCGCGGTCGTGGCCCCGTCGGCATCGGCGGCATCGGCGGCATCGGCGGCATGGACCGGCACGTCCGCCTCGCCGGCCGGCTGCGGGGTCGGGGTCGGCTGGCACGAGATGACCTGCCAACGCGCGGGCGCGGTGACGGTGAAGGCGAACTCGGCCTTGAGGTCCGGCTGCTCGAAGACGGGGAACATCCGCCGCGAGTCCGCGACCTCGAATTGCGTGTAGAGGTAGACCTCGTCGTCCACCGGGTCGACGAACCGGTGCAGCCCCTCGCCGGAATTCATGAAGCGCCCCGTCGCCTCGATGACGACCTCGTTGTCGGCGCCCAGCCCGGGCAGGCTCACCCGCGCGCCGTCGTAGTGGGTGGCGGGATCGAGTGCCGCGCCGTTGAGCGTGATCGCCTCGACGGACGCACCGAGGAAGTCGACGAACGTCGACGCGCCCTCGCGGGCGGTGAAGCGGATCCGGCTGCGGGTCGGGAAGGTCGTGGCGCTGCGCGTGACGTCGATGTCCACGTCGTAGGTCGACACGGTCAGCAGCTCGGCCCGCTCGCGGGCCTCCTCGCGCGTGAGGTTCTCTCCGGGCACAGTCGATCGCCTCCAGGGCTTGCGTGATCGGGTCGATCGCGGGGGCGCCACCGGCGTGACCGGGCACGACGGCCCCGCGGATCGAGGGGTCCGCGGCGGGGTGTCCGCCGCAGCCGCATCTTCGCACGGCGCACCGACAAGCTTCCGGAGCTCGCGCTCGGCGCCTCCCGGTCGCCTTGTGCTCGTGTCGAATTCGCTGGACGAGCCGGGTGCGGGCGCGCAGCGCGGCCGATGCTCTCCTGCCCGGCAGGCGCGAGGAGGCGGGCACCTGTCACGATGGCGCCATGACTGCGACCGACCCCCAGACCACCCCCGCCGGTGCCCCCCAGGGCGGGGCGGACGCCACCACCGACCAGAGCGCCGACGCCCCCCGCGTGCGCATGTGGTTCGACCCCTCCTGCCCGTGGGCGTGGATGACGTCCCGCTGGCTCATGGAGGTCGAGCGCGTGCGCCCGATCACCGTGGAGTGGCACGTCATGAGCCTGTCGGTGCTCAACGAGGGGCGCGAGCTCGACCCCGGCTACCGCGAGTCCATGGACGCCGCGTGGGGGCCGGTGCGCGTCATCATCGCGGCCCGCGAGCAGCACGGCGACGACGTCGTCAAGCGCCTCTACGACGCGATGGGCACACGCATCCACCCCGGCGGGATGTCGCTGCGCGACCCCCAGCAGCGCGCCCAGGTCATCGCCGAGTCCCGCGCCGAGGTCGGCCTGCCGGCGCAGCTCGCGGCGGGGGCCGACACCGACGAGGTCGACGCGGCGCTGCGCGCGTCCCACCAGGAGGCCATCGACCTGGTCGGCGACGAGGTGGGCACTCCCGTCGTGGCCGTCGGTGACGTCGCGTTCTTCGGCCCGGTCGTCGCGCCCACGCCCAAGGGCGAGGATGCGGCCCGCCTCTTCGACGGCTGCGTGCTCGTCGCGGGGACGCCCGGCTTCTTCGAGCTCAAGCGCAGCCGGGACGTCTCACCGAGTTTCGACTGACCCGACCCTCGACCGACCCCGCTCTGTGCGGACCCCGCTCTCGGCGGACCCGGCGGCGCACCGGCCCGGGGCGGATTGCCGCCCCGGGCCGGCCGCGTGAGCCAGACTGAGCGGCCACGACATACGACAACGACCGGACACGATCACAGCGGAGGCGCCATGCGCGTGCACATCGGAGGAGACCACGCGGCCCTGGAGCTCAAGGAGGCCCTCGTCGCGCACGTGCGCTCGCTCGGGCACGAGTGCATCGATCACGGGCCTTTCGAGTACGACGCGTTCGACGACTACCCGGTCTTCGTGCTCCCGGCCGCGCAGGCCGTCGCCGCGGAGCCCGGCTCGCGAGGCATCGTGCTCGGTGGCTCGGGCAACGGCGAGCAGATCGCGGCCAACAAGGTGCCCGGGGTGCGCGCCGTGCTCGCCTATTCGACGGAGACCGCGGCGCTGGGCCGGCTGCACAACGACGCGCAGATCGTCGCGATCGGGGCGCGGATGACCGCGGTCACGCTGGCGCAGGAGATCGTCTCGGCGTTCTTGACGACCGACTTCTCCGGGGACGAGCGGCACCAGCGTCGGATCGACATGCTCGGCGCCTTCGAGCAGACGGGGCAGGCGCCGGGGTGACGCCCGCGGGTCGCGGGCGAGCAAGGGAGCGGGTGACGAGAATCGAACTCGCGTAGCCAGTTTGGAAGACTGGGGCTCTACCATTGAGCTACACCCGCGCGGCCGGAACCGGTCGAACCGGTGGCACCGCCCGAGTTTAACCCACCGGTCCGATCCGACGATCGCGACGCCCCGAGGTGCTGCTCCGGAGCGCGTCCCCGGGCGTGCGGCGCACTGCCGGCCCCGCCGCGGGCCCCGATGCCGGATCCGGGTGGGTGACCTGGCGCGGCCGGGCCGTCCCGGGTCCCGGGGCCATCGACTCTGCGGCGTTAGGCTGGAGTGTCCACGGGCTGTGGCGCAGCTTGGTAGCGCGCGTGCTTTGGGAGCACGATGTCGCAGGTTCGAATCCTGTCAGCCCGACTCGCCGAGATCTCGACCTCGAGGGTCCCGCTCCGACGACATGTCGGTCGGGACCCTCGGTCCGTGCCGGCCTGCCGGGGCGTCGGCGCCGGACGGCTCCCGGTCCGCCGCCAGGCTGTGCTCCCTGACGCTGTGGCGTTCGAGCCGGCGATCGCCGCCCGGGCGTCACTCGCCCCGCCAGAGCAGACGCGACACGGCAGACCCGAGGCAGCAGACCCGAGACAGCAGAAGGGGGCCCGTCGCACGTGGCGACGGGCCCCCTTCGACGATCGCGGCGCTGTCCCGGCGCCTCGATCTGCGGACATCTGCGACACGTGGCCAGTCCCCTCGGCCACGTCCGGTGTCTCGCTTTCCTCCCACCCGGTGAATCGGGGATCGACGCCGGCCCCTCAGCAGCGCGTCGACACGAGCTACATCGGCGACGACGAGTCCGCGTTACGCACTTGGGAATTCCTTTGCCAAGCCGTGACCGCTTCGAGACCGAGGGCGTCGCCGGCGCCGGCCGGCAGGGTCGCGGCGCGTCGCGGCGCGCCGCTGCGGGCGACCCGCGGGGCCCCGTCGCGGGGGTGCCGGGGCCCCGCGCGACGAGCCGGTAGGATGGATCGAACGCCTGACTACCTTTACCCCCGATTTATGCTGGAGTGCCAGAAGTGAAGAGTGCCGTCGAGACCCTGTCCCCCACCCGGGTCAAGATGACCGTCGAGGTCCCCTCCGAGGAGCTCAAGCCGAGCGTCGAGGCGGCGCTCGCAGCGATCGGTGCGCAGATCAACGTGCCGGGCTTCCGCCGCGGCAAGGTGCCGAGCAAGCTCATCGAGCAGCGCGTCGGCCGCGGGGCGATCATCCAGGAGGCCGTCAACCAGGCCCTCCCCGAGTTCTACGGCCAGGCGCTGGCCGAGCACGAGATCGCGCCGCTGGGCCAGCCCGAGGTCGACATCACCGGCGTGCCGGTGACCGATGACGACGAGCTCACCTTCACGGTCGAGCTCGATGTGCGTCCCGAGATCACGCTGCCCGACTTCGCCGGGATCACCGTCTCGGTCGACGGCGTCGACGAGGCCGCCGTCGAGGAGGCTGCGGCCGAGCAGCTCGAGGAGCTGCGCGCCCGGTACGGCACGCTCGTCGCCGTCGAGCGTGCGGCCGCCGAGGGCGACTTCGTCACCATCGACCTGCGCGGCACGATCGACGACGAGGAGATCGACGCGGTCCAGGGCGTCTCCTACGAGATCGGCTCGGCGTCGATGATCGAGGGGCTCGACGAGGCCCTCACCGGTTTGAGCGCCGAGGAGTCGACGACGTTCGCCGCGCCGCTGGCCGGTGGCGACCGGGTCGGCGAGCAGGCCCAGATCACGGTCACGCTGACCGCGGTCAAGGAGCGCGAGCTGCCCGAGCTCGACGACGACTTCGCCCAGGAGGCCTCGGAGTTCGAGACGCTGGAGGAGCTGCGCGCCGACGTCACCGAGCGGGCCCGCCGCGGCAAGTCCTTCGAGCAGGGCGTCCAGGCCCGCGACAAGGTGCTCGACCAGCTCCTGGAGACCCTCGAGATCCCCGTGCCCGACGCCCTCATCGAGGCCCAGGTGCACGACCACCTCCAGCAGGAGGACCGGCTCGAAGACGCCGAGCACCGCGCCGAGGCCGAGACCGAGGCCCGTCGCGCACTGCGCACGCAGCTGCTGCTCGACGCGATCGTCGAGGCAGAGCAGGTCGAGGTCTCCCAGCAGGAGCTCATCGAATACCTCGTGATGTCCGCCCAGCAGTACGGGATGGACCCCTCGAGCTTCGCGCGCATGCTCGACCAGGGTGAGCAGATGCAGGCCATGGCCGGTGACGTCGCCCGTCGCAAGGCGCTGGCCACCGTGCTCGAGCGCGTCCAGGTCACCGACCCCGACGGCAACGTCGTCGACCTCAACGCCGTCGTCATCGACGGCGAGGACGACGAGGACGACGACGAGCAGGACGGCGACGACGAGGGCGTCGTGGTCGCGCAGGTCGAGTCCCCGCAGGATGAGGACGAGGCGGCCGACACCGAGCAGACCGACAGCGAGCAGACCGACAGCGAGCAGACCGACAGCGAGCAGACCGACAGCGAGCAGACC
>JAVTVZ010000128.1:33297-45822 GCA_032229625.1 Dermatophilaceae bacterium | reverse complement strand
CGAGCAGACCGACAGCGAGCAGACCGACAGCGAGCAGACCGACAGCGAGCAGACCGACGAGGTCGACGAGTCCGCGAAGTAAGGACCAGCGGCACCGGCCGGCCGGCAGACGCCCGCCTCGGACCGTGCACGTCATCCGGCCCCGGGCACCGATCGGTGCCCGGGGCCGGATGCGCAGAAGGAGCCGGACGGGCCGACAGCGGGTCTGCTTGCGCTCAGGGCGAACACCGCCCCGAGGCGGGACTGACCTGTCGGGGCCGGGCGTTAGTGTCGATAAGGACGCCGGGTGCGTCGACTACCGCTCATTCCGAGCGGTCGGTGATGAGAAACGGAGACATTGTGAGCGAGAGCCCTCAGCACGTCGGCCCGATCGTCGCGGCCGACGAGAGGCCCAAGGGCGGCCTCGATGACCACATCTACCAGCGTCTGCTGCGCGAGCGGATCATCTTCCTCGGCTCGGACGTGCGCGACGACAACGCCAACGCGATCTGCGCGCAGATGCTCCTGCTCGCCGCCGAGGACCCGGAGAAGGACATCTGGCTGTACATCAACTCGCCCGGCGGCTCGATCTCGGCGGGCATGGCGATCTACGACACGATGAACTGGATCCCGTGCGACGTCGCGACGGTCGCGATGGGCATGGCGGCCTCGATGGGCCAGTTCCTGCTGTCGGCCGGCGCCGCGGGCAAGCGCTATGCGACGCCCCACGCGCGGATCCTCATGCACCAGCCGCTCGGTGGCATCGGCGGCACGGCGACGGACATCAAGATCCAGGCCGAGCAGATGCTCTTCATCAAGCGGCAGATGGCCGAGCTCATCGCGGAGCACACCGGCCAGAGCGTCGAGCAGATCACGAAGGACTCCGACCGCGACCGGTGGTTCAGCGCGGAAGAGGCCAAGGAGTACGGCTTCGTCGACCACGTCTACACCCACGCCGGCCAGACGCCCGGCAAGGGCGGGACCGAGTGACGCGCCCGATGACGTCCTTTCCCGCCGACCGCACGCTTGGAGTCGCCATGACCAGTCACGCCCAGGGCCGCGTCGCCGTCCCCGGCCCGTCCAGCCGCTACATCCTGCCGCAGTTCGAGGAGAAGACCTCCTACGGCATGAAGCGCACGGACCCCTACACCAAGATGTTCGAGGACCGCATCATCTTCCTGGGGTCCCAGGTCGACGACGCGTCGGCCGACGACATCATCGCCCAGCTCATCGTGCTGGAGAGCCAGGACCCGGACCGCGACATCCTGCTCTACATCAACAGCCCCGGCGGCTCGTTCACGGCGATGACGGCGATCTACGACACGATGCAGTTCGTGCGGCCCGACATCCAGACGTTCGTCATCGGCCAGGCCGCCTCGGCGGCGGCGGTGCTTCTCGCCGCCGGCGCCCCCGGCAAGCGCTACGCCCTGCCCAACAGCCGGGTCCTCATCCACCAGCCCGCGCTCGGCGGGTCGGACTACGGCCAGGCCAGCGACATCGAGATCCAGGCCAACGAGGTCTTCCGGATGCGCACGTGGCTCGAGCAGACCCTCGCGGGTCACTCGGGCCGCACGCCGGAGCAGGTCAACGAGGACATCGAGCGCGACAAGTTCCTTTCCGCCGAGCAGGCGAAGGACTACGGCCTCATCGACGAGGTCCTCGCCAGCCGCAAGGCCTCGCGCCAGAGCTGACGCCGGCGCGCGAGCGGCCGGTGGGGGAGAGCGCCTGTGCCCCCACCGGCCGTCCTCGCATCTCGCCTCGTCCCGGGCGCTTGTCCGCCCTCAGCGGACAGGGGTCGTCGGGGCTGGCGCGCCGCGGTTCAATGGCAGGACGGACGATGCCCACGGGGTAGCGTCTGCGCAGTGCAGGCACGGCGCCGGCCTTCCGCAGGTCGTGCGGCCCGTCCCAGTTCGAGCACCACCACACCGCCCACCGTCGGGGTCCACCCGCGGACGCGAGGAGAGGAGCCGCCACGTGGCACGCATCGGAGACGGTGGCGATCTGCTGAAGTGCTCGTTCTGTGGCAAGAGTCAGAAGCAGGTCAAGAAGCTCATCGCCGGGCCGGGCGTTTACATCTGTGACGAGTGCATCGACCTGTGCAACGAGATCATCGAGGAAGAGCTCGCGGAGGCGACCGAGCTGGGGCTCGACGAGCTGCCCAAGCCGCGGGAGATCTTCGACTTCCTCCAGCAGTATGTGATCGGCCAGGAGCCGGCGAAGCGTTCGCTCGCGGTCGCGGTCTACAACCACTACAAGCGCATCCAGGCCGGCGAGGGCCCGCGCAAGGGCAGTGAGCACGTCGACATCGCGAAGTCGAACATCCTGCTCATCGGACCGACCGGGTGCGGCAAGACCTATCTCGCGCAGACGCTCGCGCGGATGCTCAACGTGCCGTTCGCGATCGCCGACGCGACCGCGCTCACCGAGGCCGGGTATGTCGGTGAGGACGTGGAGAACATCCTGCTCAAGCTCATCCAGGCCGCCGACTACGACGTCAAGAAGGCCGAGACGGGCATCATCTACATCGATGAGGTCGACAAGATCGCCCGCAAGTCCGAGAATCCGTCGATCACGCGGGACGTCTCCGGTGAAGGCGTGCAGCAGGCGCTGCTGAAGATCCTCGAGGGCACGACGGCGTCGGTGCCGCCGCAGGGTGGGCGCAAGCACCCGCACCAGGAGTTCATCCAGATCGACACGACGAACGTGCTCTTCATCGTCGGTGGGGCGTTCGCCGGGCTCGAGAAGCTCATCGAGGCCCGCGCGGGCCAGGCCGGGCTCGGCTTCGGCGCCCGGCTGCACCAGCCCAAGGAGCCGGCGGAGTATTACGGCGACGTCATGCCCGAGGACCTCATGAAGTTCGGGCTCATCCCCGAATTCATCGGCCGTCTGCCGGTCATCACGACGGTCTCGCCGCTGGACCGCGACGCGCTCGTGCAGATCCTCACCGAGCCGCGCAACGCCCTCGTCAAGCAGTACAAGCGCATGTTCGAGATCGACGGCGTCGAGCTGGAGGTCACCGACGAGGCGATCGAGGCCATCGCCGAGCAGGCCCTCCTGCGCGGCACCGGCGCGCGCGGGCTGCGGGCGATCATGGAAGAAGTGCTGCTGCCGGTGATGTTCGACGTGCCGAGCGACGAGGACATCGCGACGGTCGTCGTGACCCGCGACGTCGTGCTCGACAACGTCAACCCGACGATCGTGCGGCGCGACACCGCCACGCGGCGCAAGCGCACCGACCGCAAGGAATCCGCCTGACCGGCCACCGTCGGTGGTAGTCCTGGGCGGGTGAGTGCGCAGCGGGCGATGGCCGGATCGCGATGACCCCCGGGGTGTTCCGGCTCGCCGCCGGTGAGGCCGGGCCGTCGCAGCAGAGCGCGGTGAGCTGCGGCGCGGCGTGTCTGACGGTCGCGCGGATGATGATCGACCCCGCGCTGCACGCCTGGATCGTCGCGGGTGACGCCGGGCCCGCCAGGCCGCGGGACGAGCGCCCGCCGGCGCAGCGCTTCGCCGAGCATGAGCGTCGCGTGCTGGTCCGCACCAACGCGCTGCGTCCTCGCGGTGACGCGTGGCAGGCGCCGTGGCCGACCTCTCTCGGCACGCCGCCGTGGGGCGCGTTGGCCGAGCTCGAGCACGGCGCCTCGGTCCCCGGCACGCGATACCAGATCGGGCTGCTGCGCGGCGCTCGCGGCGCCGGGCTGCGCCGCAGCGTCGAGCACGTCCTGGGCCGCATCGCGCCGGGCGCTCCCGCGCTGCTCTACGTCGGCGACGCGACACTGCCGCGCCACATCGTGCTGCTCTACAGCGACGAGTCGCATCCCGAGGCCACCCTCTACGACCCGGGTGACGGGCGTGCGGACGTGGTGCCGTTGGGGCCTCTGGAGCGGGGGCAGGCGCGGCTGTCGGGGTGGGGGACCGCGTGGTTCGTCGTCTATCCGCAGGCTCACCGCCGCGTCGGGGCGACCCGCGAGCTGCCCGGCTGGTGGCCGCAGTCCGTGCTGCGCAGCCTGCCCGCGGGGGCGCTCGCCCGCGACGACAGCGCCTGAGTCAGCGCCGGCCCGATCGCACGGTGAGGAACCACACGAGGTAGAGCCCGCCGAGGGCCGAGCTGACGAGGCCGACGGGGATCTGGAACGGCGCGAGCAGGCGCTGCGCGGCGATGTCGGCCAGGAGCAGCAGGCACGCGCCCATCGCGGCCGACGGGATGAGCGCGGCGCCGGCGCCGGGAGCGAGTCGGCGCGCGAGGTGCGGCGCGGCGAGGGCGAGGAAGCCGATGGGCCCGCTGACGGCGACGGCGCCGGCGCACAGCGCGACCCCGAGCGCGAGGAGCCCCAGCCGGGTGCGGCGCCGGTCGAGGCCGAGCCCGGCGGCGCTGTCGTCGCCGAGGTCGAGGATCTGTAGCGGCCGCACCGCCAGCGGGAGGAGGGCGAGCAGCACGACGGCGACGACGACGAGCGGACCCACGAGCTTCCACGTCACGGCGTTGAGGCTGCCGAACTCCCAGGCGCGGGCCGCCTCGGCGGACTCCAGCGGGGCCCGGGAGATCAGGTAGTCGTTGAGCGCGGCGAGCATCGTGCCGATCGCGATGCCGCCGAGCACGAGTCGCTCCCCGGCGAGGGCCGCCTGGGCGGACAGCACGACGACCGCGGCGGCGGTCAGGACGCCCCCGACGAGCGCGCCGAGCACGACGCCGCCGGTGGTGGGCGACCCGACGACCAGGAGCGCGACGAGCCCGCCCGTCGAGGCGCCCGTCGTGAAGCCGACGATGTCGGGGCTGCCGAGCGCGTTGCGGGACAGGCTCTGGAAGAGCGCGCCCGACGCGCCGAGTGCCGCGCCGACGAGGATCGCGGCGAGGGTCCGAGGCAGGCGTTGGCCGACGACGATGACCCGGTCGAGCGAGGAGCCGCCGCCGAGGAGCACCTCGACGACCTCGGCCGGGGTGAGCCGGTAGGCGCCCAGCGACATCGCGACGACTGCGGCGGCGAGGGTGACGGCGACCAGGACCGCGGTGACCAGGATCGACCGACGGTGCAGCAGGAGCGAGCGGCCGCCGCGCGCCACGCGCACCATCGCCGGCGGCGTCGTGACACCGGATGTGGTCCCGGAGCCGGCGGTGGCCCCGGAGCCCGGTGCGGTGGTCGTCGGGGCAGAGGCCCGCTCGTGGGGCGTCATCGGCGCACCGACGAGCGGATGACGAGCGCGAGCAACGCGGGGCCGCCGAGGAAGGCCGTGACGACGCCCGCCTCGGTCTCGCCGGGGAAGGAGATGACCCGGCCGACGATGTCGGCGAGCAGGAGGACGACGGGTCCGGCGACGAGCGTGACGCGCAGCAGCCGCCGCTGGTCGGCCCCGACGAAGGGCCGCACGACGTGCGGCACGACGAGCCCGATGAAGGAGATCGGCCCCACCGCGGCGGTGGCGCCGCCGGCGAGGAGGGTGACCGCGGCCAGACACAGCAGCCGGGCCCGGGTCACCGACAGGCCGAGCGACCTCGCCTGGTCCTCGCCGAGCGCGAGGGCGTTGAGCGCCCGGCCGGCGACGAGCGCGCACGCCAGCCCGGCGAGCAGGACCGGCCCGACGGCGCTGACGACGTCCAGGCCCCGGCCCTCGATGCTGCCGACGACCCACGCCCGATACGACCCGAAGGTTGTGGCGTCGTAGAGCGTGACGATGCCGGTGCACGCGGCCAGGCTCGCCCCGAGCGCCACCCCGGCGAGCACGACGTGCGCGGGCCCACCGGTCGAGCGCAACGCGAGGATCGCGACGAGTGTGGCGGTGATCGCGCTGCCGGCGAGCGCGAACCACACGTACTGGTCGGCGCTGCTCGCGCCGACGAGGGCCATCGCGAGGACGACCGCGAAGGCGGATCCGGCGTTGACCCCGAGCAGGCCCGGGTCGGCGAGCGGGTTGCGGGTCAGGCCCTGCATGATCGCGCCGGCGACCGCGAGTGCGGCGCCGGCGCCGACGGCCAGGACGGTCCGCGGCACCCGCAGCTCCCAGACGATGATGGCGGCCTGGGAGGCCTCGGAGGTGTCCGCGGCGGTGTCCGCGGCGGGAGCTCCCGGCGCCGCGGTGCGGATCGCGTCCAGCACCTGGTGCAGCCCGAGTGGCCGGGATCCGATGAGCAGCGAGGCGACGCACAGCGCGCCGAGGAGGGCCAGGAGCGCCAGGATGAGGGCGGCTGTCGATGGCCGACGTCCGGCGAGTCCCACGTGCACGTCCTTAGGTTAGCCTCGCCTTCATGCAACGCCTCCGCGTGGGTCGCCGACCCCTCCTGTCCGCCGTGGCCGCCGTCGCGGTCGCCTCCCTCAGCGGCCTCGGGCTGACCGGGTGCGGGACCGCGTCCCCGTCCACCATCCCCGGTGCTGTCCTGAGTCCGGCTGCGCGGTCGGGGAGTGCGACGGCCGCATCGGGCTCGACGGCCCCGGCGGGCGTGTCGAGCGACGGCTCGATCCCGCAGGGGATGCCTGCGGGCAAGGGGAGCGGCCAGGCCGACGGGGTCTTCCCCCGCAGCGTCGCGCACTTCGCCGGCACGACGACGATCCCCGCCGCGCCGACGCGCGTCGCGGTGCTGTCCACCGGCCAGGCCGACGTGCTGCTCACCCTCGGCGTCACACCGATCGCCTCGACGGCGGGGGACGGCGCCAAGACCGTGCCCGACTACCTGCTGGCGGCCTACCCGCAGCAGGCCGCCGCGCTGGGGCAGATCGCCGGCCTGGGCAGCCGCAACGAGCCGGACATCGAGGCCATCGCCGCCGCGAAGCCGGACCTCATCCTCGTCAACAAGGCCGGCAAGGACGACCTCGACACCCTCGTCGGCACCCTCGGCGCGATCGCACCGACGGTCGTCACGCAGGGCACGGGCGTCTACTGGAAGCAGGACTTCCTGCTCACGGCCGACGCGCTCGGCAAGACCGACGCCGCGAAGAGCTGGCTGACGACCTACCAGGGTGACGCCTCGACGCTGGGGGACTCGCTCAGCGCGAAGCCGACGGTCTCCTTCCTGCGCCGCAACGGGGACCGGACTCGCGTCTTCGGCGTCGCGTCCTTCCCCGGGTCGGTCGCCAAGGACGCGGGCCTGCCGCGCCCGCAGAGCCAGCAGTTCATCGACGACACCTCCGTCGACATCTCCGCAGAGCAGCTCGCGATGGCCGACGGCGACTGGATCTTCTACGGCGTGCAGGGCGGCGACGCCGCCCTCATCACCGGGATGCCGCTGTGGCCCCAACTCACGGCCGTCGCCGCGAAGCACACCGTCCAGGTCGACGACGACGTCTTCTACCTCAACACCGGCCCCACCGCGGCGCGCCTCGTGCTGGACCAGCTGAGCAAGACCCTGCGCCAGGGGTGAGCCGGGCCACCGGTGGGGCGGATCAGCCGGCGCGCAGCGACGCACGAACGTTGCGCAGGAACTCGCGGTACCGCATGCCGCTGGCCGTGACGACGTAGCGCTGGGCCAGCAGGAGACCCCCGAGGGCGTAGAGCACGGCCCAGAGCCAGTCGATCGGTGAGACAAGGCCGTGCCCGGTGGCGTAGACGGTGCCCCAGATCGACAGGGGCAGCAGCACGAGCAGTGCGGTGGCCATCCCCGGGGAGTAGGGCCGGGGGAGCCTGAACATGCGGATCGCGAGCACGTGCGCGACCGCCTCCAGGTATCCCAACAGGAGCGCCGCCAGCTGCAGAAAGGCGACGCCGGGCACGACGATCGGCACGACGGCGAGGAAGAGCACGAGGATGATCGTCACGATCTCGCCGAAGTGGCGGTTCTTTGCCGTGAAGTCGAGCTTGCGGGTGATGAGCTCGGCGAAGCCGCCGGGGAAACGCTGTTCCTCCCACAGGTGCAGCACCACCCCGACGAAGAACAGTCGGACGATGGTCTCCATCGTCGACGTGGCTGCCCAGTTCAGGGCGGTGTAGAGCGCAACTCCCGCGGCGAGGGCGGAGATGAGGAGGAGATTGTGGCGGACCAGGAATGAACTCATCGGTGCGTCCTGGGGGTAGGCGTAGGGGCGTGGCTGCGGGTGTCCGAGGCGTCGATCACGACGAGGCCCCCGCGGTGGTCGACGAGACCGAATCGGCTGCGCCACCTGGCTCATGACCTCCCGGTCCGCCCTTGACGGCGGCGCTCTGGCCGCCGTCGACGACGAGGTTCTGCCCGGTGACGTAGCCGGCCAACTCGGAGGCCAGGAAGAGGACCGCCGTGGCGAGGTCGTCGGGATAGCCGGGGCGACCCATGGTGGCCATCCGGCGCAGCATGCCCAAGACCTGGACGGTGTCGAGGGCGGGTGGCCGCTCCCCGAGATCGCCGGCGTCTCGGGCGGGCGCGAAGCCGGCGAGGTTGCCGTTCGCCATCGCCTCGAGCCGCTCACGCGTCAGGGTCGCGCCCGGTGTGACGGCGTTGACGGTGATGCCGTGTGGCGCCAGCTCGGCCGACAGCACCCGCGTGGCCTCCCACAGGCCGGCCTTGGCGATGGCGTAGACGGCGAAGAACGGCGTGGCGTTGATGAACGCGGTCGACAGGAAGTTGACGATCCGGCCGCCCCGGCCGCGCGCGATCATCGCCCGCGCGGCGAACTGGGCGAGGAAGAAGGCGCCCTTGGTGTCGGTGTCGAGCACGTGATCCCAGGTCTGCTCGTCGGTCTGCAGGGCCGGGCCGGGTGGGAAGACGGCCGCGTTGTTGACGAGGATGTCCAGGCCGCCGAATCGGTCGACCGTGGAGTGCACGAGCGCCTGGGACTGCTCCAGGTCGCTCACGTCGGCGCGCACGCCGAGCACACGGCCCGGAGATCCTGCGAGGTCCGACTCGACCCTGGCCAGGCCCTCCTCGTGGCGGGCCGTGAAGACGACGTCGGCGCCGGCCTGAGCCAGGCGATGCACGACGGCCTCGCCCAGGCCTCGACTGCCGCCGGTGACGATCGCCGTGCGACCGTGCAAGCGTAGGAGCTGGTCGGCGGGCTGAGTTGCGGGAATCGAGAAGGGGAGTGCGTCCACGGGGGTCACCTGTCGGTCGGTCTTGGTCGGTGACTCCGACGCTAACTAGACGGCGTGTCCAAATAAACGGACGATCTCGGCCGGTCCGTCTACCCGGACGTCGTCCGGTCCCGTGCGGCCATCGCAGCGAGTGTGTCGAAGAGGCCCCGGCCCAGGGGACTCTCCAACACGGCGGCGATCCGCACCGGCGTCGCCTGCCCCCGCGTCGCACCGAGCAGGGAGACCAGGCCCCCGAAGATGAACTGGAGCTGATCGTGTTCGGCCTCGGTGAGGCGATCTCTGTCGAGCCCCACGGTCTCGAGCCACAGCCCCATGACGGCGCCGCGCAGGATGCCGACGAGCAGCGTGGACTCGCTGGTGGCGAAGAGCATCGCCCGCGTGAAGTGCGCCCCCACCTGAGCATCCGATGCCGCCTCCCCGAGCGCGTCGGTGGCGCCCCGCGCCAGCAGCGGCAGGATCGTGCGTGGCAGGCTCGGCAACATGTTCTGCGCGAACGCGTGCCGGGCCAGCTCCTCGAGATTGGCGAAGTGGTAGTAGAAGGTGTTGTGGTTCACCCGGGCTCGCCGGCACAACGCGGCGACGGTGAGCTCCCCGAACGAGCGCTGCGCCAACAACTCCCAGAAGGCGACCTCTAGGCGCTCCCTCGCCGACGGGCCCTCGTGCGTCGCCCGCGGGCGGCCGGGTCTGCGCCCCGCTCCGCCCGCGGGCGCCCGGGAGGGTCGAGACTCGGCGCTCGACGATCCTGCGCCCGAGGGCCGCCTCACGCGCGCGGCGGCGGGGGCGTCAGCACGGCGTCGCGGATGACGACCTGGTCGGCCTCGGCGTAGGTGATGGCCTCGATGCGGCCGGCGGCGGACAGGTCGTCGGCGCCGGCGCGGATGGCGTCCAGGGCCGCCGGCGGGCCGGCGATCGTCACGGACTCCACGACCGCGCGCATCCCGAGCTTGGCGTCGGACTTCGCGCGGCGGACGCCCGCCAGGGCGGCGCCCACGGCGGCCAGGGTCTGCCCACCGGCTGCCGGGTCGACGCCCGCGCGGGCCTCGTCGACGCCCGGCCACGGCGCGCGGTGCACCGAGCCGGTGCGCCACCACGACCAGACCTCCTCGGTGGCATACGGCACGAACGGCGCGAAGAGCCGCAGCTGGATGTCGAGCGCGTGCCGCAGCGTCACGCGCGCGGACAGCGCGCCGGCCGCATCGCCGCCGCCGTCACCCCCGCCGTCACCGCCGCCCGAGCGCCCGTAGGCGCGGTCCTTGACGAGCTCGACGTAGTCGTCGCAGAACGTCCAGAAGAACGTCTCGGTGACCTCCAGCGCCCGCGTGTGGTCGTAGGCCTCGAAGCCCTTCGTCGCGCGCTCCACGACCGTGCCCAGGTCGGCGAGCAGCGCGCGGTCCAGCGGGTGGGTGACCAGCGCCGAGAGGTCGGAGGCGTCCGCGCCGCCCGGCTCGTGGCCCGCGGGCGCCGGGAAGCCCAGCACGAACTTGCTCGCGTTGAGGATCTTCATCGCCAGGCGCCGACCGACCTTCATCTGGCCGGTGTCGAACGCCGCGTCGGTGCCCAGGCGCGCGCTCGCCGCCCAATAGCGCACCGCGTCCGAGCCGTGCTGCTGGAGCATCCCCTCGGGCGTCTCGGCGTTGCCCTTGGACTTGGACATCTTCTTGCGGTCCGGATCCAGGATCCAGCCGCTGATCGCCGCGTGCCGCCACGGCAGCGAATCCTGCAGGTGGTGGGCCCGCACGACGGTGCTGAAGAGCCACGTGCGGATGATGTCCTGCCCCTGCGGGCGCAGGTCCATCGGGAAGATCTTCGCGAAGAGCTCGGCGTCGCCGCCGTCGTCGCCCCAGCCGGTCGTGATCTGCGGCGTCAGCGACGACGTCGCCCACGTGTCCATGACGTCCGGATCCCCGACGAAGCCGCCCGGCTCACCGCGCTGGGACTCGGCATACCCCGGCGGCACGTCGGTCGACGGGTCGATCGGCAGGCTGTCGGGCGACGGGACGATCGGGTCGCCGAAGGCGATCTCGCCGTCGCCGTCGAGCCTGTACCACAGCGGGATCGGGATGCCGAAGAAGCGCTGCCGGCTGACGAGCCAGTCGCCGTTGAGGCCGCCGACCCAGTTCTCGTAGCGGACCCGCATGAAGTCGGGGTGGAAGGCCAGCTCCTGGCCGCGGGCGATGAGCGCCTCGCGCAGGTCGGCGTCGCGGCCGCCGTTGCGGACATACCACTGCCGCGTCGTGACGATCTCCAGCGGCTTGTCACCGCGCTCGTAGAAGTTCGCCTTGCGCTGGGTCGGGGCCGGCTCGCCCTGCAGGTCACCGGTCTCGCGCAGCTTCTCCACGATCGCCTTGCGCGCGGCGAACGTGCTCGCGCCGGAGACGTGCTCGGCGTAGAAGTCGGCGGCCGACCCGCTGAGCCAATCGGGCGTCTCGGCCTGGAGGCGCCCGGTGCGCGTGATGAGGGAGCGCGTCGGCAGCTGCAGCTCACGCCACCACGTGACGTCGGTGAGGTCACCGAACGTGCAGCACATCGCGATACCCGCGCCCTTGTCCATCTCGGCGTCGGGGTGGCTGAGCACCGGCAGCTCGACGCCGAAGATCGGGCTCGTCACCGTCGTGCCGAACAGGCCCCGGTAGCGCTCGTCGTCGGGGTGGGCGATGAGCGCGACGCACGCCGGCAGCAGCTCCGGGCGGGTCGTCTCGATGTGGATCGGCGTGCCGTCGCCGGCGTGGAAGGCGACCCGGTGGTAGTGCCCGGGGTAGTCGCGCGCCTCGAGCTCGGCCTGCGCCACGGCGGTCTGGAAGGTCACGTCCCACAGCCCCGGGGCCTCGGACTGGTAGGCCGACCCGGCCGCCAGGTGCGCGAGGAACGCCTGCTGCGAGACGGCCTGCGAGCGCTCGTCGATCGTCCGGTAGGTGATGTCCCAGTCGACGCTCAGACCCAGCCGGCGCCACAGCGCCTCGAACGTCTTCTCGTCCTCGACCGTCCGCTCGTCGCACAGGTCGATGAAGTTGCGCCGGCTGATCACCTCCTGCTTCGAGGCGTCCTTGACGTCCTTGGCCGGCACATCGCCGTGATAGCGCGGCTCGTAGCCCTCGACATACGGCAGGGACGCGTCGCCGCGCACGCCGTAGTAGTTCTGCACCCGCTTCTCCGTCGGCAGACCGTTGTCGTCCCAGCCCATCGGGTAGAAGACCTCGCGGCCCTGCATCCGGTGGTAGCGGGCCAGGCAGTCGGTGTGCGTGTAGGAGAAGACGTGGCCCACGTGCAGGCTGCCGCTCGCGGTCGGTGGGGGAGTGTCGATGGCGTAGATGCGCTCGCGCGGCACCTGTAGCGCGCGGGCCCGATCGAAGCGGTAGGTCCCCTGTTGCGCCCAGGCCGGCACCCACTTGTCCTCGAGTCCGTCGACGGTCGGGCGATCGGGCACGACGGGCGCTGCGGTCGATCCGGTCGGCTCGGCGCCTGCGGCGGGCGAGGCGTCGGTGGACCCGGCGGCGCCGGGTGACTGCGATGTCGCGGACAGCGGGGAATCCATGGGCCGCATTCTCCCAGACGGGTCCG
>JAVTVZ010000128.1:3964-33197 GCA_032229625.1 Dermatophilaceae bacterium | reverse complement strand
TGCGATGTCGCGGACAGCGGGGAATCCATGGGCCGCATTCTCCCAGACGGGTCCGCGCCCCCCGACCGCGCGCCGGGCGCGTCGGCCTGGGGTTGCCTTCCGGGGGGTCCGGCCCGTACGGTGGTGATGTAAGTGACGCGTCAAGCAATCATCGATCCGTAAGGACTTCCGCTGTGACCCAGTCTGTTTCGACTTCTGACGCCGACCGTTCGACGGTCGTCACCGACGCCGCCGACCCCGCCGCTGCGGGCCTGCCGCCCGTCGTGCGCGACACCGTCCTGCTGCTGGCCCGGGTGCTGCTCGGCGTCATCCTGATCGCCCACGGCTGGCAGAAGGTGGCCCTCAACGGCCTGGACGCCACCGGCGCCGCCTTCGCCCAGATGGGGGTGCCGCTGCCGCAGGTCTCCGCCGCGATCGCCGCGACCGTCGAGCTCGGCGGCGGCGCGCTGCTGCTCCTCGGGCTGCTGACGCCGCTGGCCGGACTGGCCGCCGTCGCCGTGCTCGCCGGCGCGTTCGCCTTCGTGCACGCCCCCAACGGCCTCTTCGCCACCGACGGCGGCTGGGAGCTCGTCGCCGCGCTGGGGCTCGCGGCCGCCGTCTTCGCCGTCGTCGGCCCCGGCCGGTTCAGCGTCGACGCCGTGCTGCGCGCCCGCCGCGCCGGGGCCCGCCGCGCCTGAGCCCGCGAAAACCCCTCACCTCGCGCCTCTGACCAGCGCTGACGGCCCCGCGACCGGCCCGGCCGGCACCCCCTGCGCCGCTCGGCGAAGGGGGTCCGGCCGGGCCGTTCGCACACGGTCGGGGGCCGTCACAGGTGGGTCACGTCCTGATCCGGGCCCTTGTGCGCGGCGCCGGGCGTGGGGTGGGTTGGGGCATGGCCCCCTCATCGCTCACCGCCGCGTCGACCGGCGCGTCCGCCGCTGCGTCGACCGGCGCGTCCACCGGCGCGACGACGCTGGCCCCGACCCTGGCCACCGCGCAGGAGTCGGCCGACGCGGGATGGCTGGCCGGCATCGAGGACGCGATCAACACCGTCTTCGAGCCGATCTCCGACCTCGCGGCCACGATCATCTTCGTGCCGATCCCGCTGCCCGGCGGCAACGAGATCCCCTTCGTCCTCGTGTGGCTCATCGGCTGGGCGACCTTCATCACCGTCTACTTCGGCTTCATCCAGTTCCGCGGGCTGCGGGTCGCCTACGAGGTGGTCCGCGGCAGGTACTCCAGCCCGACGGACCCGGGGGAGATCACGCACTTCCAGGCGCTGACGTCGGCGGTCTCCGGGACGGTCGGACTGGGCAACATCGCCGGCGTCGCCGTCGCGGTGACGATCGGTGGGCCGGGCGCGACACTGTGGATGATCCTGGCCGGCTGCTGGGGATGGCGACGAAGTTCGCGGAGTGCACGCTCGGTGTGCGCTACCGCACGATCGACCCCGACGGGACCGTGCACGGCGGGGCGTTCCGCTACCTGCCGATCGCCTTCGAGCGCTTCGGGCCGATCATCGCCAAGGCCCTGACCGGCCTCTTCGCCGTCGCGATCCTCTTCTTCGGCGGCGCCGGCGGCAACATGTTCCAGTCCAACCAGACCTACCAGATCATCCGTGACGCCAGCGGCGGCGAGGCCGGGCTGCTCGGCAGCGACGGGGCGGCACTCCTCTTCGGTCTCGTGCTCGCCGCGGGGGTCGGCCTGGTCATCATCGGCGGCGTGACGTCCATCGGCCGAGTCACGAGCAAGCTCGTGCCCGCGATGGCGATCATCTACGTGCTCTCCTGCCTGGCTGTCATCCTCATCAACATCGCCCACGTGCCCGACGCCCTGTGGCAGATCGTCGACGGGGCCGTCTCGCCCGAGGGCGTGACCGGCGGCGTCATCGGCGTCGTCATCCAGGGCTTCCGGCGCGCCGCGTTCTCCAACGAGGCCGGCCTGGGCTCCGCGCCGATCGCGCACTCGGCCGTCAAGACCCGCCGGCCGGTCTCCGAGGGTTTCGTCGCCCTCTGGGAGCCCTTCCTGGACACCGTCGTCATCTGCACGATGACCGCGCTGGCCATCGTCATCGCCCAGCCGCAGGCCTACCTCGACGCGCGGGCCTCCGGCGGCGAGATGGCGGGCGTGACGATCACCGCGGCGGCCTTCGACACGTTCCTGCCCCGGTGGGACATCGTCCTGGCCCTGTGCGTCCTGCTCTTCGCCTTCTCGACGGTCATCACCTGGGCCTATTACAGCCAGCAGGCGTGGGAATACCTCTTCGGGCGCAGCCGCGTCGGTGACCTGCTCTTCAAGGTCCTCTACCTCTTCTTCACGACGATCGGCGCGGTGCTGACCCTGGACGCGGTGCTCGACTTCGCCGACTCCTTCCTCTTCGTCTGCGCGTTCGTCAACCTGCTCGGCGTCGGGCTGCTGCTGCCCGTCGTCAAGCAGGAGATGAAGGACTACCTGCGCGACCGCAAGGCCGGCACCCTGCGGCAGCTCGGCGACGACTCCGTCGCGACGGTCGACGAGGGCCGCGCCGAGTAGCCCGGGACGCGTCGGCGGTGCCCGGGACGGCCTTCGGCATGGCCTGCTGCGGCCTTCGTAGGGTGGGGTGATGGACGACTCGCGCTCGATGAAGGACCGCATGCTCGCCGGTGAGCTCTATATCGCCGACGACCCGGAGCTGGCCGCGATGGCCCGCCGCGCCCGGGCACTGACCCACCGGCTCAACACGATGGACCCGAACGACACCGACGGCCGGCGGGAGGTGCTGACGCAGCTGCTCGGGCACTTCGGCGAGGACAGCGAGATCCTGCCGCCGCTGGCCGTCGACTACGGCAGCAATCTGCGGATGGGGGCGCGCTCCTTCGCCAACATGGGCCTGGTCGCCCTCGACGTCGGCGCCATCACGATCGGTGACGACGTGCAGATCGGGCCCCACGTGCAGCTCCTGACCCCGACGCACCCGGTGGAGCCCGGCCCGCGGCGCGAGAAATGGGAGGCGCAGGCCCCCATCACCATCGGCGACAACGTGTGGCTCGGCGGCGGCGTCATCGTCTGCCCCGGCGTGACGATCGGCGCCGACACCGTCGTCGGCGCCGGGGCCGTCGTCACCAAGGATCTGCCCGCGGGTGTCGTCGCCGTCGGCAACCCGGCGCGCGTCGTGCGCCGCCTGTCCGAGGAGTCGCCGCAGGCCGGCGCGGCGGTGCAGGAGCCGGAGGCCGACCCGGTGGGGCTGACGCCCGAGCAGCAGGAGCGGGTCGTCGCGATGGCCGGTGATCTGGCCCGCGACGACGAGGCCGACGAGCTCGCGGGTTTCCTCGACCACGGCCTCCCGGTCGACGTCGCCGACCCCGACGGCAACACTCTGCTCATGCTCGCGGCGTACGCTGGCAGCGAGCGGACCGTGCGGCTGCTGCTCGACCGGGGCGCCGACGTCGACGCGCGCAACGCCCGCGGTCAGTCGATCCTCGCAGGCACCCTCTTCAAGGGAGAGGACGACATCGCGCGGCTGCTGCTCGCCGCCGGTGCGGACGTCGACGCCGGCACGCCGACGGCCCGCGAGGCCGCGGCGATGTTCGGCCGCGGACACCTGCTGTCGTAGGTCACCGAGCTCGTCCTCGGGCGCCGGGCGCTCAGGGTCTCGACGCGGCGGCGACGAGCCGCGCGAGCAGGGGCTCGGGCAGGCGCAGCTCAGGCGGGGGCGCGGTGAAGCGGCCGACGTCGATACCGAAGTCGCGGTGCAGGCGCCCCAGGTGGGTCTCGACGCGCTGCTGCCGAAGAGGATGCCGATGAGCGCGGCGGCCGCGATCATGCCCTCCCACCAGGGGTTGATGCCGAGGTCGGTCGACATGGTCGCCGAGACCGGTCCGATGATGCCCAGGATGTAGCCGTCGAGGAACATGCCCCCGATGAGCACCACGAACATCCGGGTCAAGAAGCGCCGCTTGAACGCCGAGGAGGTGTCCTCGCCGTACCGCTGATCGAGGTTCGACATGATCAGCCCTCCCGGGAGTGCCGATGCATGACGTGCTTGGTGCGGGAGTAGTCGTCGAGAGCGTAGAGCGACAGGTCGCGCCCGTAGCCGGAGCCCTTGAAGCCGCCCCAGGGCACCTCGGTGGCGATGACGAGGTGGGCGTTGACCCAGACGGTGCCGAAGTCGAGGCGGCTCGGGATCTCCAGGGCGCGGCGCGCGTCCTGGGTGAAGACCGACGCGGCCAGGCCGTAGGGGACCTCGTTGGCGCGGCGGACGGCCTCGTCGTCGGTGCGGAAGCTCTCGACCGTGATGACGGGGCCGAAGATCTCCTCGCGGGAGCATTCGGCGCCGTCGGGCACGTCGGCCAGGACGGTCGGGGCGATGAAGAAGCCCGGGCCGTCGAGGGGTCCGCCGCCGACGACCGCGCGGATCCCGGCCTCGCGGGCGCGCGCCAGGAAGCCCGCGACGCGCTCGAAGTGGGCCGCCGAGACCATCGGGCCGATCTCGACGTCGTCGCCGGCCGCGGGGTCGCCGACGACGAACGTCTCGACCTGCGCGGTGAGCTTGTCGGTCAGGGCCGCCGCGACGGACTCGTGCGCGAGGACGCGGCAGGCGGCGCCGCACTCCTGGCCGGAATTCCAGAAGCCCGCGGCCCGCAACGACGTGGCGACCTCGTCGAGGTCGGCGTCGGCGCAGACGATGACGGGCGCCTTGCCGCCGAGCTCCAGGTGCACCCGCTTGAGGGAGTCGGCGGCGGCGCGCGCGACGGCCTTGCCGCTGGTGACCGAGCCGGTGAGGGCGACGAGGTCGATGTCGGGGTGGGTCGAGAGGCGCCCACCCACCTCGGGCCCGTAGCCGGTGACGATGTTGAGGACCCCGGCGGGCAGCAGGTCGGCGACGAGCTCGGCGAACTTCAGCGTCGTCAGGGGGGTCTGCTCCGACGGCTTGAGGATCACCGTGTTGCCCGCGGCCAGGATCGGCGCGAGCTTCCACGCGGCCATGAGCAGCGGGTAGTTCCACGGCGTGACGACGCCGACGACGCCGACCGGCTCGCGCAGGATCAGCGACAGGTGTCCTTCGGCGTAGTCGCCGGCGGCCATCGTCGTCTGGGCGCGCATCGCCCCGGCCATGAAGCGGAAGGTGTCGACGCAGCTGGAGATGTCGTCGGTCGCGACCTCGTGCGGCTTGCCGCAGTTCGTCGACTCCAGCCGCACGAGCAGGTCGAGGTGCTCCTCGATGCGGTCGGCGATGGCGTGCAGCACCTCCGAGCGCTGGCGCGGGGTCTGCCGGGCCCACGTGTCGCCGACGGCCAGGGCCGCCGCGACGGCCCGGTCGACGTCGGCCGACGTGCCCTGCGGCACGGTCGCGACGACCTCGCCGGTGCAGGGGTTGACGACGTCGATCGTCGCGTCGGTCCGGGCGTCGACGAATTGCCCGCCGATGAAGTGGCGCGCGGGCGGCAGGTCGCCGGCCTGCAGGAGGCCGGAGCCGTCGGCGCGTCGCACACTCGTGTGTGTGGTCGTGGTCTCGATGGTGTCGGTCATGAGGGTCTCCTTCAGGCGCTGACGGTGGCGGAGCGGAAGGCGGCGGCGAGGTCGGTGATGCGGGCCGCGTCGTCGTCGGCCAGCGGCAGCAGGGGCTCGCGGACCGGCCCGGCGCTGTGTCCGATCGCGTCGAGGGCGACCTTGACCGCGGTGACGTAGGAGGTGTGCAGGGCCGCGTCGAGCAGCGGGTAGACGCGGCTCCAGGCCGCGCGGGCGGCGTCGAGGTCGCCGGAGCGCACGGCGTCGTGGACGGCGACCAGCGGCCCGGGGATGACGTTGGCGGTGCCGGCCATCGCGCCCGCAGCGCCGCTGAGCAGCGCGGACAGCATGAGCGAGTCCCAGCCGACGAAGGTGCCGACGAGGTCGCCGTAGTGGTGGATGAGCTCGGCGGCCTGCGCCATGTCGGGGCTGGTGTTCTTGACGTACCGGATGGTGTCCACCTCGCGGGCCAGGCCGGCGATCACCTCGGGGGTCAGGTCGACGCCGGTGGCGTGGGGCAGGTTGTAGAGCATGACGGGGATCTGCACGCTGTCGGCGACGCGACGCAGGTAGTGCTGCGTCTCCGCGAGCGTCAGCGCCTCGTAGTACGGCGCGACGGGCATGACGATGTCGGCGCCCGCGGACTCGGCGTGGCGGGTCAGCGCGATCGCCGCCGCGGTGCTCGTCGAGCCGGTCTGGGCGATGACGGGCACGCGCCCGCCGGTCTGCTCGACGACGGTCTCGACGACGAGGCGGCGCTCGTCCTCGCTCAGGGCGGTGAACTCGCCGGTGGAGCCGCAGGCGACGACGCCGTGGACGCCGCCGTCGATCGTGCGGTCGACCAGGGCCCGCAGCGCGGCCGTGTCGAGGGCGCCGTCGGCGGTGAAGGGGGTGGCCAGGGCGACGAGGACGCCGCTCAGGGAGGTGGTCATCGCAAAGAATCCTGTTCGTTTCGGGGTGCGTGCGCAGGGCGGGGGAGGAAGAGCGGGGGTGCGGACAGTCGGGCTTCGGGTCAGGGCGACGCGTCGGCCAGGCCGGCGCGTTGCCGCTCGGTGCCGCAGATGCTCGCGGCGTGCTGGGCGGCGACGAAGCCTGTGCCGATGGCGGATTCGGTGTAGAGGGTGCCGAGGTAGTCCCCGGCGAGGAAGACCCGGCTGCCGCCGCGCAGCAGCGCCGGCTGCAGCCGCCCGCGCCCGGGGAAGCGGTAGGGCGACCCGTCGACCCAGCGGGACGCGCCGGACTCGACGACGCTGCCGGCGACGTCGTGGCCCAGGATCGTCTCGAGGTCGCGCAGGTGGGTCGCGACGATCTCCTCGTCGGTCGCCTCGAGCAGCGCGCGGCCCCGGCCTGCGGGGGAGAACGTCATGAGGCTGCCGCCGGGGCGCCGCGCCTGCGGGGAGCCCTCGGCGCCGCGCACGACGTTGGCCTGGTTGAGGGCGATGGCGAAGGAGCTCGTCGGCGCGGCGATCGCATACGTGCCGTCCCAGGGGCGCGGGCCGGTCTCGTTCGTCAGGAACGCGCTGCTCACGTGCGGCCCGTAGACGACCGCCCCGAGGGCCTCGCGCACGTCGGTGGGCAGGTCGACGGCGATGCGATGGGACACGGTGGCCGGGGTGGCGAGCACGACCGCCCGCGCCTGCACCTCGTGCTCGGCGCCGTCCTGGGCGTAGCGCACGACGACGCCGTCGCCGCGATGCACGATCTCGTGGACCTGGGCGCCCAGGCGCACCCGCTCCCCGAGGGCGACGGCGATGCCCTCGGTGAGGGTCGACGGGCCGCCCATGATGTTGCGGTTCAGCCCCTTGCCGGCGAAGAAGACGAGGGAGAAGTAGCCGAGGCCGCAGCCGGCGTAGATCTCGTCCATGTCCCCGGCCGAGCGGGTCACGACGGTCTCGAAGAGCTGCGCGGCGCCCGGCGGCAGGTCACCGACATAGTCGGCGAAGGTGCGCACGTCCTCGAAGTCGTAGGCGCGTTGCTGGCGGATCGCCGGGGAGGCGCCGGCATGCCGGCGCATCAGCAGGTTGTAGCGCAGCACGCCCAGCCCGACCTTGGCGCCGGCGGTGATGATCGCCCGCCGGTCGCGGGCCGACAGCGGGAGCCGGAAGGGGTAGGTCGCGATGTGTCCTGAGGACAGAAGCGTGCCGTCCATCCCCATGCCCTTGAAGGATCCGGGGACCCCGACGGCCTCGATGCCGACCTCGTGCAGCAGGGCGTCGGTCTCGCTGCCGGGCCCGGAGTAGACGTGCGCGCCCCAGTTCATCCAGTAGTCGCCCCGACGCGCGGACTTGATCCGGCCGCCGACCCGCCGCTCGGACTCCAGCACGGCGATGTCCCAGTGCCGCAGCCGCCACGCCGCGGCCAGACCGGCGATCCCGGCACCGACGATGACGACGTCCTTCATGGCTGCTGTCCTCTCCAGGGTGCGGCTGCGCTCGGGGCCGACGACGCTGGATCCCCGGCTCGTCCCGGCCCCCGTCGGCAGGTGTCGAGAACGCTACTGTCGGTAGAGTGACCCGAGCCATATACCGAAAGGTATAAACGCGATCAGGAATGCTCGAAGAACGCGCGGAAGTGCTCGTGACGGCGCGGCACCGAGCCCGCGCCGAGCCTGCGCCGGGCGGCGACGAGGGAGGTCGACGATGCGAGTCGACGAGGCGGAGAATGTCGCGACGCTGGTGCGCGCGCTCGGCGGCCGGTCGATAGGAAATGCGCTCGACACCTTCGTGCAACGCATCGCGCCCTTCGATATGAGCAGCATTTTCGCCTTTCATCCCGGCGCCCGCCCGGTCGTCGTCCACGACGGCTACAGCGGCGAGGTCCGCCGGGACGCCCTGGCGGCCTACGTCCAGGGCGGCTACCTGCTCGACCCGTTCTACGTCGCGTGCGTCGAGGGCATCGAGGACGGGCGGTGGCGGATGGCGCAGCTCGCCCCGGACGACTACTTCACGACCAACGTGCCGGCCCTCGGCCTCGTGCATCCGTGCATCTCCGAGGAGGCCGGGGCGCTGGTCGAGGAGATCGGCTACATCGTCGGCGGGCTGCCCGGAGGCTGGAGCCTGACGTATTCGCTCATGCGCCACCGCGGGTCCACGCCGTTCGACCCCGCACAGTTCGAGGCGCTCGCGGCGGTGGCCCCACTCGTCGGAGCCGTCCTGACCGTGCACCGCTCCTGGGCGACCCCGCCGGTGGAGCCCTCGATCTCGCCCGAGGCCGAGGTCGAGACGGTCCTGCGCTCGGCCTTCGCCGATCAGCTCACACCCGCGCAATTCCGGGTCGTCACGCTCATTCTTCGCGGCCACAGCAATGCCTCGATCGCCCGTGAGCTGCACATCACGCAGGGCACCGCCAAATTGCACCGCCACAACGCCTACCAGCGGCTCGGGATCTCCGGTCAGGCCGAATTGTTCGGCCTTTTCCTCTCCGGCCTGGCGCCGCACTGATCACCCGCCGGGCGGCGCGGCGGCGCCGATCCGCGCGACGCGTGCGTCCCGTGCGTAGACTGGCGTCACAGGCATCGACCCGGCCATCACCGGTGAGCCTCCGGAAGAACGGCGCTCCTGCTCTCCTCGATGTGTCATCGAGGCCGTCATCGAGACGACGCAGCCGCTCAGTAGAACCGGACGGGAGGGCCCGTCAGCGCCCACGACGAGCGGTCGGCTCGTCCCTGCAGCGTGCGTCGCGTGCGACGCCCGCTCGTCGGGGCGGGGCCGGCAAGCGAGGTGGTACCGCGGCCTGGCGTGCAAGCCCACGACAGGTCGTCCTCGTGACCGATGCAGGCACGAGCCGCGCACAGCGCGGACCTCACGAGACCAGGAGCAGCTCGCCGATGATCTACCCCAAGGCCAGCGCCGCAGCCCAGGCCGCCGGCACCGCCTTCGGTGTCCCCGCCAGCCCGCGCTTCCCGCAGCTCGAGCAGGACGTGCTCGCCTACTGGGCGGCCGACGACACGTTCCGCGCGTCGGTGGACGCGCGGCCGGCGGGTCAGGACGGCGCCAACGAGTTCGTCTTCTACGACGGCCCGCCCTTCGCCAACGGTCTGCCGCACTACGGGCACCTGCTCACGGGCTACGTCAAGGACGTCGTGCCGCGCTATCAGACGATGCGCGGCAAGCGCGTCGAGCGGCGGTTCGGGTGGGACACCCACGGCCTGCCCGCCGAGCTGGAGGCGATGAGCCAGCTCGGCCTGAAGACGACCGACGAGATCCGCGAGCTGGGCATCGAGGCGTTCAACGAGGCGTGCCGAGCCTCGGTCATGAAATACACGGGGGAGTGGCGCGACTACGTCACCCGGCAGGCCCGCTGGGTCGACTTCGACAACGACTACCGGACGATGAATCCCGAATTCATGGAGTCGGTGACGTGGGCCTTCAAGTCGCTCTACGACAAGGGCCTGGTCTACGAGGGTTTCCGCGTGCTGCCTTATTGCTGGCAGGACGAGACGCCGCTGAGCAATCACGAGCTGCGGATGGACGACGAGGTCTATCAGATGCGGCAGGACCCGGCGGTCACCGTCGGTCTGCGGCTGGAGGACACCGGCGCCGGTGACGTGCTCGACGGGGCCCTCGCGCTGGTCTGGACGACGACGCCGTGGACGCTGCCGTCGAACCTGGCGGTCATGGTCGGCGCCGACATCGACTATGTCGTCGTCGAGTCCGAAGTCACGGGCCGCACCGAGCGTTATCTCATCGCCGAGCCGCGGCTGTCCGCCTACGCCCGCGAGTTCGGCGAGGACATCGCCGACCACATCGTCGGGCGCTACCGCGGCGAGCAGCTCGTCGGTCGCGTCTACACGCCGCCGTTCGCCTATTACCTCGGGCACGAGCGGGCGTTCCGCCTCGTCGCCGCCGAGTTCGTCACGACGACCGACGGTACGGGCCTGGTGCACACCGCTGGTGCCTTCGGTGAGGACGACAAGGTCGTCACCGACCGTGAGGGCATCGAGGCCGTCATGCCGGTCGGCAAGGACGGGCGTTTCACGCACCCCGTGCGCGACTACGCGGGCGTGCAGGTCTTCGACGCGAACCCGCTGATCATCGACCACCTCAAGGCGGCGACGCGGGCGGGGCTGGACGCCGAGGGCGCCGACATCGGGTCGGTGACCCCGGGCACGGTGCTGCTGCGCCGCGAGACCTACGACCACAGCTACCCGCATTGTTGGCGGTGCCGCAAGCCGCTCATCTACAAGGGCGTCGAGAGCTGGTTCGTCGAGGTGACGAAGTTCAAGGCGCGGATGCTGGAGCTCAACCAGGAGATCTCCTGGACCCCGGAGCACATCAAGGACGGCCAGTTCGGCAAGTGGCTGGAGAATGCGCGCGACTGGTCGATCACGCGCAACCGCTTCTGGGGCAGCCCGGTGCCGGTGTGGAAGTCCGACGATCCGGCCTACCCGCGGATCGACGTCTACGGCTCGTTCGCGCAGTTGGAGGCCGACTTCGGGCGGCTGCCGCGCAACGGCGCCGGTGAGCCGGACCTGCACCGGCCGTACATCGACGAGCTGACCCGGCCCAACCCGGACGACCCGCGCACGCCCGAGCAGGGGCAGTCGACGATGCGCCGCGTCGCCGACGTGCTCGACGTGTGGTTCGACTCCGGGTCGATGAGCTTCGCGCAGGTGCACTATCCCTTCGAGAATGCCGACTGGTTCGAGCACCATTTCCCCGGCGACTTCATCGTCGAATACATCGGGCAGACCCGCGGCTGGTTCTACACGATGCACATCATGGCGACCGCGCTCTTCGACCGGCCGGCCTTCCGCTCCTGCCTGAGCCACGGCATCGTGCTCGGCAACGACGGCGCGAAGATGAGCAAGTCGCTGCGCAACTATCCGGCGGTCAGCGAGGTCTTCGACCGCGACGGCGCCGACGCGATGCGCTGGTTCCTCATGAGCAGCCCGATCCTGCGCGGCGGCAACCTCGTCGTCACCGAGCAGGGCATCCGCGAGGGCGTGCGCCAGGCGCTGCTGCCGCTGTGGAGCACGTGGTATTTCTTCACGCTCTACGCCAACGCCGCCGACGGTGGGCACGGCATCGACGCGACCTGGTCGACCGCCAGCCAGGACGTGCTCGACCGCTACCTGCTGGCCACGCTGCGCGAGCTCGTCGAGGACATCACCGTCGACCTGGACGCCTACGACATCGCGGGCGCCTGCGACCGGGTCCGCGGCTTCCTCGACGTGCTGACGAACTGGTATGTGCGGCGCAGCCGCGACCGCTTCTGGGACACCGGCGGCGCGAGCCAGGAGGCCGTCACCGACGCCGTCAACACCCTCTACACGACGCTGGAGGTGCTGTGCCGGGTCGCGGCGCCGCTGCTGCCGCTGACCACCGAGGAGGTATGGCGCGGCCTGACCGGCGGGCGGTCGGTGCACCTGACCGACTGGCCGGTCGCCGACGACCTGCCCGCCGACCACGACCTCGTGGCGCGGATGGACCGCGCCCGTCAGGTCTGCTCGGTCGGGTCGAGCCTGCGCAAGGCGCAGGGGCTGCGGGTCCGGCTGCCGCTCGCGCGGCTGACGGTCGTCGCCGCCGACGCCGCTGACCTCGCGGACTACACCGACATCGTCGCCGACGAGCTCAACGTCAAGGACGTGCTGCTCGTCGAGCTCACCCCGGCGGCGCAGGCGGAGTTCGGGGTGCAGCAGCGCCTCAGCGTCAACGCCCGCGCGGCCGGTCCGCGGCTGGGCCGGGCGGTGCAGCAGGCGATCAAGGGCGCCAAGTCCGGCGACTGGAACGTCTCGACCGACGGCACGGTCGTCGCGGGCGGGTTGGCGCTCGTCGACGGCGAATACACCCTCGAGGCGGTCGTCGCCGGTGGCGCCGACGCCCAGCGGGCGACCGCGATGCTGCCCGGCGGTGGCTTCGTCGTGCTCGACACCCACGTCACGCCCGAGCTGGCGAGCGAGGGTCTGGCGCGTGACGTCGTGCGGGCCGTGCAGCAGGCGCGCAAGGAGGCCGGGCTGGAGGTCTCCGATCGCATCGGGCTGACGGTCCTGGGTGACGAGGCGACGTGGCAGGCGTGCCTGGTCCACGAGCGGCTCATCATGTCCGAGACGCTCGCGGTGCAGTTCGGCGCCGCGGCCGACCTGCAGGCCCTGCCCGAGGGCATGGGCACGACCGCGTCCGTCGGTGACGGGCAGCCGATCCGGGTCGTGGTGAAGAAGCGGTGAGCGGGCTGCGGCGCGACGGCGGCCACGACGCTGCGGGTGGCCTGGGCGGCGGCGGAGCGATCCCGGGGTCCGGCGGGACCGTCGACGTCGTCGTGCGCGAGGCCGACGGCAACGACCTGGATTCCGTCGTCGCCGTCGGCCGGCGGACCTGGCCGGTCGCCTACGAGGGCGTCTACGAGCCGGAGTTCGTCGAGCTCTTCCTCGCGAAGTGGTGGACCAAGGACGCCTGCATCCCCGCGATCCGGGCCGGGCGCACGCTCGTCGCCGAAGTCGCAGGCGGGGTCGGGGGCGCGCTCGAGGGCCCCGACGCCGGCGAGATGCTGCCCGGGCGCCAGGGGCGACACGTCGTCGGGCTCGCCGCCTACGGCACCCAGGACGGGCTGCACGTCGTGTGGAAGCTCTACGTGTTGCCGCAGTGGCAGGCCCACGGCATCGGGGGGTTGCTGCTGCAGGCGGTGCTGGACCGCGTCGGCGACCACACCGTCTACCTGTCGTTCGCGGAGGGGAACGCCTCGGCGGCGGCGTTCACCGCCGCGCACGGCTTCGTCGAGGACAGCCGGGAGGCCCAGCTCGACATGCCCGACCTGATCTGGGTGCGCCGCGATCCGCCCGGCGCGGGCCCCGGGCGCAGCGACGGACCGGGCGACGACGGCGACCGCCGGCCGCGACAGGAGCAGGAGTGAGCGCGATGGACGTGGACACCCGCAAACGGTTGCGTGAGGTCGAGGAGGCGATCGTCGCCCGCGCGACCGAGCACGACATCGACCCGACCGTCGAGCGCGTGCGCGCAGTCCTGGAGTTGCTGGGCGACCCGCAGCGCGCCTACCCGGTCGTGCACATCACGGGCACGAACGGCAAGACGAGCACCGCGCGGATGATCGAGCGGCTGCTCCTGGAGCTCAACCTGCGCACGGGGCGCTTCACGTCGCCTCATCTGCACGACATCCGCGAGCGCATCGTGCTCTCGGGGGAGCCGGTCGACGGGCGGCGCTTCGTCGAGGCCTATGAGGACGTCCTGCCGTTCGTCGACATGGTCGACGCGACGTCTGCGCAGTCGGGTCTGGGGCGGCTGTCGTTCTTCGAGGTGCTCGTGGCGATGGCGTATGCCGTCTTCGCCGACGCGCCCGTCGACGTCGCCGTCGTCGAGGTCGGGATGGGCGGCCGGTGGGACGCGACGAACGTCGCCGACGGCGCCGTGTCGGTCATCACGCCGATCGCCGTCGATCACGAGCGGTATCTGGGCTCGCAGGTCGAGGACATCGCCGCGGAGAAGGCCGGGATCATCAAGCCCGGCGCGATCACGATCAGCGCGACGCAGCAGCTCGGGGTCGCCGAGATCCTGCGCGAGCGGGCCGTGGAGGTCGGCGCGCAGGTCGCCTTCGACAGCACCGAGAGCGACGACCCGGCCGCGGGCTGGAACCCGGCGGTCCTGGCCCGTGACGTCGCCGTCGGTGGGCAGCTCGTCACGCTGCGCGGGCTCGCGGCCGACTACCCCGACCTCTTCCTGCCGCTGCACGGGGAGCACCAGGCGCACAACGCGCTGCTCGCGCTGTGCGCCGTCGAGGCCCTCATCGGGGGCGGGGAGCAGCCGCTGGACATCGACGTGGTGCGCGAGGCGTTCGCGGCGTTCGACTCGCCGGGTCGGCTGGAGATCGTGCGGCGCTCCCCGACGGTGCTCGTCGACGCGGCCCACAACCCCGCCGGTGTCGCCGCGCTCGTCGCGGCGCTGGCCGACTCCTTCGTCTTCGCGCGCACGATCGGGGTCTTCGCCGTCATGGCGGACAAGGACGCCGAGGGCATGCTCGAGCTGCTCGAGCCGGTCTTCGGCGAGATCGTCATCACCCGCACGACGTCGATGCGGGCGATGGATCCTGAGCGGCTCGGGGCGCTGGCGCGGGAGTATTTCGGCGACCACCGCGTGCACGTCGTGCGCGACCTGCCCGATGCCCTGGATCGTGCCGGCGAGCTCGCCGACGACGAGGGTGTCGCCGGCGGCGTCGTCGCCTGCGGGTCGGTCTTCGTCGCCGCCGAGGTGCGGATGCTGCTGGGGAAGGACTCATGAGCGCGCGTCGGTCGCCGGTGGCCGCAGACGGCTCGCGCGACGAGGGGGCCTCGCGGGCCCGGGGCCACGCCCCGCGACGGCGCCCGCGCGGCTCCGAGCTCGGCGCGCCCCTGACCGGGCATCCGATGCTGCCGGTGCCGCGCAAGGTCACCGGCCGGCTCACCGCGATCGTCCTGGCCGGTCAGGCGCCGGTCGTGCTCTTCGGTGCCTTCGGGGCGCGGGCGATCGCCGGCGTGCGCGAGCCCGAGCGCGCCGCGACCTACCTGTGGGTGGGGTTGGTGCTGGCGGTGGCGTGCGTGCTCGCCGCGGCGCTGTGCCGCACGCGCGCGGGCATCCTGCTCGGCTGGGTCGTGCAGGTCGCCACGCTGGCCAGCGCGGTCATCGTGCCCGCCATGGCCGTGGTCGCGCTGATCTTCGGGGCGCTGTGGATCACCGCCCTGGTCCAGGGCCGCAGAATGGACGACCTGACCCGCGCGTACGTCGACTCGCAGGGCGGCGCCGCTCCGGGTTCCTGAGCGGCGGGGACGGTCGCCGGGGCCTGATCCACGCGGCCTGTCCGAGCGTAGGGTGAACGCCATGACCGAACGCTCTCTCGTCCTTGTCAAGCCCGACGGATTCGCCCGCGGCCTCACCGGTGAGGTGCTGCGCCGCATCGAGGCGAAGGGCTACTCGCTGGTGGCGCTGTCGATCCTGACCGCCGACCGCGACCGCCTCGCCGACCACTACGCCGAGCACGAGGGCAAGTCGTTCTACGAGTCGCTCGTCGACTTCATGTCCTCGGGGCCGCTGACGGCCGTCGTCATCGAGGGTGACCGCTGCATCGAGGGCTTCCGCTCGCTGGCCGGCGCCACCGACCCGACGAAGGCGGCGCCCGGCACGATCCGCGGCGACCTCGGCCGCGACTGGGGCCCCGGCGTGCAGAAGAACATCGTCCACGGCTCCGACTCACCCGAGTCCGCCGCCCGCGAGATCGGCATCTGGTTCCCCGGCCTGGCCTGACCGCACACAGCGGTGTGAGATCTCAGTCGGACCCGCCGCCCTGGGGCGCCCTGGGCCCGGCGCCCCCGTGAGCGTCGCGCTGAGTGCTCACCGTCGTGGTTGTCGTCGCGACGCCGAGCTGCGACCGCGACCGTGGGCAGCTCGGCGACGAGGCGCCCGACGCACGACAAGGGCCCGCCGGCGACCGTAGGTCGGTCGCCGGCGGGCCCTGGTGCGCGTCGCGCTACTCCGCGAGGATCACGTGCAGCGTGCGGGGGCCGTGGACGCCCTCGACGCGGGACAGCTCGATGTCGCTGGTGGCGGAGCCGCCGGAGATCCACGTCAGGGGCAGGTCCGCGTCGCGGACCGACGGGGCCAGGCGGGCGACGGCCTCGGGGACGTCGGAGACGACCTGGTCGGCGCGGATGACGCAGATGTGCACGTCCGGCACGAGGGTCAGCGCGCGGCGGCCCTGATCGGGGCGGTGGTCGAGCATGATCGTGCCCGACTCGGCCGCCCCGACGCACGAGGCCGTGACGACCGCGCCCGTCTCGTTAAGCTGCGCCCGGGTCAGGCGCGGCTCGTCGTCGCGGATCTCGATGCCGGCGTCGGCGATCGCCGACCGCCAGGCGCCGTCGAGCCCGGCGGGCAGCACGACGCTGGTGATGTCGAGATACCGCAGCGCGTCGACGATCCGCGCCGGGATCTCGTCCGCGGCGCAGCGCACGACCGCCGCCTTGTAGTCCTCGACGCGCTCGACGAAGAGGTCGAGGACGCCGTCGGTGCGGGTGGCCTTGCCGTACTCCCACGCCACCGGCGTGTCGACCTCCGGCGCCGCGTCCGGCACGTCGCTCAGGGCCGCGCGGACCCGGGCGAGGATCTCGTCCTTGGCGCTGAGGCCCTCTGTCCGAAGCTGCTGGGTGCTCATCAGTTCGACCCTCCGCGCTCGCGCTTCCACCATGTCCGGAACGACTCCTGCGGCGGCACCGGCACGTCGCGGGCGTTGGTCCACTTCGACAGCGGCCACGGCATCGGGCCGATGTGATCCGCCTTCTTCAGGGCGAAGCCGCCGACCCCCACGCCCTTGGACGCGAGATTCCACCGCTTGCCGTCGGCCATCATCCATGCGGCCGCGGTCATCGCCGCCGGCTCACCGTGCGTCAGGAACGGCCGCTTGCCCTCCTTGGCCTCGGCCTTCTTCGTCTCCACGACCTTGTTGCGCATGTAGACGAGCAGGTCGGGGATCGGGATCCGCACCGGGCACACGTCGAAGCACGCCCCGCACAGCGACGACGCGAACGGCAGCGACTTGTCGACCGCCGACGCCGTGCCGCGCAGCTGCGGCGTCAGGATCGAGCCGATCGGCCCCGGATACACCGACCCGTAGGCGTGCCCGCCGACCTTCTCGTAGACCGGGCACACGTTCAGGCACGCCGAGCAGCGGATGCAGCGCAGCGCCTCCCGCCCGGAGCGGTCCTGCAGGACGTGGGTGCGCCCGTTGTCGAGGAGCACGACGTGCATCTTCTCCGGGCCGTCGCCGGCGGTCGGCCCCGTCCACAGGGACGTGTAGGGGTTCATCCGCTCGGCGGTGCTCGAGCGCGGCAGCAGCTGCAGGAACACCTCGAGGTCGTCGAAGGTCGGCAGGACCTTCTCGATACCGACGACGGAGATGAGGGTCTGCGGCAGCGTCAGGCACATGCGCCCGTTGCCCTCGGACTCCACGACGCACAGCGTGCCGGTCTCGGCGACAGCGAAATTCGCGCCCGAGATCGCGACCTTGGCCCGCAGGAACTTCTCCCGCAGGTGCTCGCGGGCCGCCCCGGCCAGGTGCCGCGGCTCGGAGTCCAGCCCCTCCGGCGCCGCCTTGCCGTACTGCCCCATCTCCTGCAGGAAGATCTCGCGGACCTCGGCGCGGTTGCGGTGGATCGCCGGGACGAGGAAGTGGCTGGGCCGGTCGTGCCCGAGCTGCACGATGATCTCGGCGAGGTCGGTCTCCCAGGCGGCGATGCCCGCGGCCTCGAGGGCCTCGTTCATGTCGATCTCCTGGGTGACCATCGACTTGACCTTGACGACCTCGTCGCCGACCTCACCCGTGCCGTCGTAGTCGACGTCGTCGTCGGCGAGCGCCTCGCGGACCAGGCCGATGATGATCTCGTTGGCCTCCGCGGCGTCCCGCGCCCAGTGCACGACGGCCCCGGCGCGGGTCAGCGACTCCTCGAGCTGCAGCAGGTAGGAGTCGAGGTGGCGCAGCGTGCGGTTCTTGATCGCCTCGCCGGCCAGCCGCAGGTCCTCCCAGTGGTCGAGCTCGTCGACGACGGCCTGCCGCTTCGTGCGGATCGCCGTCATCGCGTGGTGCAGGTTGCCGCGCTGCACCGGGTTGGCCAGCTCGCGGCGGGCCGCGACCGGGAAGCCAGGAGAGTCGATGAATTCGCCCGCCGGCGGCGCCGGGGTGCGCCGGGTCGCTCCCTCGTACCGCGGGGCGGGCATGCCCGCGACCGGGATCGTCGTGCCGAGCGAGCCGCGGCAGCCGCACTCGCCCGAGCCGCATCCCTGCGTCGCGCCCGATGCCCCCGCCGCGGCCCCGCCGTGTGGCTGTCCGTGGGCGTGGCCGGTGTCGGTGCTCATCGCTGCTCCTCGGTGTGGGCCAGGACTTCCACGAGGTGGATCGGCGTGATGCCGGCGTTCTGCCGGTTCGTCACGCCGCTGATGTTGAGCAGGCACAGGTTGTCGCCCGCGACGAGATACTCCGCGCCGGTGTCGGCGACGTGCCGCGCCTTGTCGCCGGCCATCGCCGTCGAGACGTCGGGGTTCTTCATCGCGAAGGTGCCGCCGAAGCCGCAGCAGCGGTCGGCGTCCTCCAGCGGCAGCACCGTGATGCCGCGGACCGCCTGCAGCAGCCGCATCGGCTTGTCGCCGACGCGTGCGACCCGCAGCGAGTGGCACGTCGGGTGATAGGTGACCTTGTGCGGGAAATACGCCCCCACGTCGGTCAGGCCGAGCACGTCGACGATGAACTCGCTGATGTCGTAGGTGCGCGAGGCGGATTCGGCGGCGGCCCGGGCCAGCCCGCGGTCACCCGCGCGGTCGGCGAGCATCTCGTGCTGGTGGCGCACGGCCCCGACGCACGACCCCGACGGGCCGACGATGTAGTCGTACCCCTCGAAGGCCGTCACGTAGTTACGCACGATCGGCACGGTCTCGTCGAAATACCCGGTGTTGGCGAACGCCTGGCCGCAGCACGTCTGCGACATCGGGAACTCGACCGTGCAGCCGAGACGCTCGAGCAGGGTCAGCACCGCCTTGGGGGTGCCGGGGAACATCACGTCGCTCGCGCAGGTGGCGAAGAGGGCGACCCGCGGGCCGGAGCCGGGGGGCCTGGTGCTCGCCTGCGGTGTGATCTGGGTCATGGCAACATCCAACTCAGGACGGGGGTGGACTGCAAGCCTACGAGCAGGCACATCACGACGAGCAGGCCGATGCTCCACCAGATGACGCGGCGGAAGATGTCGGCCTCACGCCCGAGCAGCCCGACGGCCGTCGCGGCGATCGTGAGGTTCTGCGGGCTGATCATCTTGCCGACGACACCGCCGGAGGTGTTGGCGGCGATGAGCAGGGTCTCGTCGATGCCGATCTGGCGGGCGGCGGTCTGCTGCAGCGTCGCGAAGAGCGCGTTGGCGCTGGTGTCCGAGCCGGTCACCGCGGTGCCGAGCCACCCGAGCACGGGGGAGAGGAAGGCGAACGCCGCGCCCGTCCCGGCGATCCACGTGCCGATGGTGATCGTCTGCCCCGAGAGGTTCATGACGTAGGCGAGCGAGAGGACCGTGGCGACGGTCAGGATCGAGAAGCGCATCTTGTGGGCGTTGAACGTCACGACCTTGGCCCAGTCACCCAGGCTCACCTTGTAGACCAGCGCCACGATCAGGCCGCAGATGAGCAGGATCGTCCCGGGGCTCGAGAGCCACGTGAAGGTGTAGACCGTCGAGGTGTTCTGCGCGCCCGCCGCGGTGAGGACCTGACCGTCGAGGCCGGGCCACGGGATCTTGATGTCGGTCGCGCTGAGCGCCTTGCTGACCGCGGGGATGAGCTTGGCGACCGTGAAGACCGCGATGACGAGCAGGTAGGGGAAGAGCGCCATGAAGATCCGGCCGCCGGTCATCGGCGAGGTGTCCTGGCGGGCCTTGGTCGCGGTCGTGGCGCCGCCGCTCATCGTGCCGGTCGGGTCGTTGGGGTCGCTCGCGCCGAGCTCGGCCATCTCGCGCTGGTGCGCCTCGGCCAGGGAGGCGCGCGCCTCGTCGCGGCCTTGGGGGGTCCAGAAGCGCAGCATGATGACGATTGCCGCGAGACCGCACAGCGAGGAGATGATGTCGGTCAGCTCCATCGAGATGTAGGTCGCGCTGATCCACTGGGTGATGCCGAAGACGGCGCCGGTGACGACCGCGACGGGCCACGTCTGACGCAGGCCGCGCTTGCCGTCGGTGAGCCACGCGATGAACATCGGCACGAAGAATGCGATGACCGGGGTCTGGTGACCGACATACGCACCGATGGTCGCCGGGTCGATGTGCGTCAGGCGGCCGGCGGTCAGGATCGGGGTGCCGATCGCGCCGAACGCGACGGGCGCGGTGTTGGCCAGCAGCACGACGGTCGCGGCGCGCAGCGCGGAGAAGCCGACGGCCATGAGCATGACGCCGGTGATCGCGACGGGGGCGCCGAAGCCGGCGAGGGCCTCCATGAGCCCGCCGAAGCAGAACGCGATGACGATCGCCTGGATGCGCGGGTCGTCGGAGATGAGGTCGAAGACCTTGCGCAGATCCTCGAATCGCCCGCTGGCGACGGTGATCTCGTAGAGGACGATCGCGTTGAAGACGATCCACATGATCGGGAAGAGGCCGAAGACCGCGCCCTCGAAGGCCGAGTTGACGGCCAGCAGCGCGGGCATCCGGTAGACGAGGATCGCGACGAGCAGCGCGACCCCCAGCGAGGTCAGGCCGGCGATGTGCGCCTTCCAGCGCAGCCCGCCGAGGGTGATGAAGATCGTCAACAGGGGCAGACAGGCGACGAGCGCCGACAGGGCGAGTGACCCCAAGGGGGCCAGCTCAGGCTGGTAGGCCGCAATCATGAGCGCAACTCCGAGCTCTTGAGGGATGGGGTCAACCCTGATGGGTGACCGAATCAATGGTCAGACCATTCGGTGGTTAACGTAGGGTGTGGGGGCGGATGCCGTCAAGCACTCCCGGACAGCGCGTGATCCACTCGTGCACGGGCCGGCTCACCTCCTGGTCGGGCGGGTGACGGGTGTGTGGTTTATCGTGCCGCTCCGCACCGGCGCCGACGTGGCGCAGCGCCGGTCGAATTGCCGGGCGGTGGCGGCACCGGCGGCACCGGCGGCACTGGCGGCACCGGCGGCACTGGCGCCGGACGGCATCGCGACGGACATTCGACGACGAGTGTGAGGTGGCGCACATGGCGCAGGGTGAGGACACCGGCCCGGCGGGCGGGTCGTGGCGGCCCGTCGCGCAGGCCAAGGCCTACGAGCTGGTCGTGCAGCGCATCGAGGAGCAGATCCTCGCCGGCACCCTGCGGGTCGGGGACCGGCTGCCGGCCGAGCGCGACCTCTCCGCGATGCTCGGCGTCAGTCGCGCCGCGGTGCGTGAGGCGATCCGCGCGCTGGAGGCCCAAGGGGTGTTGACCTCGGCCGTCGGCGCCGGGCGCGATGCCGGCACGACCGTCAGTGCGTTGCCCAGCCAGGCGCTGACCCGCTTCCTGCGGCTGCATGTGGCGCTCGCCAACTTCCCCATGCCCGACGTCGTCGACGCCCGGGTGATGCTCGAACGCGGCAGCGTCCGCCTCGCCGCGCGGCACCGCGACGCGGCGGCGCTCGCCGAGCTCGAGCGCCTGCTGGGCGCGATGGAGGAGCCGCAGCTGGACCGCGAGGTGTTCAACGACCTCGACTCCGACTTCCACATCGCCCTGGCCGAGGCCGGCGGCAACCGGCTCGTCGCGGACATGACGACCGCGATCCGGGCCTCGATGCGCCGCCCGATCCTCGCGTCGTTCCACGCGACCGGCGACTGGCACGTCCTGTGCGGCGCGCTGTGCCGCGGCCACCGCGCGATCGTGGACGCCGTGGCCGCCGGTGACGGAGACTCCGCCGCCCGCGCCGTCGAGGAGCACATCCGCTACGCCTACGCGCGGCTGCTGTATACGGAATGACGCGGGCGGACCGGGCGGTCTGCGCGGTGGCGCGTGCGGGTCAGGTCTTGGGGGTCAGGCGCAGGAGGCGGCCGTCGCCGCCGTCGGTCAGGAGCCAGATCGCGCCGTCGGGGCCCTGCTCGACCTCGCGGATGCGCGCGTCCATCGGCCACGTCTGGGCCTTCGTCGCGGTCTCGCCGGAGAGGTCGACGCGCACGAGCGCCTCGCCGGAGAGCGCGCCGATGAGCGCGTCGCCGGTGAGGTCGGGGAAGAGCGAGCCGCGGTAGATCAGGAGGCTGCCGGGGGAGATCGAGGGGTTCCACGACGCCTTCGGCGCCTCGAAGCCGTCGCCCGCGGCGTGGTCGGGGATCTCCTGCCCGCTGTAGTGCGAGCCGTTCGACGCCTGGGGCCAGCCGTAGTTCTTGCCGGGCGCGATGAGGTTGAGCTCGTCGCCGCCGCGGGGGCCCATCTCGCTGGACCACAGGCGGCCGTCGGCGTCGAACGCCAGGCCGAGCGGGTTGCGATGGCCGTAGCTGTAGATCTGCGCGGTCACCCCGCCGCGCTGCGCGAACGGGTTGCCCGGCGCCGGCGCCCCGTCCGGGGTGAGTCGCACGATCGTGCCGAGGGTGTTGCCGAGGTCCTGGGCCGGGTCCATCTTCTGCCGGTCCCCGGAGCTGACGTAGAGGTGTTGCCCGTCGGGGCTGACGGCGAGCCGGTGCGCGAAGTGCCCCGTGCCGTCGACCTTCGGCTCCTGCCGCCAGATCACCTGGAGCCCCTCGAGTCGGGGGGAGTCGCCGTCGCTGAGCCGGGCGCGCCCGACCGCCGCTCCCGCGCCGCCGTCGCCCGCCTCCGCCCAACTGAGGTAGACGGTCCGGTCCGCGGCGAACGTCGGCCCCGGCACGACGTCGCCCAGGCCGCCCTGGCCCGCGGCGACGACCTGCGGCGTGCCCGTGACCGGCACGGACTCGCCGGTGCCGACGTCGACGCGCCGCAGCTGCCCGCCGCGCTGCGTGATCAGCGCCCGCCCGTCGGGCAGGAACGCCATCGCCCACGGCTCGTCGAACTCCGCCACCTGCTCGACCGTGAAGGGGTCGTCGAGGTCGAGTTGCCCGGGGGAGGGGGTGGCGACCGGCGCGCCGGGCGAGCCGCCGCCGGCTGCGCCGGGCGTGGTCGGCGCCGGGGTCGAGGCGCACGCGGCGGTCACGGCCAGCAGGGCGCCGACCGCGATCGCGGTCAGGGGCGCGCGCGTCAGCGTCGCGCGCGGTCGGACGGATGAGTCTTCGCAGGCTCGAGGCGTCATCCGCTCACGCTACGGGCCCGACCTGGGAGCCGCCCGCGCGCGACCTGTCGGGCGCCGTCGCGGTCCGACGGCCGGCGCTGCACTGGCCTCGCTTCGTCGGCACCGGCCCTGCTCACGGCCCGGGAGTGCGCCGTCTGAGGTGGGTGCTGCGCCGGGAGCGCGGTCAGTGTGCGGGGGTGGTCAGCCGGCGTCGCTGGCGAGCATCGCGGTGGTGCCGGGCTCCAGGGCCTCGAAGACGTGGCCGCGGTCGCCGGGGTAGGAGATGAAGTCGCCGGGGGCGAGCTCGACGGGGGCGTCGGTCGGGCCGACGAGGGCGCGGCCGGTGCACAGGAGCACGTGCTCGACGACGCCGGGCATGTGCGGCTCGGCGTTGCGGCCTTGGCCCGGCTCGGCGGTGATCCGGTAGAGGTCGCGGCGCACGTGCGGCGAGCCCGAGTCGAGCAGCGTCGCCTGGTAGTCGGCGACGTCGGAGGCGAGCGCGAGCCCCTCGCCGGCGCGCAGCACGCGCACCTGCGGAGTCGGTGGGTCGAGGAGCTGGGAAATCGTCACGCCGAGCGCCGTCGAGAGGGCCCACAGCGTCTCGACGCTGGGATTGCCGGAGCCCGATTCGAGTTGGGACAGCGTCGATTTCGACACCGACGCCTTCGCCGCGAGCTGGCCGAGGCTCAGGCCCGCGTGCTCGCGCTCACGCCGCAACGACGCGGCGATCGTGGCCAGGGGTGCGCCCGTCTGCATGTGTGCTCCGTCGGCTTCGTCGCGTGGCCTCGGCCGTCAAGCCGAGCGTGACGTCCAGGCTAACGACCGATCGTTCGACGTGGCGAACGCGTCGTCGGCCGTGTCTCGCCCCTGCCGATGCGTCAGTCCTGTCCTCGGTCGACGAGATCGGCCGCGCGGATCGGGACGGCGTGCTCACCGATCCGCACGATCGCGCAGGTGCCGTCGGTGTCCGCAGTGACGTAGGCGCCGTCGACGATGCGATCGAAGAGGACGACGCTCGGTCGCGGCCCGCGGACGTCGACGAGCAGGTAGGCGGGGATGCCTGCGCGGGCGTATTCGGCGCGCTTGGTCACAGTGTCGGTCTCGACGGAGCCGGGGGAGAGGACCTCCATGACGAGAGCGACGTCCTCTGGCTCGGCGCGATGGGCGCTGCCTGGCACGCCGCGCCGGACGACCGTGAGGTCGGGCTGGCGGACGGTGGGTCGGCCGTCGTGCTCGCCGAGGTGGACGGCGAAGTGCGGCAATGGGCGCCACTGCGGACGCACGATCGTCGTGAGCAGGGCCAGAAGGGTCGTGGTGGCGTCGACGTTGTCGAAGGTCTCGTGCGGGGCCACGGTCGGGATGCCGCCGACGAGCTCGTACGCATCCTCCCGCTGGGAGTAGTCCTCGTCCCACTCGGCCAGCGTCACCGACGCGAGCGCGACAGGAGGCATCGACGGCGCAGCGATGCTCATGGCGTTCCTGCTCTCCATACGTCGCAGTATCGGCCGGGGGGCCACTCGAAGGCGAGGGACGGCATGCGATCCCGCGCTGAGCCCGGCGCCACATCTGTGGATGACCGACGGGCTACGCCAACCAGAGCCTCCTCATCCCTAGGTCGCAGGCTCGGGTTCTACTGACCGCGCTGCGGTCACGGCGGCGCACCTGCTCGGGCTCGGTCGCGTCCCTGGATCGCGGTCAGTGGCTCGCGTCGAGCGCGTTCGATGAATCAGTCTGATCGTTCGCCTTGACGAACGCCAGCCGCGTCGTTCAACATAATGGCTATGCGTTCGATCTGGCGAACACTACCGCCGTCTCAGTTGCGTGCCGTCCTCCTCGTCTCCTTGGCGGTCGGGCTCACGGCCGTGTCCTACGGCGCGACGTCGGTCGCGGCCGGGCTTCCGCTCTGGGTGCCGCCGGTGCTCGCGATCATGGTGCTCGCCGGGTCGGCGGAGTTCCTCTTCGTCGGCATCCTCGCCGGGGGAGGCGGCATCGTCGCGGCGGTCGCGGCGGCGATCCTCGTCAACGCCCGTCACCTGCCCTACGGCATGGCGACACGCCACCTCGTCGGCACCGGACCGAAGCGCCTGCTCGGTGCGCACCTCATGAACGACGAGTCGGTCGTCCTCGGCCTCGGGCAGCGCGACCCCGCCGTCGCGCGAGCCGCTTACTGGGCCGCGGGGATCGGGGTCGCCGTGTGCTGGCCGCTCGGCACGGTCGCGGGCGTCGCTCTCGGCAATCTCGTCGGCGACACCCACGCCATCGGTCTCGACGCGATGTTCCCCGCGATCGTCGCCGGCCTCGTCATGCCGGTGCTGCGTGCCGGCAAGGGGCGCGGCCCGGCCCTCGTCGGCGGGGCGCTCGCCCTCGCCGTCACCCCGTTCGTGCCCGCAGGCGTCGCGCCGCTGCTCGCCCTGCTCGCGCTGCTCACCCACCGGAGGTCCGCTCGTGCTTGACACCACCACCGTCATGGCCGGGGCCGCCGTGCTCGCCGGCGGCACGTACGCGATGCGCCTCGGCGGCCCCGCGCTGCGAGCCCGGCTCGGGGAGTCCGAGCGGGTCGACGCGCTCATCGACGTCGCCGCCACCGTCGTCCTCGTCGCCGTCATGGTGACGACGGCGTTCACGCAGGCCGGCGGCTTCTCCGGCGTCGCCCGCAGCGCCGGCGTGATCCTCGCGTGCGTGCTCGCCTGGTACCGCGTGCCCTTCCTCGTCGTCATCCTCGCCGCCGCCGGCCTGACCGCCGGTCTGCGCCTGCTCGGGATCGCGTGACGTCGCGCCGGATCCGGACGTGCGGTCCTGTCGCGGTGCAGGCGCGGTCCAGTCGCGCCGCGTGCCGGTCGAGGGCGAGTCGGCGATTAGGGGGCGCGCGTGCGCGCTGGTAACGTTGCTGATTGCCGTGTTCCGGCCGCGGATCGAGAGCGCCCAGTGGGAATCGCCCCTGGTGCACCGCGCAACGAGACCTTTCGAGGAGCCTGCCCATGCCTCTGGATGCCCAGACGAAGCAGAAGATCATGTCCGAGTACGCCACGGTCGAGGGCGACACCGGCTCTCCCGAGGTGCAGATCGCGATGCTGACGCAGCGCATCAAGGACCTCACCGAGCACGCTCGGGCTCACAAGCACGACCACCACAGCCGTCGCGGGCTGCTGCTGCTCGTCGGTCGCCGCAAGCGCATGCTGCGCTACCTGGAGTCGACCGACATCGAGCGCTACCGCTCGCTCATCAAGCGACTGGGCCTGCGTCGCTGACCGCGTCACCGCAGTGGAGGGCGGTTCCCACCGGGGAGCCGCCCTCTTGGCATGCCCACCCACGGATTCCCGCCCGCGCGCACGCCACCGGCTGACGCAAGGCGGGTCGCCTCCCGACCAGGGGTCGGGCGGCACGCAGAAGGAAAGCACGTGCACAACGACGATGCACGGAGCTGGATATGACGAAAAGGAGGGCCCATGGAGGGTCCAGACATCACGTACGCCGAGGCCGTCATCGACAACGGCAGCTTCGGCACCCGCACGGTCCGCTTCGAGACCGGGCGCCTGGCCAAGCAGGCCGGCGGCGCTGTCGTCGCCTACCTCGATGACGACACCTGCCTGCTGTCGACGACGACCGCCGGCAAGCACCCGCGCGAGGGCTTCGACTTCTTCCCGCTGACGGTCGACGTCGAGGAGCGCATGTACGCCGCGGGCAAGATCCCCGGCAGCTTCTTCCGCCGCGAGGGCCGCCCGAGCACCGACGCGATCCTGACCTGCCGGCTCATCGACCGGCCGCTGCGCCCGACCTTCACCAAGGGCCTGCGCAACGAGGTCCAGGTCGTCATCACGGTCCTGGCGCTCAACCCCGACACGCAGTACGACGTGCTGGCGATCAACGCCGCGAGCGCGTCCACCCAGATCTCCGGGCTGCCCTTCTCCGGCCCCATCGGTGGCGTGCGCGTCTCGCTCATCGACGGCCAGTGGGTCGCCTTCCCGAACTTCTCCGACATCGAGCGCTCGGTCTTCGACATGGTCGTCGCCGGCCGGATCGTCACGGGCGCCGACGGCTCCCAGGACGTCGCGATCATGATGGTCGAGGCCGAGTCGACCGACTCCACGTGGGACCTGGTCAAGAACCAGGGCAAGGGCGCCCCGACCGAAGAGGTCGTCGCCCAGGGCCTGGAGGCGTCCAAGAAGTTCATCGCCGCGCTGTGCAAGGCGCAGATGGAGCTCGCCTCGCAGGCCGCCAAGCCGGTCCAGGAGTTCCCGCTCTTCCTCGACTACGAGCAGGACGCCTACGACGCGGTCGCGTCCGCCGCGACCGACACGCTGCGCGGGCTGCTGTCCATCGCGGGCAAGCAGGAGCGCGAGGAGAAGCTCGACACCTACAAGGACGAGCTCAAGGCGCAGCTCGCGGGCGAGGGCACGCCCTTCGCGGGCCGGGAGAAGGAGATCTCCGCGGCCTACCGCTCGGTGCAGAAGCAGCTCGTGCGCGAGCGCATCCTCACCGACAAGGTGCGCATCGACGGCCGCGGCCTCGCCGACATCCGGGCGCTGGGCGCCGAGGTCGAGGTGCTGCCCCGCGTGCACGGCTCGGCGATCTTCGAGCGCGGCGAGACCCAGATCATGGGTGTCACCACGCTCAACATGCTCCGCATGGAGCAGCAGCTCGACACCCTCTCGCCGGTGACGCGCAAGCGCTACATGCACAACTACAACTTCCCGCCCTACAGCACCGGTGAGACCGGCCGCGTGGGCTCCCCGAAGCGTCGCGAGATCGGTCACGGGGCGCTCGCCGAGCGCGCGCTCATGCCGGTGCTGCCGACCCGCGAGGAGTTCCCCTACGCGATCCGTCAGGTGTCCGAGGCCCTCGGCTCCAACGGCTCGACGTCGATGGGCTCGGTGTGCGCGAGCACGCTGTCGCTGCTCAACGCCGGTGTGCCGCTGCGCGCCCCGGTCGCGGGCATCGCGATGGGCCTCGTCTCCGCCGAGATCGACGGCCAGACGCAGTACGCCGCGCTGACCGACATCCTCGGTGCCGAGGACGCCTTCGGCGACATGGACTTCAAGGTCGCCGGCACGCGCGAGTTCGTCACGGCGATCCAGCTCGACACCAAGCTCGACGGCATCCCCGCCTCGGTGCTCGGTGGCGCGCTCACCCAGGCCCGCGACGCGCGCCTGCACATCCTCGACGTGATGAACGAGGCGATCGACGCGCCCGACGAGATGAGCCCCTACGCTCCTCGCGTCATCAGCGTGCAGGTCCCCGTCGACAAGATCGGTGAGGTCATCGGCCCGAAGGGCAAGATGATCAACCAGATCCAGGAGGAGACCGGCGCCGACATCTCCATCGAGGACGACGGCACGGTCTACATCGGCGCGACCGACGGTCCCTCGGCCGAGGCCGCCCGCGCGCAGATCAACGCGATCGCCAACCCGACGATGCCCGAGGTCGGCGAGCGCTTCCTCGGCACCGTCGTCAAGACGACGACGTTCGGCGCGTTCGTGTCGCTGCTGCCCGGCAAGGACGGCCTGCTGCACATCTCCGAGGTGCGCAAGCTCGTCGGCGGCAAGCGGATCGACTCCGTCGACGACGTGCTCAAGATCGGGCAGAAGGTGCAGGTCGAGCTCAAGGAGATCGACCCGCGCGGCAAGCTGTCGCTCGCGGCGGTGCTCGCCGAGGGCCAGGGCGACGCGGCCCCGGCGCAGGGCGACGCCCCCGCGGCCGAGCCGGCGCACGACGAGGACCGGTCCGAGGACACGCGCCGCGAGGGCAACGGTCGTGACGGCAACGGGCGCGACGGCAACGGGCGTGACGGCGGGGAACGCTCCGAGCGCTCGCGCGGGCGCAACCGTCGTCGCGGCGGCCGCCGCGGCGGTGACGAGGGCGCCGCGACGGGCACCGACACCCCGGAGTCCGACGCGCTCGTCGAGGCCCAGGGCGACGACCAGGCCGCGTCCGCGACCTCCGAGGACGCCTGAGCCACACCTGAGCCCGGCGACCACCGGGCCACACGACGGACGGGCCCTCCCCATCGCGGGGAGGGCCCGTCCGTCGTCGGTCGGCCGGGGGTCAGCCGGCGGTGCCCTTGTCGCCGGTGACGACGTTGATGGAGTTCGGC
>JAVTVZ010000128.1:0-3864 GCA_032229625.1 Dermatophilaceae bacterium | reverse complement strand
CGATGACGTGCCCGATGACGTGCCCGGTGACGTGCCGGGTGACGTGCCCGATGAGGTGGGCGTGCCGGCCGCGGCGCTGGGGGAGGGGCCGGTGGTGATCCCGGCGCCGGCCGCGAGCTCGCCGGGCGTCGTTTCGGAGGCGATGAGGGTGTGCTCGCCGTCGCCGCCGACCCAGGAGCCGGTGAGCAGTCGCGCGCCCTGATACGTCGCGATGGGGCGGGTCTTGAAGTCGTCGTAGAACTGGAAGAGCATCAGGTTGCCCCACGTGTTGCAGGCCTTGCCCTCGTCCTCCTGGAAGACCCAGTTGGGCTCGAGGCCGTAGAAATACACGGCCTTGCCGCCGAGCTGGAGGAACTTCGCGGTCGACTCGGCGTTGAGGATGGCGCCCGGGAGTTCGACCTCCGGCTGCCCGGCGAAGGCCGAATAGCCGAGCTCGGTGATGACCATCGGCAGGTCCGCGGGCAGGCCGTCCTTGCGCTGCTGAGCGACGATGTCGGCGAGCAGCGTCGGGTTCGCCGTGATCGGGCCGGTGGGGTCGGCGCACACGTCGTCGAAGGGATACCACTCGAACGAGAAGAAGTCGAAGTCCTCCAGGCGCCCGGCGGTCTTGAGGGAGTTGACGAATCGCCCGGTCCACGACCGGTTGCCGGTCTCGTCGGGCCAATGCACCCAGTTGGGCAGCACGGTCTGATATCCGGGGCCGCCCATCTGGATGTCGTCGTCGACGGATTTCAGCGAGTCGGCGACCTGACGATAGAGCGCGGCATAGTGCTCGGGCTGGGCGAGCTGCCCGTCGGGCTCCTCGCCCATCTCGATCTGCTGCACCGGATACCCCTGACCGCGCAGGTAGCGCAGCAGGTTGCCCGCGTCCTCCGGCACCCCGTAGAGGATCGGCACGGGCACCATGAGCGGTTTGCCGTTCGTCAGGCCGCTCTCGAAGACCCGCTTGAAGCTCGCGTGCTCCTGCCGCCCGTCGAGGTCGCTCGCGCGGTGCCACGGGTCGGTGGAGGAGGCCCACGTGCGGGTCTGGGAGTTGTCACGCGTGTGCTGCACGGCGTCGGTGAAGGTGGCGCCGCTGGTGCGGCCCAGCTGCAACTCGCGGATCGCGAAGCCGAGCCGGTCGCGCACGTCGGTGCCGCCGGCGGCGGCCGTGCCGGAGCTGCCGGTCATCGAGATCCGCACGTAGTGGACCCGCACCGGCGCCGGCGCGAGGCGCGCGGTCTGGGTGCCGCCGGAGCCGGTGAAGGCCGAGGTGGGGAAGTCGCGCCAGCCGCTGTCGGTGCCGATGGGGAAGACGGCGCCGTCGTCGCCCTGCCAGTACTGCACCGTGATGGCCTGGGCGAAGGGCGCGCCCCAGTGGACCTTGAGGGTGTCGATGTCGGCGCCCTCGTCGAAGCCGACCATCACCCACTGCGGGTCGTCGGTGTCGTTGCCCTTCGTGAAGTGCGGGTCGAGGTAGGGGTTGGACTTCCAGAAGCTCGCGTCGTCGCCGTCCGTGAGGCGGCTGTAGCCGTCGTTGCCGGCCTGGTCGATGGTGTTGCCGCGCCGCGGCAGGCTGTAGCCGTAGGTGACGCCCGGGTCGGCGCCGGACGTCGGGTTGCCGGTCCAGTAGCCCTGCTGCGCGCCGGGGTCGCTCCACGTGCCTTCGGAGTGCCAATGCCACGCCTTGATGCCCAGTTCCGTGCGCAGCCGGAAGCTCAGGGGGCCGAAGCCGGCGGACTTCATGAGGTCGATGGTCTCGGGGGTCCACACCCGGTCGATCTCGCCCTTTTCGAGGCCGTCGACGCCGGCGCCGAGCGCGTCGATGCCGGGGAAGGTCGACTGCGGCTGGTCCGGGTGCACCGTGACGGCCGCGTGCGCGGGGCGGTGCGGTGGCGGCTCGGGGCCGAAGAGCGAGTCGGTGACGCCGCATCCGGCGGCGGCCGCGACGACCGCCGCGGTCACGCCGACCGCCAGGGCGCGCCGGCCGGGTGTGCCGCGGCGGCGCGTCGGTGCGGTCGTCGATGAGGTCGGGCGCGAAGAGTCGTCGGCCACGATGTGATGCCCCCCGGCAAGTCGATGGTGTGCCGGTGCCCCGCGCCGTCGGCGGGGCACACGTGCCGCTGCGACGCACCGCCCGGCGCACCCGTGGTGACCTGGGCAGACGAGCGACGCCGCGGCATCGGCGTGGTGCGCGTCCCGACGCACCTGTGCGCCACGCTACCGGAGAGCTGGACGAGCGTCCTACATCGTGGGCCGCCAGGAGGTGTGGGTGGCGGTGCTGCGCCTACCGTCGGCGCATGGACATCAGCGCAGACATCAGCGCACTGGCCCGGCGGACCCTGCACGGGGGCCGCACGCTCTACCGCGCGGTGCCCGCCCCGGCCCGCGCGAGACTGCGGCCGCTGGTGGAGCGGCAGCTCGGCGCGAAGGTGCCGCTGCGACGCGTCGCGATCACGCAGCCGGCGCCGACGGGGTGGCGGCCGGGGTTGGCGCCGGTGACGATCGAGGCGCCCGACGACCTCTTCATCCCCAAGGCGCTGGTCAAGCGGGGCCTGGCGGGTTACGAGCCGTATGCGCTGGAGACGTTCCTCGCGGCGCTGGACCTGGCGGGGCCGGGGTGTGTGCTCGACGTCGGCGCGAACGTCGGGTTGTACGGGTTGCTGGCCGCCGCGCACGGCGGGCGTGACGTGCACTGTTTCGAGCCGACGCCGCGGGTCGCCGCGGCCGCCCGGCACAGCGCGGCGGTCAGCGGGCTGCCGCTGCGGGTGCATGAGTCCGGGGTCGGGGAGCGGGTCGGGCCCGTGAGCCTGTATCTGTCGCACACGTCCGACGCGTCGAACTCACTCAACCCGTCGTTCCGCCGGGGCGGGGAGTCGCTCGTCGTGCCGGGCACGACCGTCGACGCGTTCTGCGCCCGCAAGCGGCTGGCGCCGGCGGTGCTGAAGATCGACACCGAGTCGACGGAGGCCTCGGTCCTGCGGGGGGCTCGCCGGGTCATCGAGCGGCACCGCCCGTGGATCCTCGCGGAGGTGCTGCCCGCGCACGCCCACGGCGAGATCGACGCGGCGATGGCCGGTCTGGGCTACAGCGCCTACCACCTGCTCGGCCCGGGGCCGCTGGAGCCGGCGGACCGGATCGTCGGTCGCCCCGGCGGCGCGGACATGTATCTGCTGTCGCCACGCCCGATGCGCCACCGCGACTGGCGCGCGGTCGCCGCCTGGCGCGACGCCCTCGGCGGCGTGCGCATGACCCACACCCACGTGGACGTCAGCTCCCGGATCCTGCACCCCGCGCTGCTGCCCCTGCCGACGCCGGCCTGACATCGAGCCTCATGGCGTGAACCCTATGAGGATGGGGCGTCCACCGGGCCACCGACCGCGTCGGAGACCGTCGGGCCGCTGTAGTCGCGCGGCTTGACCGGCACCCACTCGCCGCACGAGCCCCCGGCGCTCAGAGCCGCTCGCACCTGCGTCGGGTCCCCGCTGCTGAACGCCTTGGCGAACGTGTCGTGGTCGAACTTCAGGTCCTGGTCGACACTGGGGATCGGATTCTGCGGCTGGGCCTCCCGGGGCAGCGTGGGTTCCACGCCTGTCGTGCGCCAGCGCTCGTAGGCCTCGAGGTACGCGCGGCAGTTGATAGTGGAGCGCACCATCCCCTGGTAGTAGTTGCGTGCGCGATCCGGCGGATCGTTCGCGACGAACTGCTGAGCGTGCGGGCTGTCCAGGGTTTCCTGAACCACCGCAGGATCCAATCCGGCAAACACTGGATCGTCCTTCGCGGGAGCGTTACTTGAGCTGCAGGAGCTGATGGTGGTGGCGAGCGAAGCAGCCACCACCATCAGCCCGAGTCGCGCGTGGAGGGGTTTCGACGTCATCAGACTAG
>JAVTVZ010000127.1:0-8589 GCA_032229625.1 Dermatophilaceae bacterium | reverse complement strand
TACACTCCCGCGAGTGGCCTTGCTCACGCCACACCACAGGGATCTGGGGGAACTGCCATGGACGTCGGGACTTCGCATGTCATCGATCGGCGGGAGTCGCAGGCGCGCAGCTACTGCCGCTGGTTCACGCCCGTCATCACGCGGGCCAAGGGGAGCCTGCTGTGGACGGCCGACGACCGCCGCTACATCGACTTCCTCGCCGGCGCCGGCTCGCTGAACTACGGGCACAACGACGAGGACATGAAGGCCGCGCTGCTGAGCTACATCGGCGGCGACGGCATCGCCCACGGCCTCGACCTGACGACGCAGGCCAAGCGCGACTTCCTCGCGGCCTTCGAGCGCTCGATCCTGCGCCCGCGCGGCATGGACCACCGCTGCCAGTTCACCGGCCCGACCGGCGCCAACGCCGTCGAGGCCGCCATGAAGCTCGCGCGCCTGGTCACCGGCCGCGAGCAGATCATCGCCTTCACGCGCGGCTTCCACGGCGTCAGCACCGGCGCCCTCGCCGCGACCGCCAACGCGTATTTCCGGGGCGCGACGCCCGGGCTGCACGGCGTGACCCGGATGCCCTACGACGGCTACTTCGGCCCCGACATCGACACCGCCGCGATGCTCGCCGACCTGCTCGCCGACGCCTCCTCGGGGGTCCAGCCGCCCGCGGCGATCCTGCTGGAGACCGTGCAGGGCGAGGGTGGGCTGGCCACCGCGTCACCGGCGTGGCTGCGCTCGATCGCGCGCCTCGCCGCCGAGCACGGCGCGCTGCTCATCGTCGACGACATCCAGGCCGGCTGCGGCCGCACCGGCACGTTCTTCTCGACCGAGCCGGCGGGCATCGTGCCCGACATCATCGCCCTGTCGAAGTCGCTGTCGGGCTTCGGGCTGCCGATGTCGCTGCTGCTGACCCGCCCGCAGTACGACATCTGGACCCCCGGGCAGCACAACGGCACCTTCCGCGGCAACGCCCACGCCTTCGTCACCGCGCGCGTGGCCATCGAGAAGTACTGGGCCGACTCCCGATTCGCAGCGCAGGTCGCCGGGCGCTCCGCCCAGGTCGCGCAGCGGCTGTGCGCGATGACCGCCCTCGTCGACGGCTCCCTGGTGCGCGGGCGGGGCATGATGCTCGGCCTCGACGTCCGCTCCGGCGAGCTCGCGGCCGCGATCCGCACCGACTGCGTCGAGCACGGTCTGCTCATCGAGACGTGCGGCCCGCACGACGAGGTCCTCAAGGTGCTCGCGCCGCTGACGACCCCGGCGCAGCTGCTCGACGAGGGGCTCGACATCCTGCACGCCGCCCTCGACCGGGCGACGACGTCGACCGCGCTCGTCGGCTGAGGCCGACCGGCACGTGACCCCTCCTCCCCTGCGCTCCACGCTCGTCGGCGCGCGCCCCGGCGACGCGGGCCCGCTCGATCAGCGGCACGACGTCGACGCGCGCCGCTCCCCGGGGCTGCCGCCCGACGCGCTCCTCGTCGACGAGCGCTACGACCAGGCGGTGCGCTGGGCCCCCGGCGAGCGGCTGCACCACCTCTTCGAGGCCGTCTGCGACGACCTCGCCGTCGCCGGACGCGCCGACACCGTCGCGGTCGACCTGCCCGACCGGCAGGTCACCTACGACGAGCTCGACGGGCATGCCAATGCGCTGGCCCGGCACCTGCTCGCCTCCGGCATCGGCCCCGGCGACCGGGTCGGGCTGCTCTTCGACGCCCCGCTGGCCGGCTATGTCGCGATGCTCGGCGCGCTCAAGGCCGGCGCGGCCTACGTGCCGCTCGACGCGGGCTTCCCCGCCGACCGGATCGCCTACATCGCCGCCGACTCCGCGCTGCGCACGGTGCTCAGCGAGCGCCACCTCGCCGACTGCCTCGTCGCGCTCGACCCGACCGCATGCCCGGCGACCTACCTCGACGAGGCCGCCGACGAGATCGACGCACGCCCGCGGGGCCGCGTCCGGCGGTGGGAGCTCGACGCGCTGCCCGGTCGGCCCGACCCGGGCCCCGACGAGCTCTGCTACGTCATCTACACGTCCGGATCGACCGGGGTGCCCAAGGGCGTGCCGATCGGCCACGCGTCGATCTGCAACTTCGTGCGCGTCGCCGACGAGGTCTACGGCGTCGTCGGCTCCGACCGGATGTATCAGGGCATGACGATCGCCTTCGACTTCAGCGTCGAGGAGATCTGGGTCGCGTGGCTGGCCGGCGCGACGCTCGTGCCGAAGGTCGGCCGCAGCGCCCTCGTCGGCCCCGACCTGCGCGACTTCCTCCTGGCGCGGCGCGTCACGGCGATGAGCTGCGTGCCGACGCTGCTCGCGACGATCGAGGAGGACGTGCCCGACCTGCGCTTCCTGCTCGTCTCCGGCGAGGCGTGCCCGCAGGACCTCATCGCCCGCTGGTGGCGCCCGGATCGGCGCTTCCTCAACGTCTACGGGCCCACCGAGGCGACCGTCACCGCGACGTGGACACCGCTGCACCCCGACGAGCCCGTGACGATCGGCGTGCCGCTGCCGACCTACACGGCGCTGATCCTCGACCCCGAGCGGCTCGTCGCGCTGCCGCGCGGCGAGACCGGCGAGGTCGCGCTCGCCGGCGTCGCGCTCTCGCCGGGCTACCTCAACCGGCCCGACCAGAGCGCCAAGGCGTTCCTGCCCGACACCTTGGGCGTGCCGAACAACCCCTCCGGGCTCATCTACCGCACCGGCGACCTCGGCCGCGTCGACGCCGACGGCCGCGTCGAATACCTCGGGCGCATCGACACCCAGGTCAAGATCCGCGGCTACCGCATCGAACTCACCGAGATCGAGTCCGTGCTCCTGCAGGCGCCCGGCGTCGCCGCCGCCGTCGTCGAGCCCTATCACCCCGAGGCGGGCGTCGTCGAGCTCGTCGCCTACCTCGTGCGCCGCCGCGACTGCCCGGACCTGGACGTCGGCGCCGTCGTCGGGTCGCTGCGCGACCGGCTGCCCGCCTACATGATCCCCGCGTATGTCGAGGAGCTCGACACGCTGCCGCTGCTGCCCAGCGACAAGGTCGACCGCAAGCAGCTGCCGCCGCCGTCCGCGCCGCGGCGCACCGTCGGCCCGCTCGACGTCGTCGCCCCGACGAGCGCCCTGGAGGACCGGCTCGCCACCGAGCTCGCCGCGGTGCTCGGCGTGCCGTCCGTCGGCGTGACCGCGCACATCTTCGAGGACCTCGGCGGCACGTCGATCCGCATGTCCGCCTACTGCACCCGGCTGCGCCGCCACCGCGACCTGCCCGGTCTGGAGACCGTGCGGATCTCCGACATCTACCAGCACCCGCGGATCTGTGACCTGGCCGTCGCGCTCGACCCGTCCGGCGGCGACGGCACGAGTGCCGGGGCGCCGGATCGCGCCGCGGCACCCGATCGCGCCGCGGGGCCCGGGGCGGGGGCGGGGCCCGATCTCGCGCAGCTCGCCGCCGGCGCCGGCGCTCCCCGTCGCTACCCGCAGGTCAGCGCGCTGCGCTGGACGTTGTGCGGCCTCTACCAGCTGCTCGTCATGCTCGGCTACCCGGCGTTGCTCGCCGTCGCGTCGGTGCCGGCGGTGCACTGGATGGTCGAGGCGCCGACCTATGTGGACACCTACCTACGCTCGCTGGCCTACGGCGGCGGCCTCTTCGCCGCCACGACCCTGCTGCCGGTGCTCGCGAAATGGCTGCTCGTCGGGCGGTGGACGGCGCGCGAATTCCCCGCCTGGGGCCTGACCTACCTGCGCTTCTGGACCGTGCGGGCGCTGCTGGCGATCAACCCGATGCGGCTCTTCGCCGGCTCGCCCCTGGTCGTGCTGTATCTGCGCGCCCTCGGCGCCCGCGTCGGCCCGCGGGTCCTGCTGCTGAACTCCACGCTGCCGGTGACGACCGACCTGCTGACGATCGGCGCGGACACCGTCGTCTCCCGCGGGGCGCTCATCTCCGGCTACCGCATCGACAGCGGGTGGGTGCGCCTCGGCGCCGTGCACATCGGCGCGCGGGCCTACGTCGGTGACGGCGCCGTGCTCGACGTCGACACCGCGATGGGCGAGGACACCCAGCTCGGGCACGCCTCCGCGCTGCTGCCCGGCCAGTCGATGCCGGACGGCGCCCGCTGGCACGGGGTGCCGGGCCGGCCGACCGACACGACCTTCCGCCGCGGCCCCCAGCTGCCCTACCGCCGATGGCGACCCGCGCTCTACGCCACCGGCCAGCTGGTGACGCTGCTCTGCGGACTGGCGCCCGTGCTGTTCTCGCTCATCGTGCACACCCTCGAGACGCTGACGCCCGGCCTCATCCAGGCGCTGCTGGGCATCTCGGCGATCCCGTGGGACCTGCACATGTACGAGCTGCTCGTCGGCGTCACCGTGGTGAGCTTCGCGCTCGGGCTCGTCGTCGCCGTGCTCGTCGCGTTCACCGTGCCGCGGCTGCTGGCCCTGGCGATCCGCCCCGGGCAGGCGTATCCGGTCTACGGGCTGCGCTACCTGCTCTACCGGATGGTCGCGCGCCTGTCGAACATCCCTCGGTTCGTCGCGCTCTTCGGCGACAGCTCGTATGTCGTGGGCTACCTCTCGCGCCTGGGCTACCGGCTGCGGCCCGTGGTCCAGACCGGGTCGAACTTCGGCATGGCCGTCGACCACGACATCCCCGGCCTGTGCACGGTCGGGGGCGGCACGATCGTCTCCGACGGTCTGCACTTCGGCAATCTCGACTTCACGAACACCGGCTTCGTCGCCCGGCGCATCACGCTCGGCGAGCGCAACTTCCTCGGCAACTCCGTCTACGTGCCGACGGGAGCGCCGCTGGGCGACGACCTGCTGCTGGCGACCAAGGTCGCGGTGCCGCTCGACGGGCCCGTGCGCAGCGGGGTCGGCCTCCTGGGCTCACCGGCCTTCGAGATCCCGCTCGGACGCGGCGGGGGCGGCGCGGTGCCGCCGATCGGCTCGTGCGACCCGGCCCACGGGCTGGCCCGCAAGAACCGCTACAACCGCACGACGATGGCGCTGTATCTGGGCCAGCACCTCGTGCTCGCCCTCGTCACCGTGATCGTCATGCAGGCGGCCTTCGAGCTGAGCTACCGGCACGGCCTGTGGGTCGCCGCGCTGATCTTCGCGCCGCTGCCGTGGGTCCTCATCTGGTGGTCGGTCTTCGTCGAGCGGGCCTCGATGGGCTTCGGGCGGCTGCGGACCCGCAACTCCACGCTCTACCACCACCACTTCTGGGCACACGAGCGCTTCTGGAAGATGAGCATCACCCTGGGCCTGACGCTGTTCAACGGCACACCCTTCAAGGCGTGGTATCTGCGCGCCCTCGGGGTGCGCGTCGGGCGGCGGCTGCTCGACGACGGCAGCACGATCGTCGAGCGCACGATGGTGCGCCTCGGCGACGACGTCACCCTCAACCACCTGTGCGTGCTGCAGTGCCACTCCCTCGAGCACGGGGTCTTCACGTCCGGGCCGATGGTCATCGGCTCCGGCGCGACCGTGGGCGTGCGCGCGTTCGTGCACTACGGCACGCGCATCGGGCGCGGCGCGGCGCTGGACACCGACAGCTTCCTCATGAAGGGCGAGCAGATCCTCCCGGGGCGGCGCTGGCGCGGCAACCCGGCGGGACCGAGCGGCGACTGAGCCGCCGCCCCTGCGAGTTGGCCGGCGACGCTACTGCTGCAGCATCGCTACTGCTGCAGCATCGCTACTGCTGCAGCATCGCCTCGCGGCCGGAGCCGAGGACGGTCAGCGGCAGGAGCTTCTTGCCCGTCGGGCCGATCTCGATGTCGGTGCCCATCTGCGGGCAGACGCCGCAGTCGAAGCAGGGGGTCCAGCGGCAGTCGTCCTGCTCCCGCTCGTCGAGGGCGTCCTGCCAGTCGTCCCACAGCCACGCCTTGTCGAGGCCGGAGTCGAGGTGGTCCCACGGCAGGACCTCGTCCTCGTCGCGCTCGCGCGTCGTATACCAGTCGACGTCGACGCCCGTGCCCGCGAGCCCCTGCTCGGCGCAGCGCATCCAGCGGTCGTAGGAGAAGTGCTCGCTCCACCCGTCGAAGCGCCCGCCGTCGCGCCACACGGCCTCGATGACGCGCCCGACGCGCCGGTCGCCGCGCGAGAGGAGGCCCTCGACGATGCCGGGCTGCCCGTCGTGATAGCGGAATCCGATCGCCGAGCCGTAGCGCCGGTCCGAGCGGATCGCCTCGCGCAGCTTGCGCAGCCGCTCGTCGGTGCCCTCCGCCGAGAGCTGGGAGGCCCACTGGAAGGGCGTGTGCGGCTTGGGCACGAAGCCGCCGATGCTCACCGTGCAGCGGATGTCGCGGCGGCCGCTGATCTGGCGGCCCGTGTCGATGACGCGCTTGGCGAGGTCGGCGATCTGCAGGACGTCCTCGTCGGTCTCGGTCGGCAGCCCGCACATGAAGTAGAGCTTGACCTGGCGCCACCCGGCCTCGTAGGCGGCGGCGACCGTGCGGATGAGGTCGTCCTCGCTGACCATCTTGTTGATGACCTTGCGGATCCGCTCGCTGCCGCCCTCGGGGGCGAATGTCAGGCCCGAGCGGCGCCCGTTGCGGGTCAGCTCGTTCGCCAGGTCGATGTTGAACGCGTCGACGCGGGTGCTCGGCAGGCTCAGCCCCGTCTGGGTGCCGTCGTAGCGGTCCGCGAGCCCCTTGGTGATGTCCGCGATCTCGGAGTGGTCCGCGCTGCTCAGCGACAGCAGCCCGACCTCCTCGTAGCCGGTCGCGGCGAGCCCGCGCTCGACCATCTCCCCGATGCCGGTGATCGAACGCTCCCGCACGGGGCGGGTGATCATGCCGGCCTGGCAGAAGCGGCAGCCGCGGGTGCAGCCGCGGAAGATCTCGACGCTCATCCGCTCGTGGACGCTCTCGGCGAGCGGGACGAGCGGCTGCTTGGGGTAGGGCCAGGCGTCGAGATCCATCACCGTGTGCTTGGCGACCGTCGCCGGCACGCCCGCCTCGACGAGGTCATCTCGCACACTGATCTGTGCGATGTGCCCGTCGTCAGCAAAGGACACTGTGTAGAACGCGGGGATGTAGACACCGCCGGTGCGAGCCAGCCGCAGCAGCAGCTCGTGGCGCCCACCGGGCCTGCCCTGCGCCTTGTGCTCGGCGATGACGTCGGTGATCTCCAGGACGGCCTGCTCGCCGTCGCCGATGACGACCGCGTCGACGAAGTCCGCGACCGGCTCGGGATTGAAGCTCGCGTGCCCGCCGATGAGGACGATCGGGTCGTCCTGCCCGCGATCGGCCGCGTGCAGCGGGATGCCCGCCAGGTCCAGCGCCGTGAGCATGTTGGTGTAGCACAGCTCGGTCGAGAAGCTCAGCCCGAAGACGTCGAAGTCGCCCACCGCACGATGCCCGTCGACCGTCAACTGCGGCACCTCGTGCTCGCGCAGCAGCGCCTCGAGGTCCGGCCACACGGCATACGTGCGCTCGGCGAGGGCGTCGGGCCGCTCGTTGAGCACTTCGTAGAGGATCATCACGCCCTGGTTGGGCAGGCCGACCTCGTAGGCGTCCGGATACATCAACGCCCAGCGGACCGTGTCGGGGCCGCCGCACTCCCAGTCTTTGACCTGGGCATTCAGCTCGCCGCCGACATACTGGATCGGCTTGCTGACGCGCTCCAGCAGCGGCTCGAGCTCGGCGAATCGGGACTGTCCAGACATGCGTGCCAGGGTAGGCGAGCCGCGGGCCAGGCCCAAACGACCGAGGGTCCGCGGCGATCGCTCGCCGCGGCCCCTCGGGGTGTCCCGTCAGTGGCCGTGTCAGTGACCGGGCCAGTGCTCTGTCACCGGCCGATCACCGGTCTGTCAGGTCTTCGTCGGTCCAGGCCGCCTCGGGGCGCTGGTCAGCGCTCCACACCCGGGTCGTTGCTCATGCCCGCGTGGCCGTCCTCGACGCTGACGTAGTCGTCGCTCATGCCCGCGTGGCCGTCGTCGACGATGACGTCGTCGTCGCTCATCCCGGCGTGGCCGTCGTCGAAGGCGATGTAGTCCTCGCTCATGCCCTCGTGGCCGTCGGACCAGCCCTGCGTGTCGTTGATGTGCTTCGCCGGCTTGTCGGCCTTCTTGTGCGCAGCCTTCTTGTGCGCGGCCTTCTTGTGCGCGGCCTTCTTGTGCGTGTCGGCGCTCTGCTGCGCCTCGACGCCCGGCAGGTCGAAGATCTGGAGCTTGTCGACCCCGGCGGGGGCCTTGCCGACGGTGCGGACGATGAGCTTGGTGTAGGTCGCGGAGGCCTCGCCGTCGACGAGGCCGGTCGCCTTGACCTTCACCGGGTAGGAGATCCACTTGTCGCCCTTGGACATCGGCGAGGAGACGTTCTCCCGGACGACGCCGGTGGCGAAGGCGTTGGTGTGGCCCCAGTCCTTCCACGCCAGCTTCTCCAGGCTCTGGTTGCCGTCGCCGCAGGCGAGCGTGAAGGTCTTCGGCGTCTGGACGACGTTGTCGTCGACGCACTCGATGAGGAAGGTGACGGCGGCGCGGCCGGCGGCGGCCTTGTCGCCACCCTTGGCGTGGCCCTTGCCGTGGCCCGTGCCGTGGCCGGTCTGCACCGAGGCGGCAGCGGGAGCGGTCGGCGCGGCGTTCGCGGCGTTGGAGGCCACGACGGCGCCGGCGC
>JAVTVZ010000126.1:4923-8601 GCA_032229625.1 Dermatophilaceae bacterium | reverse complement strand
CCCGCGGCCGGGCGCGATGTCGACCGCTTCGCTGCAGGTCGGCGACCTGGGCACGGGGCAGGTAGCGTGGATCGGGTGTCCCTGTCGCGTGCGTCCTCGCTGTCCTCGGGGGTCGACGCCCCGAGCGCGGCGCACGGATCCGCGGCGGGCTCGTCCCCGCGGGGTGAGACGGGCTCGCGCGCGCCGGCCCGCGCGCGGAGCCTGGCCGACGATCTGCGCGCCCGCGGCGACGACGATCTCGTGCGCCTGCTGCTGCTGCGCCCCGACCTCTCGCGGCCGGCACCGGCCGACCTGACGTCGCTGGCGGCGCGGGCCGTGACGCGCGCGTCGCTGGCGCGGGCGCTGGACGACCTGGACACCGGGTCCCTGCAGGTGCTCGAAGCGGTCGCCGTGCTGGGCAGCGCCAACGGCGTCGGGCCGATCTCCCGGCTGCTCGGCACGTCGAACGACCGCGTCGCGCCGCTGCTGCACGGCCTGTGGGAGCGCGCTCTGGTGTGGCGCGCCGGGCGGGTCTCGCATGCGCCGCGGCCGGTCGTCGAGGCTCTCGGCCCGTATGTCGCCGGGCTGGCCCCGTCCTCGAGCGCCGACCTGAGCGCCGACCTGAGCGACGTCGTCGCGGCGCTGACGACGGCGGCGGACCTGCCGGCGGCGCAGCGCGCGATCCTCGAGCGGCTCACGTGGGGGCCGCCGGTGGGGCGGCTGCCCGACGACGGCGCGGCCGCGGCGGCAGGCCGGGCGCTGCTCGCCGCCGGGCTGCTCGTGCCGCGCCCGGCCGGAGACGTGCTGCTGCCGCGCGAGGTGGCGCTCGCGCTGCGCGGCGGGGTGCTGCACCGCCGGCTCGCGCTGCGCCCGCCGGACTGGGCGGGCACCGTGGCGTCGCCGGAGCGGGTGGCGGGCACCGCGGGCGCGAGCGCCGTGCACCTGCTCGGCCTCGTCGACGAGGTGGTCGCCGCGTGGGAGGCGCACCCGCCGCGGGTGCTGCGCTCCGGGGGCCTGGCGGTGCGCGATCTGCGGGCGCTGGCCGAGCAGCTCGACAGCCCCGCCGACCTGACCGCGTTCGTCGTCGAGCTGGTCAAGGACGCCGGGCTCGTCGGCGACGACGGGCGCCTCGACCCGTCGTGGCTGCCGACGCACGACTACGACTCGTGGGTGGGCGAGGCGGCCCCGGCGCGCTGGCTGACGCTCGTGGACGCCTGGCTCGGCTCGATCCGGGCGCCGCACCGGGTGGGCACCCGACCCGACGGGTCGTCGGGTCCGGTCAACGCCCTCTCCGAGGGGGCGTCGTGGCCGCGGCTGCGGGCGATGCGCGCCGAGGTGCTCGGCGAGTTGCTCACGGCGCCGCCGGGTCGCGGGGTGCCGATCGCGCAGCTGCTCGAGCGGATGTCGTGGCGGCACCCGCTGCGACCCCAGCACGTGCTGCGCGAGGCCGTCGAGGCGACCGCCCGCGCCGCCGAATGGCTCGGCGTCACCGGCCTGGGCGCCCTGCCCGAGCCCGTCCGGGCGGTCCTCGCCGAGCGCGGCATCCACGCCCCGGACCTCGCCCCGGAGCTCGCGCCGGACCTCGCGCCCGGCCGGGGCGCATCTGCCGACGACCGAAGCGCGAGCGGCGACGACACGAGCGCGAGCAGCGACGACACCGCCGCGCGCACCGGCACCGGCTCCGGCACCTTCTCCGGCTCCGGCGACCGGGTCGACGCCGAGGCGTCGCGGGCGCGGGTCGTGGCGGCGATCGCGACGATGCTGCCCGAGCCGGTCGACCGGCTCGTGCTGCAGGCCGACCTCACGGCGGTCGTGCCCGGACCGCCGGCGCCGGCCCTGGCGGCGCTGCTGCGGGCGACCGCCGAGCGGGAGTCCCGCGGCGGCGCGTCGGTCTACCGCTTCGACGCGCGCAGCGTGCAGCGCGGTCTCGACGGCGGGCGCACGTCGCAGGATCTGCTCGAGGCGCTGGCGCGGGCGAGCCTGACCCCGGTGCCGCAGCCGCTGCGCTACCTCGTCGAGGACGTCGCGCGGCGCCACGGCGCGCTGCGGGTCGGGGCGGTGGGCTCGTATGTGCGGTGCGAGGATCCGGCGGCGCTGGAGATCCTGCTGGCGCGCCGCGAGCTCGGCGCCGCGCGGCTGCGGCGGCTGGCCCCGACGGTCGCGGTGAGCCCGCTGACCCCGGGTGCGCTGGTGCAGGCCCTGCGCGACGCCGGTGGCGCGCCGGTGCTCGAGGGCCTGGACGGGGTCGTGCTCACCGGAGAGGGCGAGCCGGAGCGGACCCGGCGGCGCGACCTCGTGCCGGTCGCCCGGCACGCGCCGGATGCGCCGGAGTCGGCGCGGCTCGTCGCGCGCCTGCGGGCCGGGCAGGAGGCGCGGGATCGTCAGGAGCTCGCGGCGCGCACCCAGGACGCGGGGCCGCCGCTGCCGGCGACGGATCCCAGCGTCGTCGTCGCCCTTGTGCGCGAGGCGATCGCGCGGCGCGGCAGCCTGTGGATCGGGCTGGCGGACGGCACGGGCGCGACCCAGCGGCTGCTGCTGCACCCCACCCGCGTCGACGGCGGCCGCGTCATCGGGCATGTCGACGACGGCGACGCCGGGCGCGGCGCCTCCCGCGAGCGCACCCTCTCGCTGCACCGCATCAGCGGCGCGGCGCTCGCGCTGTAGGGCCCGGCGCTCGCGCACGGCAGCGAGTCCTGGACGGACGACAACGGCGCGCCCGACGACGGACCGCTGACCTGCGCCCCCGGTGACACAGATCGGATGCTCGCACAGATCGGTCGAAAGGTGACATATCTAGCAGCGTCGGTTCGGCCCTTCCTCGTGGTGGGCTCCGGCCCGCGCACTAGGCTGACGACGTGCTGTCCATGCGTGCCGTCGTGTTCGACACCACCGATCCGAGGTCATTGGCGACCTTCTGGTCGGGTGTCACCGGCGCGCCCATCTCCCACGACGGCAGCGAGTTCATCCTCATCGACTGGCAGCCGGCGCTGGGCTTCCAATACACCTCGCACCCGACGGTCGGCAAGAACAAGCTGCATCTCGACCTGCTCAGCCACGACCAGGCCGCCGTCGACCGCGAGGTCGAGCGCATCGTCGCTCTCGGCGCCACCCGGATCGGCTCGGTCGAGATGCGCGACGTCTCCTGGGTCGTGCTCGCCGACCCCGACGGCAACGAGTTCTGCCTCTACGGCCCCCTGCGCGCCGCGGTCACCTAGTCCGCCGGTCGGCGCACCGGAACCCGCAGCCGCTTCCGCACGGGCCGCGCCGACCGCCGACTCGGCAGAGCCTCACCCGCCGCGCGGGGGCCTCACCAGATGCGCACGCGGTCGCCCGGGTCGAGCCACAGGCCGTCGCCGGGCCGGACGTCGAAGGCGTCGTGGAACTCGGTGAGGTTGCGCACGATGTTGGCGCGCAGGTCCATCGGGGAGTGCGGGTCGAGCGCGAGCAGGCGCTTGGCCTCCTCGGGCCGGGCCTTGCCGCGCCACCCCTGCGCCCATCCGACGAAGAAGCGCTGGCTCCCGGTGAGCCCGTCGAGCACCCCACCCTCGACAGCCTGCGTCGCGTCGTCGGTCGCGCCGGCGGGTGCGGCCCCGGCACGGGAGTCGGCACCAGCGTCGGGACCGGCCTCGGCACCGTCGGTGCCCGCGGCGTCGAGGGAGATGCGATAGGCCAGGTGGGCGATCGTCACGCCACCGAGGT
>JAVTVZ010000126.1:3303-4823 GCA_032229625.1 Dermatophilaceae bacterium | reverse complement strand
GCGGCGTCGAGGGAGATGCGATAGGCCAGGTGGGCGATCGTCACGCCACCGAGGTCGCCGATGTTCTCCCCCACGGTGAGCTTGCCGTTGACGCTCTCACCGGGCAGATCGCGCGAGCTGAGCCCGTCGTACTGGCTGATCAGCGCCCCGGCGAGCGCGTCGAAGCGCTCCCGGTCCTGCGGTGTCCACCAGTCGACGAGCTCGCCGTCACCGTCGTAGCGCGAGCCCTGGTCGTCGAAGCCGTGCCCGATCTCGTGGCCGATGATCGACCCGATCGCCCCGTAGTTGACCGCGTCGTCGGCGCCGGCATCGAAGAACGGCGGCTGCAGGATCGCCGCGGGGAAGACGATCTCGTTCATCCCCGGGTTGTAGTAGGCGTTGACCGTCTGCGGGCTCATGAACCACTCGTCGCGGTCGACCGGCCCGCCGAGCTTGGCCCAGTCGCGGTCGGTCTCGAAGGAGTAGCCGCGGCGCACGTTGCCGACGAGGTCGTCGGCGGCGAAGTGCAGCCCGTCGTAGTCGCGCCAGCGGTCCGGATACCCGATCTTCGGGGTGAACTTCGCGAGCTTGTCGAGTGCCTTCTCGCGCGTCTGCGGCGACATCCACGACAGCTGCGCGATGTCGCGCCGATAGGCCTCGACGAGGTGGGCCACGAGCGTCTGCATGCGCTCCTTGGCCGCGGGGCTGAAGTGCCGGCGCACATACAGCCGCCCGCTCGCCTCACCGGCGAGCCCGTCGACGAGGCCGATGCCGCGGCGCCAGCGCTCCCGCAGCTGCGGCGTGCCCGACAGGGTGCGCCCGAAGAAGTCGAAGTCCTCCTCGACGAAGGCCGACGACAGATACGGAGCCCGCGCCGACAGCACATGCCAGCGCGCCCACGCCTGCCACGTCTCCAGCGGCACCTGCGCCACCGCCGCCGACAGCGCCTCCAGGAAGCTAGGCATCCCCACGATCGCCGGGTCCAGCGCCGACTCCGGCGCGCCCAGCCCCCGGCGCCACGCGTCCCACGGCACGTGCGGCGCCAGCTCGTCCAGCTCGGCCCGCGTCACCTTCGTATACGTCGTCACCGCGTCCCGCGTCGCCACCCGATCCCAGTGGGCGCCGGCCAGGCGCGACTCGAAGGCCATGATCTGCGCGGCCTCGGCCGCCGGGTCGGGCCGCATCGCGAAGGCGAGCATCCGCTCGATGTGCGCGACGTACGCCGCCCGCACGTCCGCATACTGCTCCTCGCGGTAATACGCCTCGTCGGGCAGCCCGAGACCGCCCTGGTAGAGGTAGGTCACGTAGCGGTCCGAGGCGCGCTTGTCCGTCGAGACGTAGGCGAGCACGGGCGAGGCGACCCCCTCGCGCATCCCCCGCCCCAGCAGGTGCCACAGCGCCTCCTGGTCGGCCGCCGCGTCGATCGCCGCGAGCTCGGCGCGCACCGGCCCCAGGCCCGCCGCCTCGACACCGTCGACATCCATGAACGAGGCGTAGAGGGCCCCGACGAGCGCCGTCAGCCGAGCCTGCGTCGCCTCCGA
>JAVTVZ010000126.1:0-3203 GCA_032229625.1 Dermatophilaceae bacterium | reverse complement strand
CCGACCGCCGAGCTCGCCTCCTCCAGCAGCGCCCGGACGTGCTCCTGCGCCTCGTCGCGCAGCCGGTCGAACGTGCCGTAGCGGCCCTTGTCCGCCGGGATCGGCGTCGCGGCGACCCACGCGCCGTTGACGAAGCCGAAGAGGTCGTCCTGGGGGCGCACCGACCGGTCCATGCCGGCGGTCTCGATGCCCGAGCGCGGCGGCGTGCCGGAGCCGGCCGCATCGTCGAGCACGGTCGTCATCACGTCGTTCCTCAGGTGCTTCCTGCGCAGGTTCATGCGGTGCGGTCCCCTTCGTGTGGCGTACGGACCACACTAACCGCGACCCCCGACAAGGTCCGGCGACCCGGGATGTCGGCCCGAGTGCGCGGGCCGGCCGCGGCCGCTTCTACCTCAGCTCGAGCGTGAAGCCGGCGTGGCCGGCGACGAAGCCGAGCCGCTCGTAGAAGCGGTGCGCGTTGCCCTGCGAGGAGTCCGACATCAGTTGCACGAGCCGGGCGCCCCGCGCCCGCGCGGTCGACAGCGCCCACTCGAAGAGCGCCTCACCGATCCCCCGCCCCCGCAGCGTCGACAGCGTGCGCACGCCCTCGATCTGCGCCCGCGTCAGGCCGCCGCGGCTCAGGCCCGGGATGATGCTCAGCTGCATCGTGCCGACGACCTGCCCGCCGAGCTCGGCGACCACCTGGATCTGCCCGGGATCGGCGGTGATCCGCGCGAACGCCGCCGCGTAGGGCGCGAGGTCGGCAGCCTCGCCACGGGCGCCCGGGACGTCGTCGCAGAGCAGGTCGACGATCGCGGCGAGGTCCTCGATCCGCGCCTGCCGCACGGTCAGCGCCGGCCCGTCCGCCGCCGGGGTCGCCGGCGGCGCGGGAGCCCACCGCTGCGCGGCCGAGGGCGCAGCGGACGGCACCCCGGCCGGTGGCGCCTCGCCGAAGCCGTTGCTGCTCACACCGACTCCGCAAGCGCGGTGACGACACTCGACGGCGACGGACGCCCCAGCCGCCCGGCCATCCACACGCTGGCGGCGACGAGCTTCTTGAGGTCGACGCCGGTGCGCACGCCCAGGCCGTCCAGCGCCCACACGAGGTCCTCGGTCGCGAGGTTGCCGGTGGCCGACTTGGCATACGGGCAGCCGCCGAGGCCACCGGCGGAGGAGTCGACGATCGTCACGCCGCTGCGCAGGGCGGCCAGGGTGTTGGCCAGCGCCTGGCCGTAGGTGTCGTGGAAGTGCACGGCGAGCCGGTCGACGCCGAGGCCGGCCTCGGTCAGCGCCTCGAGCAGCCGCTGCACGTGCCCGGTCGTCGCGACGCCGATCGTGTCGCCCAGCGAGAGCTCGTCGACGCCGAGCTCGAAGAGGCGGCGCGCCACCCCGACGACCTGCGCGATCGGCACGTCCCCCTCCCAGGGGTCGCCGTAACACATCGACAGGTAGCCGCGCACCCACGCGCCGGCGTCCTTGGCCCGCGCGACGACGGGCTCGAACATCACCAGCGACTCCGCGACCGACCGGTTGAGGTTGGCCTGCGCGAACGACTCGGTCGCGCTGCCGAAGATCGCCACCGAGGACACGCCGCGCGCCAGGGCCCGGTCCAGCCCCCGCTCGTTGGGCACGAGCACGGGGCGGTGCCGCCCGAGGCCGTCCTCGCCGAGGTTGTCGAGCAGCTCCTCGGCGTCGGCGAGCTGAGGGACCCATCGCGGCGAGACGAACGACGTCACCTCGATGGTCTCCAGGCCCGACTCGGCGAGCATGCGCACGAAGGCACCCTTGTCCTGCACGGGCACGATCTGCTTCTCGTTCTGCAGTCCGTCCCGCGCCCCGACCTCGTAGATCGTCACGCTGCTCGGGAGCCCGTCGACCGGCTCCACCTGTGGGCGTCGCATCGGCCCTCCTCCTCGTCGGCTTGGGTCGCTCCACCCTAACGATCGCAGCGACCGGCCGCCGTCAGTCGCGCTCGCTGCGCGCCGCCGCTCGCGGCGCACGATCCGTGCCGGCCCCAGCGGCCCCGGCGGTGTCGGTGGGCGCCGCCGCCGCACCCGTCGCGTCGTCGACCTGCGGCCGACGCTCCCGCGACTCCGGCCCGCTCCCGACCTCCTCGGCGTCCCCGACAGCGTCGGCGGCAGCGTCGGCGGCGACCTCCTCGAGGGCGTCCTCGCCCGCCTCGCCGCGCCGGTCCTCGGGCTCGCGCCCCGGGCCGGACGGCTCGTGCCGCCGCCACGTGACGACGAGTGCGGTGAGGATGCCGGCGACCGGCACGGCGAGGAAGAGCCCGATGATCCCGAAGGCGAAGCCTCCGGCGGTCGAGAGCAGCAGGGTGATGACGGGGTGGAAGCTGACGGCCCGGCTCAGCAGCAGCGGCGAGAGCACGTTGCCCTCGATCTGCTGCACGGCCAGGACCAGCAGCAGCGCCCACAGCGCGGTCTGCACGCCGCCGAAGAACAGCGCGACGATGACGGCCAGGACCCCGGCCAGCGTCGCGCCGACCATCGGGATGTAGCCGAGCACGAAGGTCGCCGCGCCGATCGGGATGGCCAGCGGCACCCCCATGAGCCACAGCCCGCCGCCGATGAAGATGCCGTCGACGAGGCCGGTGACGGTGGAGGCGAACATCCACCAGCGCGCGGTCTGCAGTCCGCGCCGGAAGGACGCGTCGGCCTGGGCGCGGCGGCGCCGCGGCAGCGCGTCGAGGATGAGTCGCCACAGGTCGTCGCCGCTGGTCAGGGCGAAGATCGTGAGGAAGATCGAGATGAGCAGCACCGTCGTGAGGTTGCCGACGGCCGTCAACGTCGTCACCGTCGCGCTGCCGATGCCGCCGGCGATCGTGCCGGCCCGCGCCTGCAGCTGCGCGGTGAGGTCGGCCGCGAGCTGCGGCGGGATCTGCCAGCCGGCGTCGCGCGCCGCCACCTCGATCGCCGTCGCGCCGCCGACCACGGCGTCGACGAGGTCGGGCCACGTGTTGACCAGGCCGGTGACGATGAACCACAGGAGCCCGCCGAAGCCCGCGATGTAGAGCAGGACGACGACCAGGGCGGCGACCACGCGCGGCAGGACGCGGCGCAGCGGCCGCACGACGGGCCACAGCAGCGCGACCTGCGCGAAGCCGAGGAACGCCGCGACCGCCACGAGCTGCACCCGCATGACGAGCCACGCCGCGAGCACGAACGCCGCGCCGATGACGATGAGCCGCCCCGCGATCGCCGCCTCCG
>JAVTVZ010000125.1:6276-8898 GCA_032229625.1 Dermatophilaceae bacterium | reverse complement strand
CGGGGAGCCGGCGGCGGCGTTCGCGCGGCTCGCGCAGATCGGCGCCACGCTGCGCGCGAGTCACCCCGACGCCGACCTCATGTCGGCGGGCATGAGTGGCGATCTGGAGGCGGCCGTGGCCGCCGGGGCGACACACCTGCGTGTCGGAAGCGCAATCCTGGGGTCGCGTCCGAGCCATGGTTAGCTTGGGGACAAGAGGGCCGTCCCCGACGTCGTGGACAGATCCCGCATGGTGACCGTCGCACAGGCGGGCGGCATGCGGGCGCGGTCACCGAGATCCGAGCGGATCGCCGGTGCCGTGCCGACCAGGCACATCGACGGACGGACTGCCCACGCGGCGACCCGAGCACGGGCGCTCCCCGGTGTCGTGCAGCGGTCGAGTCGGCCCGGCTGACGGACAGTGACGAGCAGTGACGAGCAAGGCAAGGAGCGCGAGATGGCTGGGGCCCTCCGCAAGACGATGGTGTATCTCGGTCTGGCCGAGGAAGACGACACCTACGACCGGTACGACGACTACGACGAGCGCCGGGACCGTCGCGAGCAGGGTCGGGAGGCCGAGCGCGACACCGAGCGTGTCGAGGAGTCGCACGCACCCCGCCGAGTCGCCGAGCGGCCGACCCTCGAGCGCGTCGAGCGTTCCGTCGCTCCCGTCGCCGCGGTGAGCGGCGTGCCCAGCCTCGTCGAGGACGACGCACCGATCGCGGCCACGACCCCCATCCGCCGGGCCGAGGTCACTCCGCTGCACCGGCGCACGCCCGTCCGGGAAGTCGTCAAGGACATGGAGGTGAGCGGTGTGCACCGCATCACGACGATCCACCCGCGCACCTACAACGAGGCCAAGAAGATCGGCGAGAGCTTCCGCGAGGGCACGCCGGTCATCATGAACCTCACGGCGCTCGACGACGCCGACGCCAAGCGGCTGGTCGACTTCGCCGCCGGCCTGGTCTTCGGGCTGCAGGGCGCGATCGAGCGCGTCACCAACAAGGTCTTCCTGCTGTCCCCGGCCGACGTCGAGGTGACCTCGGTCGACGGCGAGGCCGTCCCGGGTGCCAAGGGCCTCTTCAACCAGAGCTGAGCACGGGCCGCCGTCCGGGCGCCCACCGGTGCGCGCCCCTGCGGGGAGTGCGCCGGTGGGCGCCCGGCACAGCGCTCGTGCAGCTACGTCACGGATACTGGATCCATGAACCCCGTCATCGCGCTGATCGTCTGGTTGATCAACCTCTATGTCGTCGTCCTCATCGGGCGCCTGGTCATCGACTGGATCCAGGTCTTCGCGCGCGACTGGCGCCCCCGCGGCTTCCTCGCCGTGATCGCCGAGGGCATCTACTCGTTGACCGATCCGCCCCTGCGTGCCCTGCGCCGGGTGATCCCGCCGCTCAAGCTCGGCACCGTGCAGCTCGACCTTTCATTCATCGTGCTGATCATCGGGTTGTCTTTGCTGGTAAGGTTGTTGACGCAGGTCTGATGACCTGTGGTGTCCGCGAAGCAGTCGGGCTCCGTGTCACTCCTGACGGCGACACGACGTCGCCGGTGCGGTCCGTCGTGGCCGGGGAGTGTCTCGGGACGTGGCTGTGGGGGCGTGGACACGTCGGGGGCAGGCGTGAATCCTGGGGGGCAGGCATGATGCCCCCGATATTCGCGTACTCATTCGACTCCTGGCATATCGGCTGACCCAAGGAGATCCACATGGCTCTCACACCCGAGGACGTCCTCAACAAGAACTTCACCGCGACGCAGTTCCGTCGCGGCTACGACGAGCAGGAGGTCGACGACTTCCTGGACGAGGTGGTGGCGGAGTTGCGCCGCCTGGCCGGTGAGAACACCGAGCTACGGCAGAAGGCCGACTCCTCCTCACCCTCCGTCGCAGCCACGTCGACGGCGGACGTCGAGGCGATCACCAAGGAGGTCCAACGGGCCGAGGCGGAGGCCGCAGAGCGGATCGCCACAGCCAAGGCGGACGCCGAGCGGATCGAGGCCGAGGCGGCGGAGCGGATCGCGGCGGCGAACGCCGAGGTCGAGGCGGCGAAGGAGCGCGCGGCACAGGCGCAGGCACCCTCCGGTGCCGCCCCCGTCGCCCCGGCCCCTGCTGCAGCGGCGGCCTCGCCGGCCGACGCGGCCGGTCTCATCGCGCTGGCCCAGAAGGTGCACGACGAATACGTCGAGCAGGGCAAGACCGAGCACGACCGTCTTATCGGTGACGCGACGAGTCGCCGCGACAAGATCGTCGGCGACGCGACGTCGCGCTCGGAGGAGCTGCTGCGCACGGCGCAGGCCCGCCACGACGAGCTGCTCTCGACCGCGCAGGACGAGCACGACCGCCTGACCGCGGAGGCGCAGTCGGTGCACGAGCGACTCATCAACGAGGCGCAGGAGCGCTCGAGCGGGATGCTCGCGGAGGCGCAGCAGCGCCGTCAGGTCGTCATCGAAGAGCTCGAGCGCGACCGCGCGAGCCTCGATCAGGCGATCGCCCAGCTGCGCTCCTTCGAGCAGGATTACCGCGGGCGGCTGCGCGGCTTCATCGAGGGCCAGCTCAGTCAGCTCGCCGCGGCAGGGGGTGTGCTCGGCGAGCGCGGCGTCAACGGCCACGACCACGCCGCGCACGACCAGCACCAGGAGTCCGAG
>JAVTVZ010000125.1:0-6176 GCA_032229625.1 Dermatophilaceae bacterium | reverse complement strand
GCTGGGGTTTATCCTCGTCACTTACTTCGGCGCCGTCCGCGCCGATCCTGGTGCGCACACACGCACATATTCACCCGCCGGGGCGCCTGCTCCGGCACGACTTGGACGAGGTCATGATGGCCGCTGTGAAGACGACACCCTCGGGCGAGCCCGGCGTGGAGGCGAGCACGCTGCCCGTGCGCGCCGGTGAAGAGCCCTGGACGCAGGAGGAGGTCGACGAGGTCCGCGCGGAGATCGAGGGCGACATCGCGCGGATCGCGCAGGAGCTGCAGGTCTCCGAGTCCGACCTCGAGGGGCTCATGCGCGACTACGGCGGCGGCTCGGGCGACGACTCCGCCGACACCGGCGGCAAGGTGCTCGAACGGGAGCAGAACCTCACGCTCACGCAGAATTCGCGGACGCTGCTGGAGCAGAATCAGCGGGCCCTGGAGCGCATCGACTCGGGACGCTACGGCTATTGCGAGTCCTGTGGGGAGCCGATCGGCAAGCTTCGACTCCAGGCCTTCCCCCGTGCGACCCTGTGCGTGTCATGCAAACAGAAGCAGGAACGTCGCTGAACTCCTCATCCGCCTCGAGCGCCTCGGTGGGCGCCGCCCACTCCGGCGGTGCCCGCCGCCGTGTCCTGACCGTCGTCGTCCTCGGCCTGGGCGTGCTCGTCTGGGGGCTGGACCGGGCCACCAAGCTGTGGGCCCTGGCCGAGCTGACCCCGGGCGTGCCGCGTCCGCTGCTGGGCGACGTGCTCCAGCTCAACCTTCTCTTCAACCCCGGCGCGGCCTTCTCACTGGGCACCGGGGTCACGCCGGTCTTCGCCGCGATCCAGGCGATCGTCTCGGTCGCGGTCGTCGTCGCCGCCTTCCGGGTCCGCTCGCTGTGGTGGGCCGTGGGACTCGGCTTCGTGCTCGGCGGAGCCGCCGGCAACCTCACGGATCGGTTGATCCGCCCGCCGTCCTTCGGGCACGGGCACGTCGTCGACTTCCTCCAGCTGCCCTCCTGGCCCGTCTTCAACATCGCCGACTCCGCGATCTGCACGGCCGCGGTCGTGCTCGCCGTCGCCGCCTTCCGCGGCATCGGCTTCGACGGGACCCGCGAGGGCGACGCGACCCGTCAGGGGGCCGACCGTGGCTGACGTGCGCGTCCTGCCGGTGCCGGACGGCCTCGAGGGCGAGCGCGTCGACGCCGCCCTGGCCCGTCTCTTCGGCCTGTCCCGCACCAAGGCCGCCCAGCTCGCCGAGGCCGGCGCCGCCCGCGTCGACGGCGCGCCCGCGGGCAAGTCCGAGCGGGTGCGCGCCGGGAGCATGCTCGAGGTGGAGCTGCCGCCGGTGGGGCCGCCGCCCGGTCTGGAGGTCGTCGCCGAGCCCGTGCCCGGCATGACGATCGTGCACGACGACGACGACATCGTCGTCGTCGACAAGCCGGTCGGGGTCGCCGCCCACCCCAGCGTCGGGTGGACCGGCCCGACCGTCGTCGGCGGGCTGGCCGCGGCCGGCTACCGGATCGCGACCTCCGGGGCCAGCGAGCGGCAGGGCATCGTGTCGCGGCTGGACGTCGGCACGAGCGGGCTCATGGTCGTCGCGAAGTCCGAATACGCCTACTCGGTGCTCAAGCGGGCGTTCCGTGACCGGCGGGTCGACAAGACCTACCACGCTCTCGTGCAGGGGCTGCCCGACCCGGTCGTCGGCACGATCGACGCCCCCATCGGGCGGCACCCGGGCTACGACTACAAGTACGCGGTGATGACGTCCGGCAAGCCGAGCGTCACCCACTACGAGGTGCTCGAGGCGTTCGGGCCCGCCTCGCTCGTGGAGGCGCATCTGGAGACGGGCCGCACGCACCAGATCCGGGTGCACTTCGCCGCGATGCGGCACCCGTGCGCCGGTGACCCGCTCTACGGCTGCGATCCGCGGCTCGCGGCGCGCCTGGGCCTGGAGCGGCAATGGCTGCACGCCCTCGGGTTGGGTTTCGAGCACCCGGGGACCGGGGACTACGTCACGTTCACCAGCACGTATCCGCCGGACCTGCAGCGCGCGCTCGACCGGCTCGCCGACGCGGCCTACCCGACGCGCTGACCCAGCGGCGCCCGCCGCGCGCTCGCCGACGCGGGCCGGCTCGCTGCCCGGCCGATCCTGCCTCACGGGCGGCTCGCCGCCCGGACACGCCGCCCGGACACGCCGCCCGGACACGCCGCCCGGACACGCCGCCCGGACACGCCGCCCGGCCTGGGCGCGCGGCCGGGCGGGCGAGGCTGTCGGACCTCGGTCGTAGGATGCATGAGTTCGGCCGGGTCCGGCCCGGGCCGCCCGGCCCGGATCCCGCGAGCCGTCCGTGCCCGCCGTGCCCGTCACGGAGGCGTCCGACCGCCGCCGGCCTCCGCCGGCCGTCACGGGCGTCACCGCAGGGCCCCCGACCACTGAGCCCGAGGCGGCACCCGTTGCCGTCCCCGTCAGTACGAGCCAGAGAGAGCGTGTCGTTGTCGTCGACGAAATCGGACTCCTTCGTCCACCTGCACTGCCACACCGAGTATTCGATGCTCGACGGGGCGGCCCGCATCGACGACCTCTTCGCCGAGGCCGCGCGGATGGAGATGCCGGCGGTCGCCACGACCGACCACGGCTTCATCTTCGGCGCCTATGAGTTCTGGCAGAAGGCGCAGCGCCACGGGGTCAAGCCGATCATCGGGATCGAGGGCTACCTGACCCCCGGCACGCACCGCACCGACAAGACGCGGGTCAAATACGGCGACGGCGGCCGGGACGACGTGTCCGGCTCGGGCGCCTACACGCACATGACGATGTGGGCCCGCGACAACACCGGGATGCACAACCTCTTCCGGATGTGCTCGCTGGCGAGCCTGGAGGGCTACTACTTCAAGCCGCGCATGGACCGCGAGCTGCTGGAGACCTACGGCACGGGCCTCATCGCGACGACCGGGTGCCCCTCCGGTGAGGTGCAGACCCGGTTGCGGCTCGGGCAGTACGACCAGGCCCGCGCGGCCGCGGCCGACTTCCGCGACATCTTCGGCGCGGAGAATTTCTACTGCGAGCTCATGGATCACGGCCTCGACATCGAGCGCCGGGTGCAGAAGGACCTGCTGCGCCTGGCCAAGGATCTGGGGCTGCCGCTCGTCGCGACCAACGACCTGCACTACACCCGGGCCGAGGACGCCAAGGCGCACGCGGCGCTGCTGTGCGTGCAGTCCGGGTCGACGCTCATGGACCCGGGGCGCTTCAAGTTCGACGCCGACGACTTCTACCTCAAGAGCCCGCAGGAGATGCGGCACCTGTGGCGGGAGCTGCCGCAGGCGTGCGACAACACGCTGGCGATCGCCGAGCGCTGCGAGGTGTCCTTCACCGAGGGGGAGGGGCGCTACATGCCGCGCTTCCCCTGCCCGCCCGGAGAGGACGAGCGCAGCTGGTTCGTCAAGGAGGTCGAGCGGGGGCTGCACGAGCGATTCCCCGGCGGCATTCCCGACTACGCGCGTGCGCAGGCCGACTTCGAGATCGAGGTCATCGTCGGTAAGGGGTACGCGGGCTACTTCCTCGTCGTCGCCGACTTCATCACGTGGGCCAAGGCGCAGGGCATCCGCGTCGGCCCGGGCCGCGGCTCGGGCGCGGGCTCGATGTGCGCCTACGCGATGAAGATCACCGACCTGGACCCGGTGCCGCACGGCCTCATCTTCGAGCGCTTCCTCAATCCCGAGCGCAAGTCGATGCCCGACTTCGACGTCGACTTCGACGAGCGCCGCCGCGGCGAGGTGATCCGCTACGTCACGGAGAAATACGGCAGCGAGCGCGTCGCGCAGATCGTCACCTACGGCACCATCAAGGCCAAGCAGGCGCTCAAGGACGCCTCGCGGGTCATGGGTTTCCCCTTCGCGATGGGGGAGAAGCTGACCAAGGCGATGCCGCCGGACGTCATGGGCAAGGGCATCCCGCTGACCGGCATCTTCGACCCGCAGCACAAGCGGTATGCCGAGGCCGTCGACTTCCGGGCCCTGCACGAGGAGGACCCGGCGGCCCGCGAGATCACCGCGACCGCGCTGGGCCTCGAGGGTCTCAAGCGGCAGTGGGGCGTGCACGCCGCCGGCGTCATCATGAGCTCCGAGCCGCTCATCGACGTCATCCCGATCATGAAGCGGGAGCAGGACGGCCAGATCATCACGCAGTTCGACTACCCGACGTGCGAGACGCTCGGGCTGGTCAAGATGGACTTCCTCGGGCTGCGCAACCTGACGATCCTCGACGACGCGATCGCCAACGTGCGGGCCAACCGCGACATCGAGCTCGACCTCGACGCGCTCTCCAAGGACCTCACCGACGCCAAGACCTACGACCTGCTGTGCCGCGGCGACACCCTCGGTGTCTTCCAGCTCGACGGCGGCGGCATGCGCACCCTGCTGCGGCTCATGCGCCCGGACAACTTCGAGGACATCTCCGCGGCGCTCGCGCTCTACCGGCCCGGCCCGATGGGCGTCGACGCGCACACGAACTTCGCGCTGCGCAAGAACGGCCGTCAGGAGATGATCCCGCTCGACCCGCGCCTGAAGGGCCAGCTCGAGCAGAAGATGATCGACGCCCTCGAGCCGATCCTCGGCACGACCTACGGCCTGGTGATCTACCAGGAGCAGGTCATGGAGATCGCCCAGAAGCTCGCGGGATACACGCTCGGCAACGCCGACCTGCTGCGCCGGGCGATGGGCAAGAAGAAGCGCGAGGTCCTCGACGCCGAATTCGTCAACTTCGAGCGGGGCATGCTCGATCAGGGCTTCTCGGCCGCCAGCGTCAAGGCGCTGTGGGACGTGCTCGTGCCGTTCTCGGACTACGCGTTCAACAAGGCGCACACCGCCGCCTACGGGCTGGTGTCCTACTGGACCGGCTACCTCAAGGCCAACTACCCGGCCGAATACATGGCGGCGCTGCTGACCAGCGTGCGCGACGACAAGGACAAGTCGGCGCTCTATCTCGGCGAGTGCCGGCGCATGGGTATCCACGTGCTGCCGCCGGACGTCAACGCCTCGATCGGCTTCTTCGCCGCGGTCGGCGAGGACATCCGCTTCGGGCTCGAGGCGATCCGCAACGTCGGCGCCAACGTCGTCGAGGCGATCGTGCGGACCCGGGCGGAGAAGGGCGAATTCACCTCGTTCGAGGACTTCCTGCGCAAGGTGCCGGCGGTCGTGTGCAACAAGCGCACGATCGACTCGCTCATCAAGGGCGGGGCGTTCGACTCCCTGGGGCATCAGCGCAGCGGGCTCGTGCGCATCCACGAGCAGTATGTCGACGCCCTCGTGGAGGAGAAGCGCAAGGAGGCGCAGGGGCAGGATTCGCTCTTCGCGGCCTTCGCCGGGATGGACGACGACGGCGACGCCGGGCCGGGGCTGCAGGCGCTGCCGCCGATCCCGGTCGGGGAGTGGGACAAGCAGACGCTGCTGGCCTTCGAGCGGGAGATGCTCGGCCTCTACGTCTCGGACCACCCGCTCTTCGGCATCGAGCACATCCTGTCCTCGCACGCGGACACCTCGATCGCCGCGGTCACCGCCGCCGACCCCGAGGCCGACGCCGGCGGGTCGGGCGGCTCGCACGGCGGGCGCGACGGACACATGGTGACGATCGCCGGGCTCATCACGTCGCTGCAGCTCAAGCGCACGAAGAAGGGCGACCTGTGGGCGATCGTCACCGTCGAGGACCTCGCGGGCGCGATCGAGTGCCTCTTCTTCCCCTCCACCTACATGACCGTCAGCACGATGCTGTCGACCGACACCGTCGTCGTCGTCAAGGGCCGGGTCAACCGCCGCGACGACCAGGTCTCGCTCTACGCCCAGGAGTTGACGCTGCCGGACATCACCGAGGGCCCGCGCGGCCCGGTGGTCGTCTCGATGCCGCTGACCCGCGCGACGAACGGCATGGCGATGCGGATCAAGGGCGTGCTCGCCGAGCATCCGGGCGCGACCGAGGTGCACGTCAAGCTCGTCCAACCCGGACGCAGCGTCGTCATGCGGCTCGACGACTCGCTGCGGGTGACGGCCTCACCGGCGCTCTTCGGCGACCTCAAGGCGCTGCTCGGGCCGGCCTGCCTCACCTGAGGCGCCCGGCCCCCGGGGCGCGAAAGATCAGGCCCCAGGGCCCGGAATGTCAGGCCCCCAGGGCCCGGAGAGGTCGGCCGTCGGCGGTGCCGTTGCCGGC
>JAVTVZ010000124.1:0-8967 GCA_032229625.1 Dermatophilaceae bacterium | reverse complement strand
GTCGAAGTCGGTCCCGCCCGCCCGTCACAGTGGTGAGGTCGCACTCCCGCGACCCGATCGAGACGCATCGCAGACCCGCCCCGGGGGCGGAGTCAGGAGACGTGACATGAAATACCTCGTGCTGCTCATGGCCGACGGCGAGCTGCCGCCGTGGGACACCCTCACGCCGCAGGAGCAGGCCGCCGGCCTGGCGAAATTCGGTGAGTTCGACGCCGCCTGCCGGGCGCGCGACGGCGTCGAGATCCTCTCCGGGGAGGCCCTCGGCGCCGGGCACACGGCGACGGTGACCCGCACCCGCGGCGGCGTGCGGACCGTCACCGACGGGCCGTATGCCGAGGCGGTCGAGGAGCTCGGCGGCTTCTACCTGCTGCAGGCGCCCGACCTCGACGTCGTCCTGGACCTGCTGCGCCACCTGCCCGCCTACGACATGCAGATCAGCCCGGTGGTGGAGATGACGTGAGCCCGGCGGAGCTGCTCGCCGCGACCGTGCGCGAGGAGTGGGGCCGCCTCGTGGCCCTGCTCCTGGCCCGGCACCGGCGGCTCGACCTCGTCGAGGACGCCCTCGGCGACGCCGTCGAGGCTGCGAGTCGGCGCTGGCCGATCGACGGCGCCCCCGACCGCCCCGCCGCGTGGCTGCTCGTGGCCGCGCGGCGGCGCCTCGTCGACCGTCTGCGCGCCGAGGCCGTGCACGCCCGCAGCCTGCCGCTCCTGGCGACGCAGGCCGACCGCGGGGCCCGGAGGAGCACGGCGGGCACGATGGTCGACCCCGGCGACCTGGTGGAGGACGACCTGCTGCGGCTCGTGCTCATGTGCACCCACCCGGCGCTGGCGCCGCCGGCCGCGAGCGCGCTCGCGTTGCGGCTCGTCCTCGGGGTGCCGACGGCCGATCTCGCGCGCCTCTTCCTCGTGCCGGAGGCCACGATGGCCGCGCGGATCACCCGCGCGAAGAAGAAGATCGTCGCGGCCGGCATCCCCTTCGCCGTGCCGAGCAGCGCGGATCTGCCCGAGCGGCTGGACCTCGTGGCGACCACGGCCTATCTGGCCTTCACCGCCGGATACGTCGCCGGCAGCGGCCCCCAGTTGCAGCGCCCCGCCCTGGCGGCCGAGGCGATCCGGCTGACGCGCGTCGTGCTCGCGCAGCGGCCCGACGAGCCGGTCCTGCTCGCGCTCCTGGCGCTGATGCTGCTGCAGCATTCGCGCCGCGACGCGCGGGTCGACGCCGACGGCGCGCTCGTGCTGCTCGCCGACCAGGACCGCACCCGCTGGCACCACGAGGAGATCGCCGAGGCGACCGGGCTGCTGCGCCGGCCGGCGCTGCGGGCGCCGGTCACCGCCCAGGCCGCGTCCTACGCGCTGCAGGCCGCGATCGCCGCCGAGCACGCGACGAGCCCCCGGGCGCAGGACACCCGCTGGGCGCGGATCGTCACGCATTACGACGCGCTGCTGCGGATCGACGCGAGCCCGGGGGCAGCGCTGGCCCGGGCGGTCGCGGTGGCGCAGGCGCGCGGGCCGGCGCAGGGGCTGGCCGCGCTCGCCGAGGTCGACCTGCCGGGCAGCCACCGGGTGCCCGCGGTCCGCGCCGAGCTGCTCGCCCGGCTCGGCGAGACCGCCGCGGCCGCGTCCGCCTACGAGGAGGCACTCGCGTTGTGCCGCAACGAGACCGAGACCGCCCACCTGCGGCAGCGGCGGGCGCGGCTCGGCGGCGCGGCCGATGCCGGCTCAGCGGGCTCCCAGCTGCTTGAGCACCCGTAGGCCGAGGGTCGCCACGTCCGCGAAGCGGCTCGCCGACATCCCCGGCGGCACCGAGACCGCCATCCCGCGCTGCACGGCGACGGTCTGCGGCTCGGTGTATTTGAGCAGCCCGACGGCGCCGTGGCGGCGGCCCAGGCCGGAGGCCTTCATGCCGCCCATCGGGGCCGCGACGCTGGCATACGCCGCACCGAAGCCGTCGTTGACGTTGACGCTGCCGGCCCGGATCGCGGCGGCGATGCGGCGCCCGCGGGCCACGTCACGCGTCCACACCGACGCATTGAGCCCGTAGTCGGTGTCGTTGGCGACCTCGATCGCCTCCGCGTCACTGCCCACCCGGTAGAGGGAGACGACGGGCCCGAAGGTCTCCTGCCGGCACACGGCGGCGGAAGTCGGCACGTCGGCCAGCACGGTCGGCTCGTAGAACCACGGCCCGATGTCGGGCCGCGCGCGGCCCCCGGTGAGCACCCGCGCGCCCGCGGCGACGGCGTCGTCGACGTGCGCGCTGACGCGCTGGAGCTGGGCGGGCGACACGAGGCTGCCGAGGTCGGCGTCGTAGGTGAGGTTGGTGCCCAGGCGCAGCGCCTGGACGCGCGGCACGAACGCGGCGATGAAGGGCTCGGCGATCTGCTCGTGCAGCAGGAGCCGCTCGATGCTGATGCACAGCTGCCCCGCGGAGGTGAAGCAGGCCCGCACGGCCCCGTCGGCGGCGCGCTCGACGTCGGCGTCGGCGGCGACATACATCGGGTTCTTGCCGCCGAGCTCCAGGCTGGCCCCGACGAGGCGGGCGCCGGCGTCGCGGGCGACGAGCCGCCCGGTCGCGGTCGACCCGGTGAAGCAGACGTAGTCGGCGTGCTCGAGCACCGCGGCGCCCGTCGTCGGCCCCGGCCCGAGGACCACCTGCAGGACCCCCGAGGGCAGCCCGGCGCGGGCGAGCAGCTCGGCGCACGCCAGCGCGGTCAGCGACGCCTGCGGGTCGGGGCGCAGCACGACGGCGTTGCCGGCGAGCAGGGCCGGGATCGCGTCGGTGATGCCCATGGACAGCGGGTAGTTCCACGGCGCGACGACGCCGACGACGCCGTGCGGATGCCGCAGCTCGCGCACCGACGTCAGCACCGGCAGCAGCCCGGGCAGCCGACGCGCCGCGAGCAGCCCGGGGGCCGTGCGGGCGTAGTGCCGCGCGACGATCGCGACGTCGACGAGCTCGTCGAAGGCGTGCACCCGCGCCTTGCCCGACTCCAACTGCACGAGATCGAGCAGCTCGACCTGGTGGTCGAGGACGAGGTCGTGGAAGCGCAGCGCGATCTCGCCGCGCAGCCGCGGCGGCAGGTCCGCCCAGGCGGGCTGCACGGCCCGCGCGCCCTCGTAGGCCAGCGCGACGTCCTGCGGGCTGCTGACCGGCAGCTGGGCCAGGACCCGCCCGGTCATCGGCGTCACCGTGTCCATGAGCTGCGCGCGCGGCGAGGCGACCGCATACCCGCGCAGCCGCGCCACCCACCGCGGGTCGAGGGCGTAGGTGCCCGGCGTCGGGGTGTCCTCGCCGGGATGCGCCCACGCCGCCGTGGTCGCTTCGGTGGTCGCCGCCGTGGTCGCCGCCGTGGTCACCTCCAAGTGGTCCTGCTGCGTGCCGACCCGATCGGTGCCCGGCGTCATGCGTCGCCCTCCGGGGAGACGACGACCTCCACCCGCTGGAACTCCTTGACCTCGGTGTATCCGGTCGTGGCCATGGCCCGCCGCAGCGCGCCGACGAAGTTCGTGCGGCCGTCCGCGCTGCGCCCCGGCCCGTAGAGGATCTCGGCCAGCGGCGCGATGACCCCGACCTCGACGCGCTCGCCGCGCGGCAGCTGCCGGTGGTGCGCCTCGCTGCCCCAGTGGTGCCCGCGACCCGGCGCCTCGGAGGCGCGCGCCAGGGCCGCGCCGATCATCACGGCGTCCGAGCCGCACGCGATGGCCTTGACGACGTCGCCGGAGCGGCCCATGCCGCCGTCGGCGATGACGTGCACATACCGGCCGCCGGACTCGTCGAGGTAGTCGCGCCGGGCCGCCGCGACGTCGGCGATGGCCGTCGCCATCGGCGTCTGGATGCCCAGCGTCTGGCCGGTCGTGTGGGCCCGACCGCCGCCGAAGCCGACGAGCACGCCCGCCGCGCCGGTCCGCATGAGGTGCAGCGCCGCGGTGTAGGTGCCGGCGCCGCCGACGATGACCGGCACGTCGAGCTCGTAGATGAAGCGCTTGAGGTTCAGCGGCTCGGCGTGGCTGCTGACGTGCTCCGCCGAGACCGTCGTGCCGCGGATGACGAAGAGGTCGACCCCGGCGTCGACGACCGTCTTCCAGTGCTCCTGGGTGCGTTGCGGCGACAGTGCCCCGGCGACGGTGACGCCCGCGTCGCGGATCTGGCGCAGCCGCGCGGTGATGAGCTCGGGCTTGATCGGCTCGGCATAGACCTCCTGCATCCGCGTCGTCACCGACCCCGGCTCCAGGCCGGCGATCTCCTCCAGCAGCGGCGACGGGTCCTCGTACCGGGTCCACAGGCCTTCGAGGTCGAGCACCCCCAGGCCCCCGAGCCGGCCGAACGCGATCGCCGTCTCCGGCGACATCACCGAGTCCATCGGCGCGGCGAGGAAGGGCAGGTCGAAGTGGTAGGCGTCGATCTGCCAGCTCGTCGACACCTCCTCGGGGTCGCGGGTGCGCCGCGACGGCACGACGCCGATGTCGTCGAAGGTGTAGGCCCGCCGCCCGCGCTTGCCCCGGCCGATCTCGATCTCAGTCACCTGCACAGGCTACCTGCGCCGCGCCCGCGAGCCCGCTGACCTGGAGCGCGTGCCACCGGCCGCCGGCAGGATGCTCGCACCGCCCCGGAGCGCGGACCCGGGATGTGCGTCGGCCGCCGCCGATGCCCCAGGGCGCAGGAGGCGCGTGGGTGCCCGGGAGGGGCAGGATGGCCCGCGCGCCCCGTCGATCCAGGAGGCCTGCGTGTGAGTGCCAGCATCCCGACGCGGCGCCGGCTGCGCGACATGTCGCAGATCCGGCATGCCCTGCGCACGAACACGCGGCCGATCTGCCTGGTCGGGGCGACCCCCCTGCACCTGCTCGGGCTGGACCGCTGGGTGCGCGGCTTCTCCTACGTCGTCGCACGGGACCCCTGGGACGGCGCGCATCCGCTGGTCATGGCCCCGAGCATCGGGCCGCCGGATGACGTGCGCGGCGGCGCGCAGCTCAACAACTGGCTGCTGGGGCACCCGCAGGTCCGGGCTCACCTCGCGGCCCGCGCCGCGCCGGGGGTGCGGCCCATGCTCGTCATGGTCGACGTCGACGCGCGCACCGAGCAGCTCTGCGCCGAGCTCGGCTACGACCTCGCGCTGCCCCGCGCCGCGCTGCGCGAGCGTCTGGACTCCACGCTCACCGCGACGCGGCTGGGGATCGAGGCCGGCGCGCCGAGCGTCCCGCACGTCCTGTGCCCGGTCCGCGACTACGCCGGGCTGCTCGCCGCGGCGCAGGCCGCCGGGCTCGGCACCGACCTGGTCGTCCGGACCGCCTCCGGCGACTCGGGCACGACGACGTTCTTCGTCGCCGACGAGAGCGGCTGGAAGGCCCACGAGCACGAGATCGCCGGGCCGGGCGGGGCGGATCAGGTGGTCACGGTGATGCGGCGCACCGACGCGCGCACCCTGGCGGTCGAGGCGGTCCTGACCCGGCACGGCACGCTCGTCGGGCCCGTGCTCGCCGAGCTCACCGGTGACCCGCGGTTGACCCCCTACCGGGGCGGGTGGTGCGGCGACGAGCTCTCCCCCGGCGCGGTGCCCGCGGCGCTGCGCGCGCGGACGGTCGCGCTCGTGCGCCGGCTCGGCGACCGGCTCGCCGCCCTGGGATACCTCGGCGCCTTCGGGGTCGACGTGCTCGTCGACGACGCCGCCGGCGAGGTCTACCTCGGCGAACTCCACCCGCGGATCAGCGGCGCGTCGGCGATCACCACCGTCGCCGTCCCGGCATACGCCGACCTGCCGCTCTTCGCGTTCCACCTGCTCGAGCACCTCGACGTCGACTACGACCTCGACGTCGAGGAGCTCGACGCCCGCTGGTGCGACCTCGGCGACGCCGACGAGTGGGGGCAGCTGGTCATCAGCCAGACCTCCCCGCTCGTGCAGCTCATCACCCGATCCGCCCCGACCGGCCACTACGAGGTCGACCGCTGCGGGCGGCTGCGCTTCGGGCGCGTCACGCAGGACTGGCACGACCTGCAGAGCGACCGCGAGGCCTTCTACCTGCCCCTGCACGGCGCCGCAGACACGTGCCGGCGCGGCACCGAACTCGGCGTCCTGGTCACCAAGGGCCGCCTCCAGGAGCGCACGGCCGACGGGCGCCTCACCCTGACACCCCGCGCCCTGGCGCTCGTCGACGCGATCCGCGGCCGGTATGCGGGGGTGCCGCTGGCCATGACGTCCGCGGCCACGCGCCCACCGGCCGATCCTCACCGGGTCGGGCAGTGGCGCACCGGCGGCGACCTGCGGTGGACGTTCACGCACACGGCGCAGATCTTCCCGACCGCGACGATCCCCCGCGGTCGGCGCAGCGTCGCGCTGCACCGCGCGGACGTCGCGAGCCTCGGGGTGCCGCCGCTGGAGCGGCTGCTGGTCCGCACCCCCGACGGGGCGCGGCGCAGCGTCGCGCAGGTCATGGAGGCCACCGACACCGACGGGTGGATGGTCGCCCGCGGCCGCGACGTCCTGCTGGAGTCGTATCGCGAGGGCTTCGGGGCGCGCACGCCGCACCTGCTGCTGTCGGTCAGCAAATCGATCGTCGGCGCGGTCGCCGGCATCCTCGTCGGCGCGGGCCGCCTCGACCCCGCGGCCCCCGTGGGCGCCTACGTGCCGCAGCTGCGGCGCGGCGGATACGCCGACGCGAGCGTGCGTGACGTGCTCGACATGCGCTCGGGGGCGCGGTTCAGCGAGGGCTACCTCGACGCGGCGTCGGGCGTGCACCTCATCGAGGAGGCGCTGGGGTGGCGGCCGCGTCAGCACCTCGTGGGGGCGCTGGGGTTGCGGGCGTTCCTGTCGCGGCTCGAGGCGGACCGGCCCGCGGGCGGGTCGTTCCGCTACCGCAGCTGCGAGAGCGACGTGCTCGGCTGGGTGTGCGAGGCCGCGAGCGGCGAGCGGTTCCCGCGGCTGGCGGGGCGGCTCCTGTGGGCGCGGATGGGTGCGGAGTTCGACGCGACGATCGGCGTCGACCACGAGGGCACGGGCTTGTTCGACGGGGGCATCGCGGCGAGGTTGGGCGACATCGCCCGGTTCGGGCTGCTGCTGGCCGGCGACGGGGTCGCCGTCGACGGCGAGCGGGTCCTGCCGGCCGCGTGGGTGCGCGACACGTTCACCGGCGGGCCGGACACCCGGGCGGCGTTCGCCGCGAGCCCGGACTCCGCCGTGCTCCCGGGGGGCGGCTACCGCAACCAGTGTTGGCTGCCCTACCCCGGGGACGACGTGCTCGTGTGCCTGGGCATCCACGGGCAACTCCTCTACGTCGATCGACGCACCGGGGTCGTCGGGGCGAAGCTCTCGTCGTGGCCGGCGCCGCAGGACCAGTGGAAGCTCCTCGCGACGCTCGCGGCCTTCCGGGCGATCGACGACGCGCTCTGCGCAGACGCCCGGGCAACTTCGACGAATCCGCCTCCGCGCGTGCGCGGCCCTGTGTAGTTTCAGTGCCCAGAAGAGCGTGCAACCCACTCCGCCGCAGTGGATTCCACGAGCCGGGCCCGCCCCTTCGCAGCGCCCGACACAGCCCTCGTGCGGCGACACCGCACCCCTGCGGCGGGCGCCGGCCCGCGTCGCAGGCCGACCTCTCCACGGCCGCCGCCAGGCCCCGCCCGCTGCGACGGCCACGAGTCCTCCGGGCGATGCCGCCGCCGCGCATCGCGTGACCTTCCCCTGCAGAAAGGCAGCTTCGCCATGTCCGCAACCCTCCATCCCGAAGCCCCCCACGCCCCGGCGGCGCCCGCGGCCGGTCCCGCCCCGCGCAGCCTGGTCATCGCCGACCCCGGCCCGCTCGGCCTCGCCGCGTTCGCGCTGACGACGTTCGTCCTCTCGACGTTCAACGCCGGCCTCGTGCCGGTCTCGGCCGAGCCGGTCGTCTTCGGCCTGGCCCTCTTCTACGGCGGCGCGGTGCAGGTCATCGCGGGCGTCATGGAGCACTTCAAGGGCAACACCTTCGGCGCGACCGCGTTCTGCTCCTACGGCGCCTTCTGGATGTCGTTCTACTGGATCGTCACCAACGGCGAGATGTTCAAGGACCCGACCACCAAGGCCACGGGCGTCGGTCTCTTCCTGCTCGGCTGGACGATCTTCACCGCCTACATGCTCATCGTCGTCAGCCGCGTCAACGGCGGCCTGACGGTCACGTTCGCGCTCCTGCTCGTCGCCTTCATCCTGCTGACCCTCGGCGACTTCATGCACTCCTCGGCGATGACGACGGGCGGCGGTTACGTCGGCATCGTCACGGCCTTCGCGGCGTGGTACTGCTCCTTCGCCGGCGTCATGAACGGCACCGTCGGCCGCGCCGTCGTGCCCATGTGGCCGCGCGGCTGACCCCTCACCGACCCCTGGACCGCCCGTGTGCCCCGCCGGTCATCCGGCGGGGCACACGTCGTGTCCGGGCGGCCGCGCCGGACGTTTTGTCAGGACACCAGCCTGTCGAGCGTCGGGAGACGGATCAGGCGAGGAACGCCAGGCCTGCGGCGACGACGATGCACCACAGCAGCAGCGCGCCGAGGAACACCCGCTCCACGACGCCGAAGACGGCGCGCAGCGGCCGGACGAGCAGGGTGACGACGACCCCGACGAGGCCCGCGAGCGTCGCCCACCGCAGCACCTCCAGCATCCCGGCGAGCGGGGCCCAGCCCGGCAGACCCGCGAGGTCACGCGTGCCGTCGGCCGTGAGCAGGTAGCCCGCCGTGAAGGACGCGACGGCGATGAGCAGGTGCAGCCGGCCCGTCATCGTGCGGCGCTGCCCCTCGAGGTCGGTGGGCGCGGCGAGGACGACGACCGCGAGCACCGCGTAGATCGCGAGCAGCCAGATCATCTCGGTCCGGCGATCCATCGCGGCCACAGCACCGCCCCCGGCCGCCACCGCGACCGCGAGGAGTCCGGCGCCGGCGGCGTTCGCCACGCCCGCGACGGCGACGGTCGCCTTCGTCGGCCCGACCGCATAGTCACTCACGGCGTGCCGCAC
>JAVTVZ010000123.1:5506-8988 GCA_032229625.1 Dermatophilaceae bacterium | reverse complement strand
GCCTCGAACATGACGGCGAAGTGATACCAGAACGCCTTGTCGCCCAGCAGCGGGATGCGGCTCATCACCTCGGCCATGCCCATCGCCAGCGTCGGCGCGCCGCCGGTGCGGGAGATGATCGAATTCTCGTGGATATCCTTTGCGGCCTGCGCGAACATCGACGGGTCGACGTCGGGCAGCGGGGTGCCCGCCTGGCTGACGAGGTTGAGGCCGTTGGTGTAGGCCGCGGCCGTCTCGGGGGTGGGGACGGCCTGGCCCATGCCGGTCGCGGCCGCCGGGGCGTTCATCGCGAAATACAGGTGCTGATCGAGGATGCACGCGGCGACGAGCGCCATGATCGCGACGAAACTCTCGGTGAGCATGCCGCCGTAGCCGATGATGCGGCCCTGGCTCTCCTTCTCCAACAGCTTGGGCGTCGTGCCCGAGGAGATGAGCGCGTGGAATCCGGAGATCGCGCCGCAGGCGATCGTGATGAACAAGAAGGGGAAGAGCTGACCGGCGAAGGCCGGGCCCGTGCCGTCGAGCGCGAAATGCGTCACCGCCGGCATCTGCATCTCCGGGTTGACCAGGATGATCGCCAATGCCAGCGCCGCGATCGTGCCGACCTTCATGAAGGTCGAGAGGTAGTCGCGCGGCGCCAGCAGCAGCCAGACCGGCAGCACGGACGCCGCGAAACCGTAGACGGCCAGCCAGATCGCCAGCGACGGCTTGGACAGCGTGAAGATCGGCGCGAGCGACGCCGAATCGGCGACCCACTTGCCGCCGACGATCGCCAGGAAGAGCAGGGCCACGCCGATGATCGAGACCTCGCTGACCTTGCCCGGCCGCAGGAATCGCAGATAGACGCCCATGAAGAGCGCGATCGGGATCGTCATCGCGATGGAGAAGACCGCCCAGGCGCTCTCGGCGAGCGCGCCGATGATGACGACGCCGAGCACCGCGATGAGGATGATCATGATGGTCAGCACGCCGATGATCGCGGCCCAGCCACCGACCGGGCCCAGCTCCTCGCGGGCCATCTGCCCCAGGCTGCGGCCGTTACGCCGCATCGAGAAGTGCAACACCATGTAGTCCTGCACGGCCCCGGCGAAGATGACGCCGAAGATGATCCACAACGTGCCCGGCAGATAGCCCATCTGGGAGGCGAGCACCGGGCCCACGAGGGGGCCCGCGCCGGAGATCGCCGCGAAGTGGTGGCCGAAGAGGACCCGCCGGTCCGTCGGCATGAAGTCCTTGCCGTTGTCGTGCACCTCCGCCGGGGTGGCGCGCGTGTCGTCCGGCCGAAGGATCTTGTGCTGGATGAGCAGCGCATAGAAGCGCAACGCGATGAGATAGCTGCCGACCGCGGCCAGCACGAACCACATCGAGCTGACGTGCTCGCCGCGCACGATCGCCAGCATCGTCCACCCGGTGGCCGCCAGCACGGCGATGATGCCGAAGACGACCTTGCCGCGGCCGCTGAGCCGGGTGGGTTCGACGACCGCGACCGGTGGCCGGTCGGGGTCCGTCCTGATCTTCCGGACCTCACTGTCCAGTGTCATGGGGGCTCCTGCGTCGGGCCCGTCCGGTCGCGTCGTGGTGGTGTCCTCGTGGTGGTGTGCCTCGTGGTCGTCCCCGGTCACGGCGCGCGACGGGCTTGCCTGTGGGACTGCCGCAGGTTAAGCCCCGCAGTGTCGGGCGACCAGCGCGGGTGGGGTGAAACGCCCGTTTCGATGCGAGAACGTGTCATCGGTGTCGGCCCGCGCGCGGCCGCCATGTGCTCGCCGGCCGGCGGTCAGGCCCACCCGAACTGGCGCAGCAGCGCCGCGGTCGCGGCCGCCACGACGACGACGAGGATGAAGGGCGCCCGCAGCATCAGCGCGACGATCGCCACGCCGACCGCCGCCGCGCGCGAGTCCAGCACCAGCGCCCCGGCCTGCGCGCCGGACCCGACGAACGTCTGCACCCCCACGAGCGCCGCGAGCAGCGCCACCGGCAGCAGCGCCGTGACCCGCCGGACCCGCGGCGCCTCCAGGAGCCGGTGCGGCACGACATACCCGGCGAATTTGAGGGCGTAGCAGAGCGCGCACGCCAGGAGCACCGTCGCCCACAGCGTCACGCCCGCCTCCGGCTGCCACGCGCGCCCCGCGGCGGGGGCAGGCCGATGAACGCCACCAGTGCCGCCACCAGCACCGGCACCCCGGCCGGCAGCAGCGCCGACAACACGACGGAGATCGTCAGCGCCGTCAGCGCCACCCCGCGCGTCAGGTGGTTGTGCAGCCGCGGCCACAGCAGCGCGCAGAAGGCGCCCGCTGCCGCCGCGTCCAGCCCGTAGGTGCGCGGATCGCCCATCGCGTCGCCGAGGACCGCGCCGACGGCCGTCGTCGCGTTCCACAGCACGAAGACCGCGAGGCCGGTCCACCAGAAGCCGATCCGCGACCGGGCCACGTCGGGCTGGCCGACGGCCACCGCCGTCGACTCGTCGATCGTCAGGTGCGCACCGGCCACGCGACGCAGACCGCGCAGGTCGAGCAACCGGCTGATCTCCAGGCCGTACAGGCCGTTGCGCACGCCGAGCAGCCCCGCGGTCGCCGTCGCCGACAGCCCCGTGCCACCGGCGCCGAGCACCCCGACGAACGCGAACTGCGACCCGCCGGTGAACATCAGCGCCGACAGTGCGATCGTCTGCCACACGTCCAGACCCGCGGCGACCGACAGCGCCCCGAAGCTCACGCCGTAGGCGCCCGTCGCGATCCCGACCGAGAGGGCCTGGCGCTTCGTCGTCGCCGTGTCGAGCCTGGTGTCGGCTGCTCCCGTGGAGTCCGGGCCCGTCACGGGGCCGACGGGTCGGGGTCGGCCGACAGCGACGCGCCGAGCCGCACCTCGGTGACGGTCGTGCCCGAGGCGTCGACGACGCGCTCGCGGCGCGCGCGGTCCGGGCCCATCCCGGCGGCCTGCACGAAGCCGCGCAGCGCCGGCGCATCCAGCGGCACCCACGTCGTCAGCCACGTGAAACCCGCGGCCCGCGACTCGTCGACCACGGCGTTGAGCAGCCGCGACCCGTGCCCCTGACCGCGGGCCCGCGGATGCACGACGAGGCTCGCCAGGTCCGCCGTCTCGTCGTCCCCGTCGGGGTCCTCGCTCGGCCCGAACGACGCCAACCCCACGACCTGCGCCCCCGAGCACGCGACGAGCAGCCGGTGCCGCGCCGTCGGCGGCTGCTCCAAGGCCTGCCGCCACGCCGTCGCGACCTCCGCCTCCGAGAGCTGCGCGAGCGCGTCGAGCGCCGCCGCCGGCAGCACCGGCGCGTAGTCCGTGCGCATCGACTGCAGCTGCACGAGCCCGACGGCCGGTGCGTCGTTGGGCCGCGCGCGGCGCACCGAGGCGTCCGCGAGCGGGCCGGGCGCGGCGCCCTCCGCGCTCTGGCACCCGCAGGCGTCGTGCCCCGAGCCGTCGGCGCCGACGTGCTCGTGCGGGTGCTGCCCGGCGGGCTGCTCGACCGG
>JAVTVZ010000123.1:4101-5406 GCA_032229625.1 Dermatophilaceae bacterium | reverse complement strand
GGAGTCTGACGTCACGGCGTCATCCTGGCACGGGCGGCGCAGCGGGCCGCGGACCCGCTACAGGGAGGAGAGGGCGCGCCACTGCTTCCACGAGTAGTTCCAGATGCCGCCGAGGCCGTTCCACGTCTCGGCCGTGCGGCCCGTGCCGGTCGTGATGACGGGGTCGCCGATGAAGGTCGTGCGGTAGAGCCACGCGGCGGCGCCGGGGGAGAGGTTCGTGCAGCCGTGGGAGACGTTGCGCCGGCCCTGGGCGGCGACGGACCACGGTGCGCCGTGGAGGAACTCGCCGGAGTCGGTGATGCGCTGGGCGTGCTTGACGGTCGTGACGTAGGGGTCCGCGCCGGTGCCGCGCATCGTGTAGGGCGTCGCCTTCTCGTAGACGATCTTGGTGCCCGAGCGGGTCGTGTAGCCGGGCTTGCCGAGCGAGACCGCGAAGCTCTCGACGGTCTTGCCGCCCTTGGTGACGGTCATCGTCTTGGCGTCGTCGGAGATGAGCATGCGCAGGTCGCGGCCGACCTCGAAGGCGATGCTGCGCTTCGTGCCGCCGAAGAGGCCGTCGCCGAGGTGGTGCCCCGTGACGTCCACGGCCGCGGTGACCTTCGTGCCCGCCGGCCAGAAGTCCTTCGGCCGCCACAGCACCGTCTCGTCGTCGACCCAGCCCCACGACCCCTGCACCTTCGGTGTCGTGCGGATGCTCAGGTGCCGCTCGACGGCCGCGCGGTCCGGCACGTCGGTGTCGAAGCGGATCTGGATCGGCATGCCGACGCCGACGACCTGGTCGTCGCCGGGATTCATGCGCGCCTGCAGCCGCGGCGCGTCGTGGGTCGTGAAGCGGAACGTCGAGCTCGCGCGGACCCCGTCGGCGTTGTGGCCGGTGACCGTGGCGGTATACGCGGTCTTCGGGCCGAGCGCGCCCGTGAGCTGCCACCGCGTCGAGGACCGCGCCCACGTGCCGACGATGCCGTCGTCGCCGGCCTTCGTCGGCAGCGCCGTGCCGTCCGCCCGGGTGACCTGGATGCCGTCGATGACGCCGCCGGTGGCGGCGAAGTTCAGCGGCTTGGTCGTCAGGAGCGCCGGCACACCACCGCGCGGGGTCGTCATCGCGAAGGTCGCCGGCGCGGCCGGGGGCTTGGTGGGGGTCGCCTCCTGCGCCTTCGACGTGCCGAGCGTGCAGCCCGCGGAGCCTGCGAGCAGCAGGCAGGTGATCAGGGCGAGGGTGGGCTTGGCGCGCACGAGCACCTCCGGGCCGAGGGGAGCGGTCGATCTCCTATCGGTCGCGGCGCCACGATCTACAGGGCAAAGCGG
>JAVTVZ010000123.1:2359-4001 GCA_032229625.1 Dermatophilaceae bacterium | reverse complement strand
AGCCGCGGCCCGAAGCTCGGCGTCGGCAGCCGCGTCGGGCGGTGCAGCACCGCGCCGAGCGTGTCGGCCCAGTCGCGCTGGCGCCGCGGGTGCGGCGCGACGGCGTTGACGGGGCCGGACAGCCGATCGTCGACGATCGCCCGGTAGTAGATGTCGAGCAGGTCGTCCAGGGCGATCCACGAGAGCCACTGCTGCCCGCCGGCGAGGGGGCCGCCGAGCCCTGCGGCGAAGAGCGGGCGCTGCAGCGCGAGGGCGCCGCCCGCCGCGGACTGCACGATGCCGGTGCGCACGCACACGTGCCGCCCGGCCGCCTGCGCCGCGTCGGCCTCCCAGCCCGCGACGACGTCGGCGAGGAAACCGTCGCCGCGCGTCGCGGACTCGTCCAGCGCCTCGTCGCCGCGGTCGTAGCCGTAGAGGCCGATGGCCGACGCGCTGATGAAGGGGATGTCGCCGGCGACGCGGGCCAGGCGCGCCGTCGGGCCGACGCGCGAGTCGTGCACGGCCCGGCGGTGGGAGTCGGTGAAGCGGCCCGCGATGGGGGCGCCCGCGAGGTGGACGAGGGCGTCGAGGCCGGCGGCCAGATCCGGCGCGGGATCGGCCGGATGCCACACTCGTGTGTGCGGATCGCTCTCGGGGGAGCGCACCAGCCGGACCACGGTGTGGCCCGCCGTCGTCAGCATCGCGGCCAGCGCGTCACCGACGAGCCCCGAGGACCCCGTCATCCCGATCGTCAGGGGGTCGGGCGCGAGGTCGCGCAGCTCGGCGGCGATCGCGAGGTCGCCGGCGAGCTGGCGGTAGCGGTAGGCCAGCGCCGGTCGCAGCGTCAGCCCCGGGATCGGCGTCTCGACGATGTCGACGACGCGGGTGCGCCCGGCGGAGGCGTCCTCGAAGAGGTGCTCGTCGCGCCACGACACCCGCGAGCCCGTCAGCGGCAGATCGCCGGCGTCGACGAATCGCCGACCCTCCTGGTATCCGGCCGGGTCGTGGGTGCTGGTCCACCGCACCCCGGCGGGCAGCGCGATGACGGCCGTGCCGTCGACCAGCGACGTCGCCTCCGACTCGACGGACAGGTGCGCCCACGGCGGCAGCAGCCGCCGCAGCGCCCCGGGGCGCGCGTGCCACGCGAAGACCTCCTCGCGCGGTGCCGACACGACGGTCGCGGTCTCGATGCCCATGAGTGTCCTCACGTCGGTGGGGGATTCGCCGGTCACCCGGCTGCCGCCATCCTCCCAGCCGAGGGCCGTCGGCGCGCGGGACGACGAGATCGCCGCGTGATCGCGCCGTGAGGCACCTGTGAAGACCGCTACCTACCGTGCAGGGCATGACGACGACGATCGACGAGGCCCGCGCCGAGCTGGACCGGGCCCAGGCAATGCTGGAGCGATGCCAGCGCGAGGTGGCCGCCGCCGAGGCGATGATCCCCGCGCTGCAGGAGGCGCTGGCGCACATGCACGAACTCAACGACTGGTACAGCGGGGTCGGCCAGGACCACATCGAGACCGTGCTGGCCGCAGGCCCCGACACCGTGACCGCGCCGGTCGCCGACCAGGACACCGTGTGGGACACCGCGGTCGCCCTCGACAACGTGATCATGCGCCTGCTGCGCATCATCACCGCCGAGGTCACCGCGCCGCTGGACCAG
>JAVTVZ010000123.1:0-2259 GCA_032229625.1 Dermatophilaceae bacterium | reverse complement strand
GCCGGGCGCCGGGCGCCGGGGGACGGGCACCGGGTGCCCGGGGACGGGTGCCGGGGGACGGATGCCGGGTGCTGGGGGACGGCGTCTGCCTGGCGTCGGGGTGTGAAGATCGGACCACCGAGGCAGGGCCGACTGCGGCGACACCAGGAGGACGACATGACCGACACACCCACGACGACCCCGAGCGCGCAGGCCGCGACGCAGGTCCCGCCCGGCAGCCCCGCCTGGGTGGACCTGTCGACGAGCGACATCGAGGGGGCGAAGGCGTTCTACGGCGAGCTCTTCGGCTGGACCTTCGAGGACCGCGGCGCCGACGTCGGGCACTACCACCTGGTGCTGCTCGACGGGCAGCCCGTCGGGGGGTTGATGTCGACCGAGGGCATGACCTGCCCCCAGGGCGGGGTCGTGCCGACGGAGTGGGGTCTGTATCTGTCGGGCGCGGACGCGCACGCGGCCGCCGAGCGGGTCGAGGCCGCCGGCGGCTCGGTCCTCGTCGCGCCGATGGCGGTCGGTGCGGCCGGGACGATGGGCGTCTTCGTCGACTCCGCGGGTGCGGCGATCGGCGTGTGGCAGGCGGGTGACTTCGCCGGTGTCGCCGTCACGGGCGCGCCGGGCACGGCCGTGTGGTTCGAGTGCCTGAGCCAGTCGATCGAGGCGGCGATCCCCTTCTACCGCAGCGTCTTCGGCTGGGACGTCCACGAGATGCCGGGGGACTGGGCCTACGTGACGAACGGCGCCGGTGAGGCCGCGACCGCCGGCCTATGCGACGCTCGCGGCGTCGTCGCGCCGGGCACGCCGTCGTACTGGCGGATCTACCTGGGGACGGCCGACCTCGACCGCGACCTCGCGCTCGTCGCCACGCTCGGCGGCGCCGTGCTCGACGGGCCCATGGACTCGCCCTACGGGCGCCTGGCGACGGTCGCCGACCCGCAGGGCGCGAGCTTCCAGCTGCTGCAGCCGCCGGCCGCCTGATCGGCGGGCGCATCGGCGGGCTCGGCTGCGGGCGAGGGCGGCTGGCACGATCACGCGGCGGCCAGGAGATCCAGCCCAGGGCCGCGCAGCTCGTCCAGCGCGTGGCGTCGGCCGGTGAGCAGCATGAGGATCGCCAGCGCCGGCCCCTGGATCTGCGGCCCCTGCCCCAGCCGCAGCCCGGTGTCGTCGGCGACCAGCGTGACTCTGCTCGCCAGCGCCTTGGCGCCGCCGATGGCCTCGGGGGTCGCGCCCTGATAGCGGATCGCCGCGTCGAGCGCGGCCCCGGGGTAGGCCCGCGTCAGGCCGAGCGGACGGCGGATGTCCTCGCCGTGGGCGATCTCCTCGACCAGCCGACTCTCCAGCGCGGCCAGACGCGTCGGGGGCCCGCTCGTGCGGCGCGCGACCTCCCGCAGCCTGGTCAGCGTCACCGCGGGCGTGGCCCCGCGCTGCGCGGCGACGCCCTGCGCGTTCTGCCGGTCGAAGTCGAAGCGCGCCCGCGCCATCGCCGTCAGCAGCCGCCACGGCGTCGTGCGCGCATTGTCGACCAGATGGGCGGCGACATCGTGCACCGTCCACCCCGCAGCCAGCGACGGGGTGTCCCACTGCTGCGGACTCAGCGTCGCGAGGTCGTCGATGAGCGCCGCGCGCTCGGCGTGGACTGCGGGCCAGACGTCGGTCATGAGGTGCTCCTTGAGTGTCGAGCCGAGTGACGAGAAGGGTGTCGAGCGTGATGTCGGACGTTGCGGTCGGCCGGCGGTCGATCGCGGGGACGACGTTAGGGCCGACCACCGACAAGGTGGCGAGAGATGCCCCGCCGGCGCCCCCGGCTCCACGGTCGGCGGCCTGCGAATCGCCGTGATGAGCAGGCGTGACGCGCCCGTCCTCCCGCACGCCGTCCCATAATCCGAGAATTCCCATAGCCAAAGTAGGAGTTATGGGTCGGGGACTCGTACGGTCGAATCAACGGCACGGACCCGCCGCTCCAGGCGGTCCGGCCCACGACGAAGGGGGGCGCACGATGCACGACGCGGATCGCACCTCCCAGCGCGCCTTCGCGTACTTCCGTCGGCACGTCGACCTGCGCCGCACCAGCAGCGCGCTCTGTCGGCGCTGACCCGGCCGCAGGCTGCGCCCCTGACGTCGACCGCATCGCTCGGAGGGTGACGGTCCACCCTGCGGGGCCGCGAGTCGTCTGCTCCTGAGCGATCGTCGAGCTGCTGCGTCTGCGCCGGCCCGCCGTCGATCGTGACGCACCCTGGCGCTTCGCCAGGGCACTTCCTCACCTCG
>JAVTVZ010000122.1:0-8995 GCA_032229625.1 Dermatophilaceae bacterium | reverse complement strand
CCCATGCCGGTGCGGGCACGAGTCGATCCGGGACGTAGCTCGACTACTGCACGGCTCGACTACTGCACGGCGGCATCGACCGGCATCGACCGGCATCGACCGGCATCGACCGGCAGGGGCGACGCCTGCCGCGGCCGCCGCGGGCTGGGCGGGCGGCGCAAGGGGCGAGGCGATCAGCGGCGGCTCACTGCGCGGCGCAGGTGCGCACGGTGCCGATGACGGCCAGGCTCGTCGTGCGGATCGTGGCCTCGTGGTAGGTCGTGCGCTCGCTCGCGGGGGGGATCGTCACGGTCGTGCGCCCGACGACCCCGTGATTGGTCTCCTGCGCGAGCAGGGTGCACACCGCCGTCATGTCCGGCGGCTTGGTGATCTCGAAGCGCATCCGCACGAGGTTGTCCGCCGGCACCTCGAAGGCGACGTCGCGCCAGTTGACCTTGTCGACCGTCGCCGAGAGCGCATACCAGATCACCATGGCCGTGCCGAGGATGCCGAGCACGACCCCCAGGACGACGAAGCGGCGATGCGCCGGATCGAGGCCCGCCCACGCGTCGCGGGCTCGCGTGCCCGTGCCGGCCCGCGCCTCCTCGAGGTCCTCCGCCTCGAGGTCCGCTGTGGTCTCCGCGCCGAGCGACGCGTGCGACGCGTGCGACGCGTCCGACCCGGACGATGCCTCCGACCCGGCCGACGCGTCCGGCCCGCCCGAGCCGGTGGGGCCGAGAGCAGGCCCACGAGAAGGGTCGTGACGCGGGGGCGGTGCGGTGGCGGACACGTTGTCACCCTACGCGCCGCCTCACCGGTCGGTCCGGGCGTCGCTCGCACGAGGCGACGGGTGTCGGTGCGGGGGCCGCAGGTCGAGGCGGACGGGGGCGCCGAGGCGACGGTGACACAATGCGGGGTGCGCCCTGCACCGTCGGGCGGCGCGCGGCGGCCGTGCAGCGCCCGCCGGGTGAGTGCCGCGCGGGTCGCACGGCCTGACCCTCGCGAGGCGTCCACCCGATCCGACCGTTCCGACCGCCAGTTCCGACCGCTTGACGCGACCGAAGGAGACTCGTGCCCCAGCAGGCGACTTCCGCTCAGCCCCTCCGGCTCCTCGCCGTCCACGCCCACCCGGACGACGAGTCGAGCAAAGGCGCGGCGACGATGGCCTATTACGTCGCGCGCGGCGAGGAGGTCATGGTCGTCTCGTGCACCGGCGGCGAGCGCGGCGACATCCTCAACCCGCGCCTCAAGGACGACCCCGACGTGCTGCGCGACCTGCCCGAGGTGCGCCGCCAGGAGATGGCCCGCGCGCAGGAGATCCTCGGCGTCTCGCACACGTGGCTCGGCTTCGTCGATTCCGGTCTGCCCGAGGGTGACCCGACACCGCCCCTGCCGGACGGCTGCTTCGCGCTCGAGCCGATCGACGCCACCGCGGAGGCCCTGGTGCGGGTGATCCGTGACTTCCGCCCGCACGTCGTGACGACCTACGACGAGGACGGCGGCTACCCCCACCCCGACCACATCATGTGTCACGTCGTCACCGTCGCGGCCTTCCGCGCCGCGGGCGACGTCGACGCCTACCCGCATGCGGGCGCCGCGTGGCAGCCCCTCAAGCTCTACTACAACCAGACCCTCTCGGGCGCGCGGGTGCGGGCCTTCCACGAGGCGATGATCGCTCGCGGCTACGAGTCGGCCTACGGGGACTGGGTGGCGCGGTGGAAGGACCGGGTGGACCGGCCGACGTCGACCCACGTGCCCAGCGGCGCGTATTTCGAGACCCGCAACCTGGCCTTGCTCGCGCACGCGACGCAGATCGACCCCGACGGGGTCTTCTTCAGCGTCCCGCTGGACGTCGAGCGCGAGGTCTGGCCGACGGAGGACTACGAGGCGGCGTTCTCCTACGTGCCGATCGAGCCCGGCGAGGACGACCTCTTCGCGGGTCTGGGCGACGCCGCGCACGCCGATCGGCTCGCGGCGCAGGCGCAGCAGGGGCGACTCGACGTAGCCTTCGATCAGATCAAGGAGGCGTGACATGGGTGGCATCGATCAGAGCGTCGGCCCCGGGCTCGGGGGCTTCCTCGCGTTCTTCCTGCTGGCGTGCGCGTTGTGGCTGCTCATGCGCAACATGGGCAAGCACCTGCGCAACGTCGACTACCGCGCCCAGGCCCAGGCCAAGGAGGCCGACGAGGCCCGCGAGCGGGCGCAGGCGGCGCGCGACGCCGACGACGTGCAGACCCGGCCGCGGGCCCTGGGGCAGGGGTATCCGGTCGACGGCGACCGCTCGCCGGAGCCGCCGACCCAGGCCGGCTCCTCGGGCGCGCAGCGGCCGACGACCGGGCACGAGACAAAGGCCTGAGACCGGAGCGGTCCGCGCCGTCGTGCCCAGGCGCGGTCGGCCTGCGCGATGCGTTCAGCGGATCGCGGCGCCGGAGGTGACGACGAGCACGACCGCGGCGAAGTGCGACGCGAAGGCCGCGATGGTGAACGAGTGGAAGATCTCGTGGAAGCCGAACCAGCGTGGTGACGGGTCGGGCCGCCGCAGCCCGTAGACGACGCCGCCGAGCGTGTAGAGCACGCCGCCGAGCACGATGAGGGCGAGCACGAGCGCGCCGCCGGCCTGGTAGAAGGGTCCGACGTAGAAGATCGCGACCCACCCGAGCCCGATGTAGATCGGCGTGGACAGCCATCGCGGCGCCCCGACCCAGAAGACCTTGAAGACCACCCCGGCCAGGGCCGAGACCCACATGATCGCCAGCAGGGTGCGTGCCTGGTCGGGGGCGAGCAGCGTCGTCGCGAAGGCCGTGTAGGTGCCGGCGATGATGAGGAAGATGTTGGCGTGGTCGAGCCGGCGCAGCAGCTTGCTCGTGCTCGGCGACCAGCGCCCGCGGTGGTACAGGCCGCTCGTGCCGAAGAGCAGGCAGGCGGTGCCGACGAAGATCGCGACGCCGACGCGGCCGCGCAGGGTCGGCGTCGCCGCGACGAGCGCCAGGCCGGCCAGGACGATGAACGGGAACGTGCCCGCGTGCAGCCAGCCGCGCAGCTTGGGCTTGACGGAGCCGACGATGTCGGCGGCCGTGTCGATGACGGCCTCGATCGGCCCGGACCGCTGGTCGTCGTCGCGGTCGCGGGTGTCGGTCATGACGTCAGAGCCCTCCACGGAGTCGGTGCCGGGTGAGGCGTGAATGGTCCGGGGCATGGGCCCAGCGTAACCTACGGCACCGTAAGTTACGCAAGCGAAGGTTGCGCAGCGGGGCGTTCCCGGCGTCCTCTCGGGGTGTTCTCGGCGCGTCGGGAGGGTCGCGTCACTGCCCATCGTGCCCGGTCACAGGTAGCGTGAGGGTGACCACCGCGGCGTTGTCGGAGGGAAGACGTGGACCTGTCCCATCTGCTGTACAGCGCCTATGAGCGACGCCTCGTCGGCGACCTGCCGGCCGGTCGGCTGCCCCGGCACGTGGGGGTCATGCTCGACGGCAATCGCCGGTGGGCCAAGGCCAAAGGGGCGGGGACCGCCGAGGGGCACCGCGCGGGCGCGGACAACATCGAGCCCTTCCTGACGTGGTGCGACGAGCTCGGCATCGAGGTCGCGACCCTGTGGCTGCTCTCGACGGACAACCTCAACCGCAGCGCCGAGGAGCTCGCGCCGCTGCTGACGATCATCGAGGACGTCGTCGACCAGCTCGCGCTGCGCCGCCGCTGGCGCCTCAACATCGTCGGCGCCGTCGACCTCCTGCCGCGGCGCACGGCTCAGCGGCTCACCGCGGCCGCGGCCACGACCCGCGATCTGCCGCCCGGCCTCGTCGTCAACGTGGCGGTGGGCTATGGCGGGCGCCAGGAGATCGCCGATGCCGTGCGCGGGATGCTGCTCGAGGCGGCCGCGGCCGGGCGCACGCTCGAGGAGGTCGCCGCGTCGGTGACGACCGAGGGCATCGCGGCTCACCTGTATACCCGCGGCCAGCCCGATCCCGACCTCGTCATCCGCACGTCGGGGGAGCAGCGCGTCGGCGGCTTCCTGCTGTGGCAGTCGACGCACAGCGAGTTCTACTTCTGCGAGGCCTACTGGCCCGACTTCCGCCGGGTCGACTTCCTGCGTGCGCTGCGCGCGTATGCGGACCGGGAGCGTCGGTTCGGCTCGTAGTCCGACCGGCGCCGGTCGGACATTCGCGGCGCCGGGGGATGTCCGATTGTGTGGGTTTGCGCACGCGTCGAGTAGACGTCGGCGTGGGGATACGGGAGACTGTGATCAGATCGAGTCCCGCACGTCTGTCTGCGGGTGGTTGCGCTCCGCCGAGAGCGTCGGGCGTGCGCAGGGGGCGCAGCGCCGAGGATCGCCGAGGATCGCCGAGGATGAGGAGCAGGTCGACCACGTGACGAACCAGCACATGAGCGCGCGCCCGACCGGCACCATGCGTTCGACCGCCCCGTCCTCGAGTGCCTCTTCCTCGAGCGCCCCGTGGCGCGCGGACGGTCCCCGCGGCTGGTGGCCGCAGGCGGCCACATGGCTGACCCTGGCGATCGCCGACCTGCGCCTGGCGTGGTCCTTCACCTACGTGCGGCACGGCCTGTGGGGCATGGTGCTGCTCGCCGTCGCCGCGATGACGCCGGCGTTCCTGCCGCCCGACCTGTGGATCCTCGACCGCTTCGGCCTGACCTGGCTCGAGGACGGCGCCAGCCGCGTCCTGAGCACCGGGCTCATCCTCGGTGGCGTCGCGCTGCTGCTGCACGCCTGGCTGCGGCTGCGGCCCACGCCGGACCGGCCGACGGCGCCGACCTCGACGTGGTTCCTGTGGAGCCTGCCGCTGCTGCTCGCGCCGCCGCTCTTCAGCCGCGACGCCTACAGCTACGCCGCGCAGGGGCTCATCGTCGACCGCGGCATGGACCCCTACACGACCGGGCCGATCTCCGTGCCGGGCGACTTCGCCGACAACGTCGACCCGGTGTGGCTCTACACGCCCGCCCCCTACGGGCCGCTGGCGCTGCAGATGCAGCACACCGTCGTCGACCTCACCTTCGGCAACGCGTATGTCGCGGCCGTCGCCATGCGCCTGCCCGCCGTGCTCTGCGTCGGCGTGCTCGCGCTCGTGCTGCAACGCCTGGCCGCCCGGCTGGGGCGCAGCGAGCAGGGCGCCCGCTGGCTCGGCGTGCTCAACCCGCTCGTGCTGCTGCACCTGGTCGGCGGCGCCCACAACGACGCCGTGATGATCGCGCTCGTAGTCGTCGGCCTGTGGCTCGCCGCGGACGGCCGGATCGTCGCGGCCACGCTCACCGTCGCGGCGGCGGCCGGCTTCAAGCAGACGGCGATCTTTGCGCTCATCGCGGCGGCGGCCCTGGCGACCCGGCAGGCCTGGGGCGCCGGACACACCTACGGGCAGTATGTGCGCGAGGCGATCAAGGTCGGCCTCGTCGCTCTCGCCGGCTTCACCGTCCTCACCGCGATCAGCGGCCTCGGCTGGGGCTGGCTGCACAACCTGTCGGTGCCGATGCAGATGCGCTCCCTGCTCGCGCCGGCGACGCTGCTCGGGTCGATCGCGCAGCTGCTGCTCGGTGCCGTCGGCGCGACCGGCGCGGCGGGCGCCGCGGTGTCGGTCCTGCAGACGCTCGGCGGCCTGCTCGCCCTGGTCGCCGTCGCCTGGCTGGCGTTGCGCGTCGGGCCCACGCATCCCGTCGGAGCGAGCACCGCCGCGTTCGCCGTCTTCGTCGTGTGCGGCCCCGTCGTGCAGCCCTGGTATGTGCTGCCCGTCCTCGCGCTGCTCGGCGCGACGAGCGCCGACCGGCGATACATCCAGGCCGCCGTCTGGCTGACGATCGCCCTCGTGGGCTACAGCGCCTTCGACGTCGCGATGGCCAACGGCGCCGCCGTCGTCGGGGTCGTCATCATCGGCTACGCCCTGTGGCGGCTGTGGCGCTCGCGCACCGACCTCGTCGACGCGCCGCTCGGGCCGGAGCCGCTCGCCGCGGGCCGCGAGCCCGTGCGCGCCACCGGCTGAGCCCGTCCGAGCGCGCCACCGGCTGAGCCCGTTCGAGCCGGTCCGAGCCCCGGCATCGGCGACCCGACCGGGGGATGAACGGTCGGTGACCGCCGGGATGAGCCTGCCGCGCGGCCTCGCGTGGCCGCCCGGGGCGTCGTACCGTCGAGGCGTCAGCATCCGACCGGCAGCCACACCCACGCCCCAGCGCGCCGATCGGTGTGGGCCAGGCCGGGGCGCGCAGGAGCGGACATGCACACTCAGCACGCGGCGCACACCTCCGGGGCGACCGATCCGGGGACGGACCACGACGCCGCAGGTGCGGGCTCCCCGCGCCCGGCGCGCCGCCCGGCCCACGAGCCGGCCGGGTCGACCGCGCCGGAGACGGCCCGCAAGACCTACGTCATCGACACCTCCGTGCTGCTCTCGGACCCGCGGGCGCTGCTGCGGTTCGCCGAGCACGACGTCGTCCTGCCCGTCGTGGTCATCACCGAGCTGGAGGGCAAGCGGCATCACCCGGAGCTGGGCTACTTCGCGCGCGAGGCGCTGCGGCTGCTCGACGATCTGCGCGTCACGACCGGCCGGCTCGACCTGCCCGTGCCGCTGGGGGAGGGGCGCGGCAGCCTCCACGTCGAGCTCAACCACGGTGACGCCGCCGGGCTGCCCCCGGGATTCCGGCTGGGGGACAACGACTCCCGCATTCTGGCCGTCGCCGCGAATCTCGGCGCCGAGGGCCACGACGTCACCGTCGTCAGCAAGGACCTGCCGATGCGCATCAAGGCGTCGGCCATCGGCCTGGACGCCCAGGAATACCGCGCCGAGCTCGCCGTCGACACCGGCTGGACGGGCATCGCGACGCTCGACATCAGCGAGGCCGAGATGTCGGCGCTCTACGAGCACGGCCGCGTCGAGCACGCCGCTGCGGGTGCGCTGCCGGTGCACACCGGGCTCGTGCTGCACTCCCCGCGCGGCAGCGGGCTGGGCCGGGTCGGCGCGGACGGCGCGATCCGGCACGTGCGCGGCGACCGCGACGCGTTCGGCCTGCACGGGCGCAGCGCCGAGCAGCGCATCGCACTGGACCTACTGCTCGATCCCGACGTCGGCATCGTCAGCCTCGGTGGGCGCGCCGGCACCGGCAAGTCCGCCCTCGCGATGTGCGCCGGGCTCGAGGCGACGATGGAGCGCCGCCAGCACCGCAAGGTCATCATCTTCCGCCCCCTGTATGCCGTCGGCGGCCAGGAACTCGGCTACCTGCCCGGCACCGAGGCCGAGAAGATGGGGCCGTGGGCGCAGGCCGTCTTCGACACCCTGTCGGCCGTCGTCTCACCCGAGGTCGTCGAGGAGGTCCTCGACCGGGGGCTGCTCGAGGTGCTGCCGCTGACGCACATCCGCGGTCGCTCGCTGCACGACGCCTTCGTCATCGTCGACGAGGCGCAGTCGCTCGAGCGCAACGTGCTGCTCACCGTGCTCTCGCGCATCGGGCAGAACTCCCGCGTCGTCCTCACCCACGACGTCGCCCAGCGCGACAACCTGCGCGTCGGGCGGCACGACGGCGTCGCCGCCGTCATCGAGGCGCTCAAGGGCCGCCCGCTCTTCGCCCACGTCACCCTCACCCGCAGCGAGCGCAGCCCCATCGCCGCCCTGGTCACCGAGCTGCTCGAGGGCGTCGAGCCGTAAGGTGCCCCGCCGCGGCGCGCGCTGAGCGGCGCCGCGGGATCGTGAGCCCCGCTGAGTCGTGCGCACCGCTGAGCCGTGCGTGCCGCTGTGCCGCGGCACCGCGGCGTCGTGCGCGCCGCAGCGACGGATGCCACCGCGGCCGCGGGACGGCGCGCGTGGTGGGCGGTCCGCCGCGCGTCGGGACGCACCCACGTGCGGGCCCACTTTCAGGCATTCCGGGCAGGTGCGCACTGTCAATGAGGCGTGCGTCACAAAAGGACACCTTGAGCGCCCTTGTTGCGCAAGTTTATTCACGTCGTGGACGAATGACATGATTGTCATTTGGACGATCGTCCGGGTTAATGGCAAGGTAAAGCGCGGATCACGGTTTGATATAGCACGACGAGAGGCTGCACCTATGCTGCGTTACCCGACACGGGCGTCCCACCAGGCACCAGCGGAGCGGACGCACCGTCCGGGTTGGCGACGGGGTGTGACCCACGCGGGCACGGCCGCCCTCGTCGCGGGCCTCCTCGTCACCGGCGCTCCCAGCGCGGGCGCCACCGCGGTCGCAGCATCGACGAGCGGAGCCGCACCGACCTTGAGCCCGACCTCGAGCCCGACCTCCAGCCCGACCTCGAGCTCGACCCCGAGCCCATCGTCGGTGGCGACCACCCAGGCGACGGCTGCCGCGGCGCTGGCCGTCGGGCAGATCCCCGCCCTGGCCGTGGCGACGCGCCTGGCCGAGACGGGCCGGGCGACCGGCGCCACGGCGTCGGCTGCGGCGAAGGCCAAGGCGTCGGTGTCCGCCGCGCGCGGCGCCCAGCAGGCCTCCCGCTCGACGACCCGGGTGGCCGCTGCGGCCGCGGCGAGCCCGCGCTCCGTGGCGCGCGCTCTGGTCGCCGACAAGGGCTGGAGCAGTAGGCAGTTCGCGTGCCTGGACCGGCTCTGGACCAAGGAGTCCAACTGGAAGGTCACGGCCGACAACCCGACCTCCAGCGCCTACGGCATCCCTCAGGCGTTGCCCGGCAAGCGGATGGCCTCGCACGGCAAGAACTGGCGCACCGACGCCCGCACCCAGATCCGTTGGGGCCTGGACTACATCGAGGACCGCTACGGCGAGCCGTGCGCGGCGTGGGCGCACTCGCGCCGCGTCAACTGGTACTGACACCTCACCTGGCGGCGACCCGCCGCCGGCCCCGCAGACCGCCGCGCCCCGACCTGGATCCTCCGGTCGGGGCGCGTGCTCTGTCGGCGCCCACGGCGCCGCGGGCGGCGGCAGCAGCGCGGGCGCGCGGGGGGCGACTACAGCTTGCGCAGCCGGACGCGGGTCACCTGGTGGTCGCAGCCTTTGGTGAGCACGAGGGAGGCCCGGCCGCGGGTCGTCAGCACGTTGG
>JAVTVZ010000121.1:0-9099 GCA_032229625.1 Dermatophilaceae bacterium | reverse complement strand
GGCGCGGGTCGTGGCACGGGTCGAGCGCGACCGGCCGCGAGCACCCCGGCAGGAGGGGTGCTCGCGAGAGCGGTCGGGAGACGCGGCGGGTGGTGGCCGCGGTGTGCAGGCCACCACCCGGCCGGAGCGTCAGGAGCGAGAGCGCAGGTCAGCCCTTCGCGATGTTCGCGACGATTTCCTTCTGCGCCGCGTCGAGCCGTGCCTTGGGGGCGCTGGTGCCGGCGATGATGTCGGCGGTCGCGAGGCCGAAGGGCTCCCACACCGCGTTCATCGCGGGGATGTTCGGCATGAGCGGGCCGCCCTCGCCGGCCTCGAGCCACGCCTTCATGTCCGGGTTCGCGGCGGACACCTCGTCGTAGGCCTCCTTGAGGGCCGGCGGGCGCTGGCCGGCCTCGTAGAGCGCCACCTGCACGTCCTTGCGCGGCACGTAGTTCGTCACGAACTCCTGCGCGAGCGTCGCGTTCTTGGCCTTGGAGGAGACGTAGAACATCTGCACGCCGAGGAAGGGCTTCATCTGGCCGCCGCCGGTGACGCTGGGCAGCGGGGAGATCGCATACTTGATCCCGGCCTTCTTGGCCGGCGGCACGCTCCACGGACCGCTGATGAGGTAGGGCGACTTGCCGGAGGTGAAGAGCGAGTCCATGTTGGTGTCGTCGACGTTCGTCGAGAGCACCTTCTCCTTGCCGAGGGTGGCCAGGAGCTCACCGGCCTTGAGGGACTCGGGGCTGTTGATGAGCAGCTGGCTGGAGTCGAAGTCGCCGTTGGGCTTCTGCGCGAAGATGCCGCCGCCGAAGGCGGAGAAGTACGGGAAGGCGAAGTAGGCGTTGCCCTTCTTGCCGACGTTCTGGATGAGGACCTGCGAGGACTTGCCGTCGGCGACGGCCTTCTTGCCGGTCGCGACGAGGTCGTCCAGGGTCTTGGGCGCGTCGGGGGCCAGGTCGGTGTTGCGGATGAGGCCGATGTTCTCGATGGCGTAGGGGACGCCGTAGGACTGGTCGTTGAACTTCGTCGCCGCGATGGCCTGGGGCAGGAAGGCCGCGGAGGTCGCGGCGTCGAGCTGGACGGGGGCGACCGTGCCGTTCTGCACCAGCTCTCCGAGCCAGTCGTGGGCGCCGACGATGATGTCCGGGCCCTTGCCGACCTTCGTCGCGTCCTTGAACTGCTTGCGCGGCTCGGTGGTGATCTGCACGGCGACGTTGACGCCGTTCTCGTCGCCGAAGGCCTTGGCGTACTGGGTCAGCGCGGGCGCGCGGTCGGCGTCGGACCAGATGACCAGGTCGGCGTTGGCGTCGCGCGCCGGGTCGGCCGTGCTGACGGAGCCGGCCGTCGCGGCCGCGCCACCGCTGGTGGCCTCGCCCGTGCCGGCCGGGGCCGGCGACTGCGAGCCGCCGCCTCCGCAGGCGGACAGGAGGAGGGCGGCTGCTCCCGCGGCGGCGGTGACGCTGAGGACGCGCTTGTGCATGGTGGTGACTCCCGATCGTCGGTCGATGCCCCGTCGTTGGGGCGATGCTCCGGGCACCGCGCCCCCACCCGACGTCGATCCGGTGAGCCAGGCGGCGATGCCCTGCGGACGCCACTCTAGATCCGCACCACGCAAGAATGGAAGAGGCGTTGCAAGTTCTTGCAAGACGATGTCGATATCGTGACGTCATTGCTGTTCACGGCCTTGCAAGAAACTCGCAAGAGACGCACGTCACAGCGCCACGGTGCGCATATCGCACGACGCACACCCCGAGTCCCGTCGATGACCAGCCGCGCCGAGAGCCGCGGGGGCCGCCCCCGACGCCCCCGACGCCCCGCCCACGCCCACGCCCACGCCCACCACCACGCCTGCGCGGCTCGGACGGCGCGGCCGAGCCACGGACACCGATCGTCCATCATGCGGACATACCACCGTGTCTCGGTCGTGGCCGGCGGCATGATAGTCGGCACGCCCGCAGTCGGGCGTGACGCACCACCTCAGGACGGGCTCGCCGCGGCAGGCCCCGACAGACCCCGCGTCGGCATCGGAGCCGTCCGGTGCCACACCTTTACAACGGATCGTCCGGCACGTTCCTGCCGGTGAAGGAAAGGACAACGACGTCATGGCTACGGTCAAGTTCGACAACGCCACCCGCCTCTACCCGGGCAACGACAAGCCCTCGGTGGACAACCTCAACATCGACATCGCGGACGGGGAGTTCCTCGTCCTGGTCGGCCCCTCCGGCTGCGGCAAGTCCACCAGCCTGCGCATGCTCGCCGGCCTCGAAGAGGTCAACGCCGGCAAGATCTGGATCGACGACCGCGACGTGACCGACCTGTCCCCCAAGGACCGCGACGTCGCGATGGTCTTCCAGAACTACGCGCTCTACCCGCACATGTCGGTCGCCGACAACATGGGCTTCGCCCTGAAGATCGCGGGTGTCGACAAGGCCGAGATCCGCCGCCGCGTCGAAGAGGCGGCCCAGATCCTCGACCTCACGCAGTATCTCGAGCGCAAGCCCAAGGCCCTCTCCGGTGGCCAGCGTCAGCGCGTCGCCATGGGCCGCGCGATCGTGCGCGAGCCGAAGGTCTTCCTCATGGACGAGCCGCTGTCCAACCTCGACGCCAAGCTGCGCGTGCAGACCCGCACGCAGATCGCGTCGCTGCAGCGCCGCCTCGGCATCACGACGGTCTACGTCACGCACGACCAGGTCGAGGCCATGACGATGGGCGACCGCGTCGCGGTGCTCAAGGACGGCATCCTGCAGCAGTGCGACACCCCGCGCCGCATGTACGACCACCCGAACAACGTCTTCGTCGCGGGCTTCATCGGCTCCCCGGCGATGAACCTCTTCGACGTCCCGATCGTCGACGGCGGGATCCAGTTCGGCAGCCTCGTGCACCCGGTCGACCGCGAGGTGCTCGCCAAGGCCACCGGCAACCACGTGACGCTCGGGGTGCGCCCCGAGGACCTCGACCCCACGACCGGCGACGGCCTGCCCATCGTCATCGACGTCGTCGAGGAGCTCGGCGCGGACGCCTACGTCTACGGCCAGCTCGAGGGCGGCAGCGACCGGCCGATCATCGCGCGCGTCGACGGTCGTCGCCCCCCGATGAAGGGCGAGACGCTGCGCTTCGCGCCCAAGTCCGACCACGTGCACATCTTCGACGCGGGCACCGGCCTGCGCCTGGAGGCCTGAGCACACGCTCGCAGGCAGTGACGGGGCCGCTCCCAGCCAGGGGGCGGCCCCGTCGCCGTGTCCGGCGAGCGGCGCGCCACGCGCGCATCACCCGCGCATCACACCGCACTTCACCCCGCGCTTCACCCGGTGGCGACCCGCGCATGCCAGCATGGAGGAATGCCCGTGCAGATCACCGCGAACTCTCCCGATCCGGCCCTGTTCGACCTGCCCTGGTCGACCCCGCTGGAGGACTGGGACCCCCGGTATCTCGCGGCCCTGCCCCGCGGCATCTCGCGGCACATCGTGCGCTTCGTGCGGGTCGGCGACAGCGTCATCGCCGCCAAGGAGATCAAGGCCGACATCGCGCGCGGCGAATACGAGCTGCTGCGCTCGCTGCGGCGCCTCGACATGCCCTCGGTCGTGCCCTACGGCATCGTCAGCGGCCGCGAGGACGCATCGGGCAGGCCGCTCGACGCGTGCCTGCTGACGCGCCACCTGGAGTTCTCGCTGCCCTACCGGGCGCTCTTCAGCCAGCGGCTGCGGCCCGACACCGCGGCCCGGCTGCTCGACGCGCTCGCCGTGTTGCTCGTGCGGCTGCACCTGGCGGGCTTCTGGTGGGGCGACGTCTCGCTGTCGAACACGCTCTTCCGCCGTGACGCGGGCAGCTTCAGCGCCTACCTCGTCGACGCCGAGACCGGTCAGCTGCTGCCGTCGCTGACCGACGGGCAGCGCGCCCACGACATCGACATCGCGCGGGTCAACATCGCCGGCGAGCTCATGGACCTCGAGGCCGGCGGGGTGCTCGAGCCCGGCATCGACCCGATCATCGTCGCCGACGCCCTTGTGCGGCGCTACGAGCGGCTGTGGCGGGAGCTGACCGGGGTCGAGCGCTTCGAGACCGGCGACCGGTGGCGCGTCGACGAGCGCATCCGCCGGCTCAACCAGCTCGGCTTCGACGTCGACGAGCTCGCGATGACGACCGACCTCGACGGCACGACGATCCAGATCCAGCCCAAGGTCGTCGACGCCGGCCACCACAGCCGCCGCCTCCTGCGGCTCACAGGCCTGGACGTGCAGGAGAACCAGGCGCGGCGCCTGCTCAACGACCTCGACGCCTTCCGCGCCGGCGAGGACCGGCAGAACGACAACGAGCTGCTCGTCGCGCACGAGTGGATGAACCGCGTCTACGAGCCGATCGTGCGCAACATCCCGCGCGACCTGACGCACAAGCTCGAGCCCGCGCAGGTCTTCCACGAGGTCCTCGAGCACCGCTGGTATCTCTCGGAGAAGGTCGGCGGCGACGTCACCACCCAGTGGGCGTTCGCCGACTACCTCGCGCACGTGCTCCCGAGCAAGCCCGACGAGGAGTCGGTCGTCGGGGTCGACACGATGGCACTGCCCGTCATCGCCGTCCGCGAGGACTGACGCCCGCACAGCCAAGCCCCCGGCCGCGACGCGGTCGGGGGCTTCTGCGGTCGGGGGCTTCTGCGTGGTCGAGGACCTGCCCGCGGATCTGCTGCGACGCGTCGAGGTCACCGCCGGCGGCGAGCGACCTCGTACAGCGCGACACCGCACGCGACGCCGGCGTTGAGCGACTCGACGGCGGCGGCCATGGGGATGGAGACGATCTGGTCGCAGGTCTCGCGCACGAGCCGCGAGAGCCCCTTGCCCTCGGAGCCGACGACGAGCACGATCGGCTCGGTGGCCAGCTCGAGGTCGGGCAGCTCGACGTCGGCGTCCATGTCGAGGCCGATGACGAAGAAGCCGGCGCGGCGGAAGTCGCTGAGTGCGCGCACGAGATTCGTCGCCTGGGCGACGGGCACGCGGGCCGCGGTCCCGGCCGACGTCTTCCACGCCGAGGCAGTCATGCCGACGGAGCGTCGCTCCGGCACGACGACTCCGTGGCCGCCGAAGGCCGCGACCGAGCGGACGATCGCGCCGAGGTTGCGCGGGTCGGTGATGCCGTCGAGCGCGACGACGAGCGGGGTGCCGGGCGCCTGCGGGTCGTGCAGGTCGGTGGGGTCGAGGTAGCGGTAGGGCGGCACCTGGATCGCCAGCCCCTGGTGCACGGCGCCGTCGGTGAGCCGGTCCAGCTCGCCGCGGGGGGTCTCCAGGGTCGGGATGGAGCGCTCGGTGGCCAGCTTGAGCACCTCGCGCACCCGGTCGTCGACCTCGATCCGCCCGGCGACGTAGAGGGTGGTGGCGGGCACCTGGGCCCGCAGCGCCTCGACGACCGCGTTGCGACCCGCGACGATCTCGTGGTTGGTCCGCGACCGGCGGGGCGCGGTGGGCCGGCGCACCTGGTCGCGGCGGACCTTGGCGGCGACCGCCTTGTGGGCCTTGTGCTTGACCCGGTCCTCGGCCTTGGGCGTCGGGCCGCGACCCTCGAGGCCCTTGCGGCGCTGACCGCCGCTGCCGACCGTGGGCCCCTTCTTGGACTTCGTGCGCGTCGCGCCGCGCCGCTGCGAGTTCCCGGCCATCTAGAGGTCCTGCCCCTCGTCACGGGCGAGCGACCATCGGGCGCCCGCGGGTGTGTCCTCGACGGCGATGCCCGCCGCCTTGAGTCGGTCGCGGATCGCGTCGGCGGTGGCGAAGTCGCGGGTGCGGCGGGCCTGCGCGCGCGCGGCGAGCTGGTCGGCGACGAGCAGGTCGAGCGCGCCGGTCGCCTCGGAGCTCCCCGCCGCGCCCTGCCACTGCCGGTCCAGCGGGTTGACGCCGAGCACGTCGGTCATCGCGAGCACCTCGCCGGCGGCGGCCCGCGCGGCCTGGGCGTCGCCCTCGTCGAGCGCGGTGTTGCCCGCGCGGACGCGGGCGTGCACGACGGCCAGCGCGCCCGCGGTGTTGAGGTCGTCGTCCATCGCCTCGCGGAAGTCCGCGCCGATCAGCGCCGGGTCGACGACCGGCTCGTCGTCGCCGAGCGCCCGCCGCAGGAAGCCCTCGATGCGCTCGACCGCGGCCTCGGCCTCGGCGAGCGCGCCCGGGTGGTATTCCAGCGTCGAGCGATAGTGCGAGCCGCCGATGTAGTAGCGCACGGCCAGCGGCCGGGCCGACTGCGTGATCTCGGGGACGCTCATGCCGTTGCCGAGCGACTTGCTCATCTTCTCGCCCTGCGCCGTCAGCCACGCGTTGTGCAGCCAGTAGCGCGCGAAGCCCAGCCCGGCCGCGCGCGACTGCGCCTGCTCGTTCTCGTGGTGGGGGAAGCGCAGGTCGACGGCGCCGCCGTGGATGTCGAAGGTGTCGCCCAGATACTTGCGGGCCATCGCCGAGCACTCCAGGTGCCAGCCCGGCCGCCCCCGCCCGTAGGGGGTGGGCCAGCTCGCGGTCTCCGGGTCACCGGGCTTGCGGCCCTTCCACAGCGCGAAGTCGCGGGGGTCGCGCTTGCCGCGCGGATCGGCGTCGGCGGCGGCCTCCATGTCGTCGATGGCCTGCCGCGTGAGGCTGCCGTACTGCGGATACGAGCGGACGTCGAAATACACGTCGCCGGCGTCGGGGCCGTCGGTCGCCGCGGCATACGCATGGCCGCGCTCGACGAGGGTGTCCATGAGCTCGACCATCTCGGTGATGTGCCCGGTCGCCCGCGGCTCGTAGGTCGGTGCCCGCACCCCGAGGGCCTCCAACGCCGCCGTGGTCTCGCGCTCGAAGCGGTAGCTCAGCGCCCACCAGGGCTCGTCGGCCTCCGCGGCCTTGCGCAGGATCTTGTCGTCGATGTCGGTGACGTTGCGCACGAAGGTGACGTCGTAACCGTGGCCGCTCTCCAGCCAGCGGCGCAGCACGTCGAAGGCCACGGCGAAGCGCATGTGGCCGATGTGCGGGGTGCCCTGGGTGGTGAGGCCGCAGACATACATCCCGACCTTGCCCGGGACGAGCGGCCGGAACTCTCGGAGCTCGCCGGCGGCAGTGTCGTAGAGGCGCAGACTCACGCCGCCAGCCTACTAGGCCGCCGCGGGGCCACCGACCGCCAGTCGGCGGCGGGTGGCCGCCGGCGGCCGGTCACCAGTCGCTCGCGTCCTCGGCGTCCTCGTCGCGCTGCCCGGGCAGGTCGAGGACGAGCTTCTGCAGGTCACCCCACACCAGGCTGCCGGGCCGGGGAGCCAGGACCGTCGCGCCGTCGGCGCGGCGCCGCACGACGTACTGCCCCGCGCCCGCGATCGCGAGGTACTCCAGGGTCACGCCCTGCTGCGGCACCTGCACCGTCCAGCGGGTCCACTCGCGGCCCCACAGGTCGCGCAGGCCCTCGTCGGCCCCGTCGGGCACCTGCGCGTGGGCGTCGGCGACGCGCGCGTCGAGCGCGGCAGGCTCACCCAGCTCGTGGGTCGAGTCGTAGTTCCACGTCGGGACCAGCCCGCCCCAGCGGGCCAGCGCGAGCGGCAGGGAGCTGACGGGCACGACGTCGAAGGTCAGGTCCGCGCGCGGGGCGGCGTGGGCGTCGAGGCCCGGCGCCACCGGCTCGACCTCCAGCCCGATGACGGCCTGACCCAGACCGGCGCACACCCAGCCGCGCCGCGTGCCCTGCCGGTCGTGCGCGACGAGCGTGATCGCGGTGCGCGACTCCTGCAGGTCGCCGCGCAGCTCCTGCGTGCGGGCGGTCGGCTCACCGTCGGGCTCGAGCCATCCGAGGTCGACGAGTGCGGCGTGCTCCGCGGCGTCGAGGTCGCCCGACTCGCCGGCCTGCGGGTCGCCGCAGAGCGCGGCCAGCAGCCGCTCGCCGACGCGGGGGCCGGCGAGGGCGCGCAGCGGGCGCGCGCCGACGGGCTCGAGGTCTTCCAGGTGCCGGGTGTCGACCGGGCTCATGGCGTCGGTGCCGCGCACGGTCGGCGACGCGGCGGGGCGCGGACTCATCGGTCCTCCTCCGACGCGCGCAGGCGGGCGACGATCGCGGCGACCGCCTCCTCGATGGTCAGCAGCCGAGCCAGGGGGCACGTCACGTCGATGCGGATGCGCTGCCCGTCGGCGACGAAGAGGTAGACGTCGTGCGCCTGGGTCTGGCGCCCCGTCACGTGGGCGGACTGGACGAAGCGTCCGTCGCCCCACTGCGGGTGCGGCCACAGCTCGCAGTTGGCGAGCAGGCTGTCGGGGTAGGCGGTGGTCAGCTCGGCCATGAGGCGCAGCGACTCCACGTCGATGTCGTCGGCGCCGTCCGCGGTGGTCACCGTCACCAGCGCGGCCGAGCCGTCACCGCCGCGAGGCCCCTCGAAGCGCAGTCCCTGCGCGCTGGCGAGCCGCACCCATCCGCGCGGCAGGCGCCCCTCGTGGCGGAGCTCGCCCAGCGTTCCCGTCGTCTGCACCATGTCTTCGCGTCTCCCCCTGATTCGTGCGTGCGACCGCCGGTGCCCCGCGAACCTGCCGATCTGCGCCCCCCGGCGAGATCGTGCGGCCAAGCACCCTGCGGGTGCGGCATCGACGGCTGTCACCGACACGTCCGATGTCCCCGGCCCTCGCACGTCCGCCTCCCCCGAGGCCCCGGCGACCGAATCCGGGAGGCTCCCCGCCTCCCGACGACACCGCACGGACGTGACGGTGATCTCGATAACGCTGTCAGGATGCAGCAGCCACGGCACCACATCCAAGCCCTTTGGACATTTGTCTCGGTCGACCGACCCAAACACTCGCCCCAGTATGTCGGGCACAAGTTATCGGGCCATTGAGTTCGCCTCACCATCACCGGAATTCACAGGAGATCGAATGAGCCGCCGTCGACGCTCTTGTATCTATGCCAGAAGCGTCACATCGCGATTCCCTCAGTTCCCCGGGGGTGCTCGGACAACGCCGGCCACGAGTGATTCCGGCGGCTGTCGGCGCCGCGGCGACGGAATCCGGCGGCCTGCTCGTGTCGGCCCTGGGCGCCGGCCGACACGAAGGCGTCGGGCCCGAACGGTGCTTGTCGTCGCTCTAGCGCTGACATCGGGGCACTTGCTGTCAGGTCGGGGCGCGTGCGGTCACGTGGTGTCGCTGCGGA
>JAVTVZ010000120.1:7373-9307 GCA_032229625.1 Dermatophilaceae bacterium | reverse complement strand
CAGACTGGAGGGATGAACGACGGCGCCCTCATCGTGCAGAGCGACAAGACCGTGCTGCTCGAGGTGGACCACCCGCGGGCGGAGGAGGCGCGGCGCGCGATCGCGCCCTTCGCCGAGCTGGAGCGGGCCCCCGAGCACATCCACACCTACCGGATCACGCCGCTGGGCCTGTGGAACGCCCGGGCCGCCGGCCACGACGCCGAGCAGGTCGTCGACGCCCTCGTCACCCACAGCCGGTATGCCGTGCCGCACGCCCTGCTCGTCGACGTCGCCGACACGATGGACCGCTACGGCCGGCTCGTGCTGGAGAAGGACGGGATGCGCCTCACGCTGCGCACGAGCGACCGACCGGTCCTCGAAGAGGTCCTGCGGCACAAGAAGATCCGCCCCCTGCTCGGCGAGCGCCTCGACGACCTCACGGTCCTGGTGCACCCCAGCGAGCGCGGCAGCCTCAAGCAGGAGCTGCTCAAGGTCGGGTGGCCGGCGGAGGATCGCGCGGGCTACGTCGACGGGGAGGCGCACCCGATCGCGCTGGCCGAGGACGGCTGGAGCCTGCGCCCCTACCAGCGGCAGGCGGTCGAGGGCTTCTGGCACGGCGGCTCGGGCGTCGTCGTGCTGCCGTGCGGCGCCGGCAAGACCCTCGTCGGCGCGGGCGCGATGGCCCGCAGCGGCACGACGACGCTCATCCTGGTCACCAACACGGTCAGCGCCCGCCAGTGGCGCGACGAGCTGCTGGCGCGCACGAGCCTGACGGCCGAGGAGATCGGGGAGTATTCGGGCGCCCGCAAGGAGATCCGCCCGGTGACCATCGCGACCTACCAGGTGCTCACGCTCAAACGCAAGGGCGTCTATCCGCACCTGGACCTGCTCGACGCCCGCGACTGGGGGCTCATCCTCTACGACGAGGTGCACCTGCTGCCGGCGCCGATCTTCCGGATGACCGCCGACCTGCAGGCCCGCCGCCGGCTGGGGCTCACGGCGACGCTCGTGCGCGAGGACGGTCGCGAGGACGACGTCTTCAGCCTCATCGGCCCCAAGCGCTTCGACGCGCCGTGGAAGGACATCGAGGCCCAGGGCTACATCGCGCCGGCCGACTGCGTCGAGGTCCGCGTCAGCCTGCGCGACTCCGAGCGGATGGCGTATGCGACGGCCGACCCGGCCGACCGCTACCGGCTCGCGTCGTGCTCACCGGTCAAGGAGCCCGTCGTGCGGCGGATCATCGAGAGCCACGCCGGCGCGCAGACCCTCGTCATCGGGCAATACCTCGACCAGTTGGAGACGCTCGCCCACGAGCTCGACGCGCCGCTGATCACCGGCGAGACGAGCGTCGCGCAGCGTCAGAAGCTCTTCACCGCCTTCCGCGAGGGCACACTGCCGCTGCTCGTCGTCTCCAAGGTCGCGAACTTCTCCGTCGACCTGCCCGAGGCGAGCGTCGCGATCCAGGTCAGCGGCACCTTCGGCTCCCGCCAGGAGGAGGCGCAGCGACTCGGGCGGGTGCTGCGGCCCAAGAAGGACGCGGGCAGCGCGCACTTCTACACGGTCGTCACCCGCGACACGGTCGACGCGGACTTCGCCGCGCACCGCCAGCGCTTCCTCGCCGAGCAGGGGTACGCCTACCGGATCGTCGATGCCGAGGACCTGCCCGAAGGACCGGCCCGAGGCCTGCCCCGCCCGACGTAAGCCCGGAGACGTGAGCCCCGCCCGACGTGAGCCCCGGATGAACGGGCGGTGTCCGGGCAGAAGGCCCGGCTCTTTCCCGCGCGGACCGGCCCGCGAGCTGCCAAGGTGAGGGTCACCTTCTCGCACGCGGGCGTCCCCGGGCGCCGGCGCCGGACCTTCAGGGGATCGCCCATGCGCGTCGTTCGTCGCACTGCCACCGGCCTGCTCCTCGCGGTGCCGACCGCCCTCGCACCGCTCGTCGCCGTCGCCGCTCC
>JAVTVZ010000120.1:0-7273 GCA_032229625.1 Dermatophilaceae bacterium | reverse complement strand
CGTCGAGTGCGCCCGCCTCAAGGCCCCCCTCGACTGGAGCGACCTGACCAAGGGGTCGCTGAGCCTGCACGTCACCCGCGTCGCGCGCCCGAAGGCCGCGGCCACGCGCGGCAAGGCCCGGGGGCTCTTCGTCAACCCCGGCGGGCCGGGCGGCGCCGCCGGGATCATGGCGCCCGCCCTCGCGGCGAGCAAACCGGCGCTGCGCACGACCCACGACATCGTCGGCGTCGACCCGCGCGGCACCGGCCTGAGCACGCCCCTGCCGTGCGACCTGCTCGCGCCGGTGGCCCCGGACTACCGCCGCCCCAACGCGGCGACCCGCGCGAAGATCCAGGCGTCCTACCGCAGCTGGGTCCGGGCGTGCGTCAAGAAGCAGGGCGCGATCCTGCCCTACATCACGACGAAGAACACCGTGCACGACCAGGACCTCGTGCGCCGCCTCATGGGCTACAAGACGCTGGACTGGATGGGCCTGTCCGGCGGCACGTGGATGGGCGCCTGGTATGCCCAGCTGCACCCCACGCAGGCCGGGCGCATGGTGCTGGACTCCAATACGCAGTTCACGACCGACTGGCGCACGAGCTTCGCGGACCTGCCGATGGGGGCCCAGCGGCGCTTCGAGCGCCAGTTCCTGCCGTGGCTGGCGCGCCAGCACCGCACCTACGGGCTCGGGCGGACGACCGCGGCGACCCGGGCGTCCTACGAGGCGCTGCGGGCGCAGGCCGGCAAGGGCCGCATCACGGGCATCACGCCTTACACGCTCGACCTGGTGATCTTCCAGGCCCTCTATCAGGACGTCGTCTTCCCCGAGCTGGCCAAGACGATGTCGGCGACGACCAAGGCCCTGGCCAAGACCAAGGGCGCCGTGAGGATGCCGCTGCCCGGGGAGGGCATGGAGGTCACCGACGCCATCCTGGCCATGACGACGGTCCGCACGGCGATCCTGTGCAACGACGGGCCGTTCGAGCGCTCGCCCGCGTCCTTCGAGCGGGAGACCAGCGCCAACGGCGTGAAGTATCCGCTGGTCGGCCCGAACTTCGGCTTCGTGCTCGGCCCGTGCGCCTACTGGCCCTACAAGCCCGGGTCGGCGCCGCGGATCGACGGGTCCGGCGGTGTCCCGACGATGCTCATGGTGCAGAACCAGCTCGACCCGGCGACGCCGATCGAGGGGGCGCGCCGGGCCCACGCCGCCCACCGCGCGACCCGGCTGGTCGTCGCCCGGGGCACCGGCGGGCACGGCGCGTTCTTCACCCCCAGCCCCAACCCGTGCATCGACCGGATCACGCTGGCGTTCCTGCAGCGGGGCACCCTGCCCGCCCGCGACGTCGAGTGCGCCGGCACCCCGCTGCCGGGTGAGAAGAAGGTCTACGACGTGCGGACCGGCTGAGTCGGCGGCCGCCCGGGGGCGCGCGCGGGCGTCGGCGCGCCCACGGGCGTCTTACCCTGGTCAGTCCGCGGCCGCACCCGACGCCGCCCGAGCACGCTGGAGCGTCATGACCGTCCGCGCCGACGCCGCGACCCGCCCCCGGGTCCACCCCATGGCCGCGCTGCTGTGCTGGCTGACCGTGGCGCTCGAGGGCTTCGACCTCGTCGCTCTCGGCGCCGTGATCCCCACGCTGCTGGCGACGCAGCACCTGGGCATGACCCGCGTCGACCTCACCTTCGTCGCGACGATCTCGCTCGTCGGCGTCGGCATCGGCGCGGCCGCCATCGGGCCGCTCGCCGACCGGCACGGCCGCCGAATGACGCTCATCGCGTGCATCGTCGTCTTCTCGGCCTTCACGCTGCTCGTCCCGATGGCCGGATCGCCGCTGGCCTTCGGGCTGCTGCGCTTCCTCGCCGGGCTGGGCCTGGGCGCCTGTATGCCGGTCGCGCTGACGATGATGAGCGAGGTGACGCCGGCGCGGCACCGCGCCAAGGCCGCGACGCTGACGATGACCGGCTATCACGTCGGCGCCGTCGCGACCTCGCTGCTGGCGCTGTGGGTCACCGGCGACTGGCACACGGTCTTCTACGCCGGTGGGATCGCCGGTTTCGTGCTGGTGCCGGTGATGTGGTGGCTGCTGCCGGAGTCCGGCACCGCGGCCACCCGGGGGGCGGCAGCCGCCGACCGGCCGCCGGGGCGCCAGGTGGCCGCGGTGCTCAGCGGCCCCTACGCCCGGGCCAGCATCGGCGCCTGGGTCGCCTCGTTCATGGGGCTGCTGCTCGTATACGGGCTCAACACGTGGCTGCCCCAGATCATGCGCGACGCCGGCTATCCGCTGACCGCAGCCCTGAACCTGCTGCTGCTCATGAATGTCGGCGCGATCGTCGGTCTGCTCCTGTCCGGCTGGGTGGCCGACCGCCGCGGCATCAAGTCGAGCACGCTGCTCTGGTATGCCCTCGCGGCGGTCTTCCTCGCGCTGCTGAGCATCCGGATGTCGACGCCGGCGCTGCTCAACGCGACCGTCTTCGTCACCGGCCTCTTCGTCTTCAGCGCCCAGGTGCTCATCTACGCGCTCGTCACCGACCTCTTCCCCAGCGACATGCGCGGCACCGCGCTCGGCCTGACCTCCGGCGTGGGGCGGCTCGGCGCGATCGCCGGCCCGTCGATCACCGGCGGCCTCGTCTCGGCGGGCACCGCCTACCCGCGGGCGTTCTACGTGCTCGCCGCCGTCGCCGTGCTCGCCCTGGTCGCGCTGCTGGTGGTGCCGGCGCGCCTCGACGACCGTGCCGGGCCCCCTCCGTCACAGGCCTGACCCGCACCGTCGGACAGGCGTTCTCGCCTCGGCGGGGCCCCGGACGCGGCCGGCGGGCAGCCCCCGCGCCGCCGACGCACCGACCCCCCGCGCCGCGGCCGTCGGCGTGTCGCGCCGCACCCGAGCATCCTCGGGGAGGGCTTTTCAGCTAATCCCCAGGCAGATTTCGCACACTGTTTCGGTGAGTACTCAGTCCCAACCCGAGGCTCGCCTCCTCGTCGTGGAGGACGAGCCCAACATTCGTGAGCTTCTCGCGACCTCCCTGCGCTTCGCCGGGTTCGAGGTCCACACGGCCGCCGACGGTGGGGAGGCCATCGAGGTCGCCGAGCGGGAGCAGCCCGACCTGCTCGTCCTGGACGTCATGCTGCCCGACATGGACGGCTTCGCCGTCACGCGGCGGCTGCGCGAGACCGGCCGCCTCATGCCGATCGTCTTCGTCACCGCCCGCGACTCCGTCGACGACAAGGTCAAGGGCCTGACCGTCGGCGGCGACGACTACGTCACCAAGCCGTTCAGCCTCGAGGAGGTCATCGCCCGCATCCGCGCGGTGCTGCGGCGCACGCGCGGCGACATCAGCGAGGACGCGATCCTGCGCTTCCACGACCTGGAGCTCAACGAGGACAGCCACGAGGTGCGTCGCGGCAAGCGCGTCATCGACGTCTCCCCCACCGAGTTCAAGCTGCTGCGCTACCTGCTGCTCAACCCCAACCGGGTGCTGAGCAAGACGCAGATCCTCGACCACGTCTGGGACTACGACTTCCGCGGCGAGGCCGGGATCGTCGAGTCCTACATCTCCTACCTGCGCCGCAAGATCGACGTCGACGACCCGCCGCTGATCCACACGCGGCGCGGGGTCGGCTACGTGCTGCGGCTGCCCCCCGAGACCGTATGACGGCGCGCGCGGCGGGCCGGGACGCCCTCGTCGGTGGGCACCCGGACCGCCCGCGGCGCCGGCGCGTGACCGCACCACCGATCGGCCCGGCCCCATGACCCGCCGCGAAGCCCTGCTCGACAAGTGCGCCGCCCCCTTCCGGCGGCGCACGCTGACGTGGCGGCTCGTCGCGGTGCTCGTCGTGCTCATCACGGCGGCGCTGACCCTGAGCGCGGTGACGACCGGTGCCCTCATGCGCCGCTACCTCGTCGAGCGCACCGGCCAGGACCTGCGGGTCGCCGCGCAGCAGCTCGCCTACGCCGCGGTCACCGCGCACTCCCTGGGCAACGAGATCCCGAGCAACTACGCGGTCGTCTTCTACGTGCCCGGCACGGGCGAGACCGTGCAGCTGTATCCCAGCGACGGCCGCTATCGCCCCGACATCCCCCTGATCACCGGCAGCGACGAGCGCGTGACCTCGGGCAACACCTTCGTCGTGGGGTCGCGCGGCTCCGGGCCGCAGTGGCTGGCCATCGCCGGGCCCACCCGCGACGGCGGCTCGTACGTCGTGGCGACCTCCCTGGCGGGCATCGAGCAGACCGTCAACCGGATGCTCGGACTCTCCGCGGTGATCGGCCTGCTCGTCGCGGGGCTGTGCGTGCTCATCGGGTGGCTGGGCTTCCGCCGCGCGTTCCGCCCGTTGCGCGGCATCGAGGACACCGCCGCCGGGATCGCCGCCGGCGACCTGACCCGGCGCGTCCCGCCGCGCGCGGCCAACGACGAGGTCGCGAGCCTGGCGCGGTCGCTCAACGCGATGCTCGCCCAGATCGAGTCGTCCTTCGCGATGCGCGAGGCCTCCGAGGCGCGGATGCGACAGTTCGTCACCGACGCCTCGCACGAGCTGCGCACGCCGCTGGCGACCGTGCGCGGCTACGCCGAGCTGTATCGGCAGGGCGCCGCGGCCTCCCCCGAGGCGACCGCGGGCGCGATGGCGCGCATCGAGAGCGAGGCGACGCGCATGGCGGGGCTCGTCGAGGATCTGCTGACGCTGGCCCGCATGGACAACCGCCGGCCGATGGAGCTGAGCAGCGTCGACCTGACGGTCGTCGCCGGCGACGCCGTGCAGGATGCGCGTGCCCGCGCCACGGACCGCTCGATCCGCCTGGTCTCGCTCGACGGCTGCGGCATCGCCCCGGCAGTGCTGCGCGGCGACGAGGCGCGCCTGCGGCAGGTCGCGACGAACCTGCTGGCCAACGCCCTGGCCCACACCCCCGACGGCACGCCGGTCGAGGTCGCGGTCGGGCCGGACGCCGAGCGCGTGCGCCTCGAGGTGCGCGACCACGGCCCCGGCATCGACCCCGACGACGCGCCGCGGGTCTTCGAGCGCTTCTACCGCAAGGACCCGGCTCGGGGCCGGCAGAAGCAGGGCGGACACGGGCTCGGCCTGGCCATCGTCGCGACGATCGTCGAGGCCCACGGCGGGCGGGTCGGGGTGGCCCCGACCCCCGGCGGCGGCGCGACCTTCGTCGTCGACCTGCCCCGCTCGGCCCCGGCCCCCGCGCGACCGGCCACTGCGGGCGTGAAGGGCTCGACGGGCACGACGGGCACGACGGGCACGACGGGCACGACGGGCGCGCAGCGGGCGCCGGGCGCGTCGCCCGGCGCGCTGGGCCCGGACGAGGGCCCCGCATGATGAACTGGACGACGCCGCCTGCCCCGGTGCACGAGGAGTGACGATGAGCGACGACCGCAACCCCAGCAGCGACCCGCAGCACGGACCGGGCCGGTCCGAGGGCGACGGCGGGGCACTGCCGACCGGTCCGCTGTGGCACCAGGGCGACACCCCCGCCCACGGCACGGCCCTCCCCGGCTCCACCGGCCCGGGACACGGGTCCGGCGCAGCGCCCGGGCAGCCCGGCGGCGCCGGAGACGACCCCGCGAGCCCGTATGCCGCCGTCGGCTCGGCTCCCGCCTGGTCCGGGGCGCCGGCGCGCCGCCGCAGCCGCGGCTCGGTCGCGCTGCTCGCCGTCGGCCTCGTCGCGCTCCTGGCGGTCGCCGGCGTCGTCGGCTCGATGCTCCTGTCGCCGGTGTCGACGCAGGCCCAGCGGGCGACGAACAGCGCGGCGGGCGAGCAGCGCTGGCCGGCGGGCGACCCGCCGGTCAAGCAGACCGACGGCAACGCCACCGACTGGGTCGCCACGGCGGCCGCGGTCGCGCCGAGCGTCGTGTCGATCACCGTCTCCGCCGGCGGCCAGGGCGGCGAGCAGGGCTCCGGGGTGATCCTGGACAAGGACGGCCACATCGTGACGAACCATCACGTCGTCGCCGCCGGCATCGGGGGCGGCTCGACGATCCTGGTGACCCTCAACGACCTGCGCGCCTACGAGGCCAAGATCGTCGGCACCGACCCGAGCACCGACCTCGCGGTCCTGCAGCTCGGCAACCGCCCGGACGACCTCACGCCGATCACGATGGGCAACGACACCCAGCTCAAGGTCGGCTCACCGGTCATGGCCGTCGGCAACCCTCTCGGCCTGGCCGGCACCGTGACGACCGGCATCGTCAGCGCGCTCAACCGGCCCGTGACCACTCAGCAGGCCCAGAGCAACTCCGGCTTCGGCAGCGGCGGCGGCGAGTTCGTCGTCACCAACGCGATCCAGACCTCCGCGGCGATCAACCCGGGCAACAGCGGCGGGGCGCTGGTCAACGCCGCAGGGCAGCTCGTCGGCATCAACTCCTCGATCGCCCAGACGAGCGCGAGCGGCGGCAACATCGGCATCGGCTTCGCGATCCCGGTCAACGAGGCGCGCTCCGTCAGCGCCCAGATCCTCTCCTCGGGCAGCGTGCGCCACCCCTACCTGGGAGTCACGGGCCGCGGCGGCTACGTGCGCGACGGCAGCGCCCAGCGGGCCGCCGCGGTCGTGCAGTCGGTCACGGACGGCAGCCCGGCCCAGGCCGCCGGCCTGCGGGAGGGCGACGCCGTGGTGGCGGTCGACGACGAGCCGGTGGACAGCTGGGAGTCGCTCGTCGCGCAGATCCGCGAGCGTGACGTCGACGCCCAGGTCAAGCTCACGCTCGTGCGGGGCGGCTCCCGTCAGGACGTGACGGCGACGCTCGCGCAGCGGCCCGCGTCGATGAACTAGTCGATGAACTGGTCAGTGAACCGGTCGATGACCTAGCCCGGCTCGGGGGTCGCGGTGGGGTAGAAGGCGACGTTGCGGGAGAGCATCCGCTCTCCGGTCGGCCCGACGTAGTCGGCTCCGGCGGGAAGGGGCGTGTCCGGCGGCACCGCCGGTGGCCGGTGGTAGGCGATGGGCCACCCGTCCGGACCGATGAACCGCACCCCGCCCGGGTCGGTCTCGGGCAGGTCCGCGTCCCCGACGATCGCGAACTCCCCCCGGTGATGGGCATCGTGATGCCCCGGGCACAGACACAACAGATTCGACGTATCACTGGCCCCGCCCGCCAGCCAGTGGATGATGTGGTGCTTCTCGGTGAACCCCTGACTCACCCAGCCCGGAAACCGGCACCCGCGATCCCGGTCGTCCAACAACCGCCGGGTGCGCTCGGGCACGATCCGCTGAGAACGCCCGACATTGACCGGCGCGCCCTCGGTCAACCACACCGGCTGCAACACCCCCTCACACGTCAACGCCTCCGTCAG
>JAVTVZ010000119.1:54162-59715 GCA_032229625.1 Dermatophilaceae bacterium | reverse complement strand
GGCACCGCGACGACGGCACCCCCATCGGCAACCACCCACGCCTGACCACCACCGGATCGGGATGACGCCGGGCGCTGCCGCGCGCCCGCAGCCGATGTCGCGCGCTGCCGCGCACAGAGTCGGGCGCGCCCTGATCGAGGCGCCAGCCGATCGAGGCGCCAGCCGACCAAGACGCCAGCCGACCAAGACGCCAGCCGACCAAGGAGCGAGCAGCTCGAGGCGCAGACCTACGACTGGGATCTACGCCGAGACCCACGACCGAGACCTGGACCGAGACCCACGACCGAGACCCACGACCGGGACCTACGACCGGACCTACGGCTGGGAACTGCGGCTGTGACCTACCGCGGTACCTAGGCCGCCCGGTGCTTGGCTTCGTAGGCGAGGTCGACGCGGGCGAGCAGGAAGTCGGTCGCGAGCTCCTGCAGCTGGGCGCGCTCGGCGTCATCGAGCGTCCGCTCGTCCTCGGCCTCGACCTGCTCGACGAGCCAGTCGCGGAAGCGGCCGATCATGACCTGCAGCGCGGCGAAACCGTCCTTGGTCAGCACGTAGCCGGTGCCGTAGCTCGCGAGGAGACCGTCGGCGACGGCGGCCTCGAAGGCCGGCCGCAGGATGCCCGACGGCATGCGCCGGCCGCGCGCGATCGGCTCCAGCTCGGCGACGACACCGGTGCGGTGTTGCCCGACACCGGTCTGCCGCACGACCCACAGCTGCTCGCGGAGCAGGCCGGTGCGCGCCGTGAGGTCGCCGAGCATGGACTCCAGATTGGCGGAGATGATCCGCAGCATCTGCGACTCGAGCTGCTGCTGCGAGCTGCGGTGATCCGGCATCCCGAAGCCCTGACCGACATCGGAGGCCGACGGCTTCGTCAGCCCCCGCATCGGCTTCTGCTTGAGCAGCAGCGCGACGAGCAGCGCGAGGACCGTCACGGGGATCGCGTAGGCGAAGACGGCCTGCAGCGTCATCGCGTAGGCGTCGATGACGATGCCGCGCTGCGCCTCGGGCAGGGCCTGCAGCGCCTCGGGCGTGCTGACCTGCGCCTGCGACACCCCTGCCTGCACCATGGCGGCGGGCAGGTGCTCGGCGAGTTTGTTGGCGTAGACGGCCCCGAAGACGGCGGCGCCGAACGACGACCCGAGGGTGCGGAAGAACGTCACGCCGGACGTCGCAACCCCCAGGTCGCGGTAGTCGACGGTCGCCTGCACGATGATCGTCAGCACCTGCATCGACAGGCCGATGCCGACGCCGAGCACGAGCATCGCCAGCGCCATCGTCGGGTAGGACGACGTCTCGTCCAGGCGCGACAGCAGCCACAGCCCCAGGCCCATGACGACGGACCCCACGATCGGGAAGATCTTGTAGGTGCCGGTGCGGCTGACGGTATTGCCGGCGCCGATCGACGCGATGAGCAGGCCGACCACCATCGGCAGCATCTGCAGGCCGGACGTCGTCGCGCTCGCGCCGTGCACGAACTGCAGGTACGTCGGCAGGAAGGTCATCGCCCCGAGCATCGCCAAGCCGACGATGAAGCTCAGCGTGCTGCTGACGGAGAAGACGTTGCGGCGGAAGAGGCGCAGCGGCAGCAGCGGCTCCGCCGCGCGGGCCTCGACGGCGACGAAGACCGCCAGCAGCACCACGGCCGCGACGAAGAGACCGATGATGACGGCCGAGTCCCAGGCGTATTCGGTGCCGCCCCAGCTCGTCGCGAGGATGAGACACGACGCGCCGAGCCCGACGAAGACGATGCCGAGGTAGTCGATGACGGGCTTGCTCGCGGCGCGCACCGACGGCAGCAGCCGCCACGCGAGCGGCAGGATGACGACCGCGACGGGCACGTTGATGTAGAAGACCCAGCGCCAGCTGAGGTGGTCGGTGAAGACGCCGCCGAGCAGCGGGCCGATGACGGTGCTCACGCCGAAGACCGCGCCGATCGCGCCCTGATACTTGCCGCGCTCGCGCAGCGGGATGATGTCGGCGATCGTCGCGGTCGCGGTGACGGTCAGCCCGCCACCGCCGATGCCCTGCAGCGCGCGCATCGCGATGAGCCACGTCATGTCGTCGGCGATGCCGCACAGCGCGGAGGCGATGGTGAAGATGATGACGCTGACCAGGAACATCGCCTTGCGGCCGAAGAGGTCACCGAGTTTGCCCGCGACGATCGTCGCGATCGTCTGCGTGAGCATGTAGGCGGTGACGACCCACGACATGTGCCCGGCACCGCCGAGGTCACCGACGATCGTCGGCAGCGCCGTCGCGACGATCGTGCTGTCCAGCGCGGCGAGCAGCATGCCGCCCGCGATGACGGCGAACGCGAGGTTGCGCGCCGCGACCGGCAGCTCCGCAGGGCCCGCCTCGATGGTGGGCGCGTCCTGCGCCGGTGCTGCGGAGTCGCCGGCCGAGCGGCCGGATCCCGATGAGGTCACAGTGGTCCCCTTAGCGTGCGCGCGGGCGACCCGAGCAGGGCCGCGGTGGGCATCTTGGCACGTCCGAGCCCCCGAGGTGCTCGCAGCGCCGCCGCATCGGCGCGACGTCACCCGAGCGTCACACGAGCAGCAGCGTGTCGAGCCGCCGCCGGGCGCCGCGCATCCCGAGGGTGCCGAGGGCGGCGAGGTAGACGACCGAGACCAGCGAGGCGAGGCCGACGGCCCCCGTCGTCAGCTCCCGGCACAGCACGACGCCGCGATACAGCGGCGTCACCTCGATGAGCCAGCGCACGGGCCCGGCGAAGGCCTCGACGGGGAAGAACGTGCCGCTGAAGAGCACCATCGGCAGCAGCAGCAGCGTGACGTATTCGAAGTCCTGCCACGAGCGCATATACGTCGTCGCCCACATGCCCAACCCGGCGAACGTGTAGCCGATGAGCAGGCACGCGGGCAGCGCGAGCAGCGCCCACCACGAGGTGACATAGCCGAGCACACCCATGATCAGCAGGAATCCGGCCGAATACACCCCGCCGCGGAGCAGCGCCCACACGACCTCGGCGACGGCGATGTCGCGCGTCGTCATCGGCGTCGCGAGCACCGCGTCGTAGAGCCGGGCGTGCGTCAGACGGAAGTAGATGTTGAACGTCGCGTCCATGATCGCGCCGTTCATCGCCGACGTCGCGAGCATCGAGGGCGCGACGAAATGGGCGTACGGCACCGACTGCCCGCCCACGTCGAACGCGCCGATGAGCGCGCCGACCCCGACGCCGATGGACAGCAGGTAGAAGACCGGCTCGGCGAATCCGGTGAGGAAGACGACCCAGTCGCGCCGATAGACCAGGGCGTTGCGGGAGACGAGGCGCCAGGCGTTCATGTCAGGAGCCGCCGCCGCATGCGCCGCACCGCGAGCCACGCGCCGAGCCCACCCAGGAGCGCCAGGTAGGCGACGTGCCCCACCGCGGCGGCCACGTCGACGTGCCCGAGCATCACCATCCGCGTCACCTCGACCCCGTGCCACAGCGGCAGCGCCTGCGCGATCCAGCGGATCGCCTCGGGCAGGGCGGTGATCGGGAAGAACGCCCCGGAGAAGAGATACATCGGCACCTGCACGACCCGGTGCAGCACCGCGAACGAGGAGTCGCTGCGCAGCCCCGCGGTATAGGCGAAGACGGGCCCGGCGAAGGCGCACGCGATGAGCACCTGCACGAGCCACGCCCCGACCGCGCCGGCCACGCTCGCATACAGGCCGAAGGGCGCGAACCCGCACATGAAGACCGCGCACGACAGCCCGACCCGCGCGACGATCGCCAGCAGGTGCGCGGTGATGACGTCGGCGACCGACAGCGGCGTCGCGAGCATCCCGACATACGTCTTGTCCCAGGTCATGCGCCCGAAGACCGGGTAGGTCGCGTCACCGACGGTCAGCAGCATCGCCTGCCCGGCCAGCAGCCCCGGCGCGACGAAGTGCAGGTAGGTCGGCGCGCCGCCGACCGACGCGCCGGCCTGGTCGACGTAGCGGCCGAGCATGACCCCCAGGGCCCCGAGATACAGCAGCGGGGTGAAGAAGGCGGCGACGACGGCCCCGCGCCACGTGCGCCGCTGCACGGTGAGCCAGTAGTCGAGCTGACGCGCCAGCAGCGACCAGCGGCCGGGTGCCTGCGGCACGGCCCGGATCGCCGGAGCGCTCGTCGTCGCCATCAGTGCACCGCCATCAGCGCGCCGCCATCTGCGCGCGGCCATGAGTGGACCGCCATCGGGGCTGCCATCGCAGGATCGTCATCAGTCGACCAACGTCCGGCCCGTGAGGTGCAGGAAGACGTCCTCGAGGCTGGCGCGGCGCACGAGCGCGGCGTGCGGCACGAGCCCCGCATGGTGGGCCGCCGACAGCACCGCCTCACCGTCGTCGGCGTAGAGCAGGAGCCGGTCGGGCAGCACCTCGACGCGCCGCACGAGCGACGCGGGGAGGCTCTGCACGGCGTCGCCGGCGGCGATCTGCGCATGATCGACGACGCCGAAGCGCAGCTCGGCGACCTCCCGCGGGCAGTAGGTCGAGATGAGCTCGGCGGGTGAGCCCTGGGCGACGATGCGCCCGGCGTTCATGACGACGAGCCGGTCGCACAGTTGCTCGGCCTCGTCCATGTAGTGCGTCGTCAGCACCTGGGTGACCCCGGCGTGCTTGAGCCGATAGAGCTGATCCCACAGGGCGTGCCGCGCTTGGGGGTCCAGGCCGGTGGTCGGCTCGTCGAGCAACAGCAGGTCGGGGCCGTTGACGAGGGAGCGGGCGACCGTCAGTCGCCGCCGCATGCCCCCCGACAGCTCCGCGACCCGGGCCGTGGCGCGGTCGGCCAACTGGGCGAAGTCGAGCAGCTCGTCGGCGCGCTCACGCACCCGCGCCCGGGAGAGCCCGAAATAGCGCCCGTAGACCGTGAGATTTTCCCGCACCGACAGCTCGCCGTCGAGGGTGTCGTCCTGGGGGCACACGCCCAGGCGGGCGCGGATCTGGGGGCCGTGGGTCACGGGATCCAGGCCGAGCACCTGCAGGCTGCCGCCGGAGATCGGTGAGGTCGTCGCGATCATGCGCATCGTCGAGGACTTGCCGGCGCCGTTGGGGCCCAGGACACCGAAGACCTCGCCGCGGCGCACCTCGACGTCGATGCCGCGCACCGCCTCCACTGCGCCGAAGCCCTTGCGCAGCGCCACCGCGCGCACCATCGACTCCGCCATTTCCGTGACGTTATCCGAGGCCACCGACAGGCTTCGAGGTCGCGGGAGCGATCTTTACCCTCTCCTGGGGAAAACGTTGCGGCACCTTGACGCTCGTCCAGCACAGGGTCGGACGAGCGTCCAGGGGATTCCCAGACTCGCGGCCGGCGGGCGGCGCTCACCGCGCATCGCAGGGGCCCGGCGGACCGCGCGATCCGGACGGATGCGGCGCAGGCCGGGCAGTGGGAGTACACATGTCGGGTGAGTCAGAGCCCGGATCGGGAGCCGGCCGTCGCGCCCGGCGATCCCCACGCCCCCGCCCCCACGTCTTCTCCGCACGCGACGCCGCCCGCGTCCGGCGTCGCGACCCGGCACCCCTCGAGCCCGATCCCCGGCGGCCCGCAGGGCCCGATCCCCGGCGGCCCGC
>JAVTVZ010000119.1:31673-54062 GCA_032229625.1 Dermatophilaceae bacterium | reverse complement strand
CACCCCTCGAGCCCGATCCCCGGCGGCCCGCAGGGCCCGATCCCCGGCGGCCCGCAGGGCCCGATCCCCGGCGGCCCGCGGGGCCCGATGTCCACCGATCCCAAGACGCCGTGGCGGGCGCTGTGGGCGCTCGTCGTCGGCTTCTTCATGATCCTGGTGGACACGACGATCGTCTCCGTCGCGACGCCCGCGCTCATGCGCGACCTCGGCGCCGGCGTCAACCAGGTCGTCTGGGTGACGAGCGCCTACCTGCTCGCCTATGCCGTGCCGCTGCTCATCACGGGCCGCCTCGGCGACCGCTACGGGCCGCGGACCGTCTACCTCGCGGGGTTGGTCGTCTTCACCGCGTCGTCGCTGGCGTGCGGCCTGACCAGCGACATCACCGCGCTCATCGTCGCCCGCGCCGTGCAGGGGCTCGGCGCGGCGCTCATGACGCCGCAGACGATGGCGGTTATCACGCGGCTCTTCCCGCCGCAGACGCGCGGGCAGGCGATGGCGCTGTGGGGCGCGGTCGCCGGGGTCGCGACGCTCATCGGTCCGCTGCTCGGCGGCGTGCTCATCGACCACCTCGGCTGGGAGTGGATCTTCTTCGTCAACGTGCCGGTCGGGGTCGTCGCGTTCGTGCTCGCGAGCCGGCTGGTGCCGCGCTTCGAGACGCGCGCGCACCGCTTCGACTGGCTGGGTGTCGTGCTCAGCGGGGTCGGGCTCTTCTGCGTCGTCTTCGGCATCCAGGAGGGCAACACCTACGACTGGGGCACGATCCGCGGGCCGATCTCGGTGTGGGGCCTCATCGGCACCGGCGTCGTCGTGCTCGCGGTCTTCCTGTGGTGGCAGAAGGTGATGCGCGGCGAGCCGCTGCTGCCGCTGGAGCTGCTCGCGGACCGCAACTTCGCAGTCGCGAACACCGGCATCGCGATGGTCGGCTTCACCGTCACCGCGATGCCCTTCGCCCTCATGATCTGGGCGCAGGAGTCGCGCGGCTACGACCCCACGCAGGCGGCGCTGATCACCGCGCCGATGGCGGTCGTGACGATGCTGCTCGCGGCGCGGGTCGGCAAGATCGTCGACCGCGTCCACCCGCGGATCCTGGCGACCTTCGGGCTCGTGCTGTGGGGTGTGTCGCTGGCCCTCCTGTCGCGGCTGCTCGACCTGACGACGCCGATCTGGCTCGTGTGCGTGCCGATGGCGCTGCTCGGGCTGGCGAGCAGCTTCGTGTGGGGGCCGCTGTCGACGGCCGCGACCGGCAACCTGCCGCCGGCCAAGGCAGGAGCGGGCGCCGGCATCTACAACACGACGCGGCAGATCGGCAGCGTCCTGGGCAGCGCCGTCGTCGCGATGGTCATGGAGTCGCGGATCTCCGCGCACCTGCCGGGCGCGGGCAGCTTGTCGGCGGCGCAGGCGGGTGCGGGCGCGATCCCCGAGCCGGTGCGCGCGGGGCTGGCCCAGGCGATGTCGGACACGATGCTCGTGCCCGCCGTGGTCGTCGCGTGCGCCGGGCTCGTGACGCTCGCCTTCGAGCGGCCCCGCCACCAGGCCGCGCGGGCCGGGCGGCACCGCGCCGAGCGCAGCGCGGCCTGACCGGCTGCGACGGCGACCGGGCGGGTGGGCGATCGGTCGAGTGGGCGATCGGCCGGTCGGCCCGCAGCGATCGGCCGGCCCGCCCACGGCGACCGGGCGGGCCGTCAGTCGCCGCCGATGCCGGTGCGTTCGACGCCCTCGACGATCCACCGCTGCAGGAAGAGGAACATCGCCAGCAGCGGCAGGATCGCCACGAGCGCGGCCATGAAGAGCTCGGAGAGGTTGGCGCTCTGGGCGGTGAGGAAGACCGAGAGCGCGATCTGCACCGTCCACGCGTCCTGGTCCTGGGCGATGACCAGCGGCCACAGGAAGGCGTTCCACGACCCGATGAAGGTGATCGTGCCGATGGCGGCGGCGAAGCCGTAGGAGTTCGGCACGACGACCCGCCAGAAGGTGCCCCAGTAGCCGAGCCCGTCGAGGAAGGCCGCCTCCTCGATCTCCTTCGGGAAGCCGAGGAAGAACTGCCGGAAGAGGAAGGTCGCCAGGGCCTGGAAGAGGCCGGGCACGATGAGCCCGCGCAGCGTCGAGACCCACCCGAGCGTCGAGACGAGCACGAAGCTCGGCACGAACGTCACGGCCGCCGGGATGAGCAGCGAGCCGGTGATGAGCACGAAGACGACGTTGCTCCACCGGTAGGGGATGCGCGCGAGCCCGTATCCGGCGAGCCCGGAGATCGCGAGCACCCCGAGGGTCTGGGTGATCGCGATGACCGCCGAGTTGGCCAGGGCTCGGGCCATCGGCACGGCCGGGTCGGTGAAGAGCAGCCGCGCGTTGCCCCACTCCCACGTCGGCGGCAGGAAGTGCCACTGCGGCGCGGTGATCTGCGGCTCGGTCATGAGCGCGTTGCGCAGGAGCAGGTAGAACGGCACGAGGAAGAGCACGGTCGCGGCGATGAGCACGGCGTAGCGGGCGGCCGCGGCGAGGCGGGCGCGGGGGCCTTTGTCGACGATCGCCATGTCAGTCCTCGCTGCGCAGGACGCGGCTGAAGAGCACGGCGACGAGCGCGATCATCGCGGTGAGGATGAGGGCGCCGGCGCTGCCGTGCCCGAAGTCCTGCCCCTGCCCCAGGGCCGTGTAATACAGGTAGACCAGCGGCGGGCGCGCATACGGCGGGTAGGTGCCGAAGCTGGCGAGGATGTTGTAGAACTCGTCGAACGCCTGGAAGGCGTTGATGAGCAGGAGCAGCAGCACCGCGACACTCGTCGGCCGCAGCAGCGGCACGGTGATGTAGCGCAGCACCTGAGCGCCGCGGGCGCCGTCGATGGCGGCGGCCTCGTAGAGGGTCGGCGAGATCCGTTGCAGCCCGGCGAGGAAGAGGATCATGTAGAAGCCGATCTGCAGCCAGAGCCGCGCGGAGACGATGACCAGCCAGTACCACGGCGGGTCGGTCACCGACAGCCACGGCACCGCGGAGACGCCGAACCAGCCGAGCACGTAGTTGGCCAGCCCGAAGCGCACGCCGGAGAAGATCGACATCTTCCAGATGAGGGCGGCGACGACATACGAGCAGGCGGTCGGCAGGAAGAAGACGGACCGGAAGAACGCCTGCGCGACCGTGGTGCGCGCGACGAGCACGGCGGTGCCCAGCGACAGCGCGAAGGTCGTCGGCACGATGAAGGCCGCGAAGACGGCGAACGTCCACAGGCTCTCGCGGAAGTTCGGGTCACCGAGCATGTCGGCGTAGTTGCCGAGCCCGACCCAGCGGGTCGGCGTCACCGTGTTGTAGGCCTCGAAGAACGACAGGTAGGCGCTCCACCCGATCGGCACGTAGATGAAGAGCACCAACCCGACGAAGAACGGGCCGACGAAGACCCAGAACCACAGGTTCGCGTCGTAGCGGCCCAGCAGCCGCCGGCGCAGCGTGCGTGCGCCGGCGGCGTCGGAGCGCAGGGTCGAGGTCATCGCCACCTGCCTGTCGCCCAGCGGCCGGTCAGGACCGGAGCCGCGCGAGCTCGGCCTCGACGACGGTCTTGACCTTGGCGATCTCGGCCGTGGGGTCGGCGCCCTCCTTGATGACGCGGGTCATCATGTCGCCGAAGGCGCTGGAGCACTTCGGGGTCCACAGGAGGGGGGTCTGGGCGTGCCCGTAGGTCGTCGCGAACCCCGCCGCCTCGGCCGCCGGCCCGGACGTCAGCTTGTCGGCCTGCGCGACCAGGCTCGTGCGGGCCGGGATGTGGAAGCCGTAGGACTGCGCCCAGTCGAGCTGCAGGTCGGTCTTGTCGACCCAGAGCCACTTGACGAAGGCCTTGGCGGCGTCGACGTGAGCGCCCTTGGCGAAGACGCTGGAGCCGTAGGCCCCCACGGGCACCGCCTGCTTGCCGCCGGGCATCGCCGGCCACGGCAGCACCCCGTAGTCGCCGGGGATCGCCTTCTCCAGATCGGGCAGCGTCCACAGGCCCGTGAACTGCATCGCCGTCAGGCCCTGGGTCAGCGCGGACGCGTCGAACCAGTCCTTGGGCGCCCCGAGCAGCAGCGACCCCGAGGTGAACATCTCGCGCAGCGTCGAGAAGGCCGTCACGGCCTTGGGGTCGTCGAAGCCGAACGTGCCCTCCGGCGTCAGGTAGTCCAGCCCGGAGGCCCACAGCATGGGCCCGCCGAGGATCGAGACACCGCCGTCGTTGCCGACGAAGAGGCCCTTGACGTCGGCGGTCGTCAGCTTCTTCGCCGCCGCCATGAGGTCGGCGACGGTCGTCGGCGGCTGCACCCCGGCCTTCTCGAGCATGCTCTTGCGGTAGACCAGGAGCTGGGAGTCGATGACCTGCGGGATCGCGTAGACCTTGTCCTGATAGGTCATGCGCGCGAGCACCGAGGGGTTGAAGTCGGCCTTGGCGTCGCCGAGCAGGTCGGTCAGGTCGGCGACCTGCCCCCCGCGGATCATGTCGATCGTCGGGCCGTTGCCGTATTCGAAGACGTCGGGCGCGCCGTCGGTCAGGAGCGTCGCGACCATCGACTGGTCGTAGTCGCCCGGCTTCCACGTCACCTTGACGATCGCGTCCGGATACTCCGCCGCGTAGCGCTGCACGGCCTGCTGCGTGCCCGCCTCGCCGTACTGGTGGTACCACTGGTTGAGCGTCGGCTTGGAGCCGCCGGTCCCGCCCGTGGCGCCCGGGGCGGTGCTCGCGTCCTCGCGACCGGTATTCGAGCCGCACGCCGCGAGGGCCGCCGCGAGGCCGATCCCGCCGCCCCACCCGAGCACGGTGCGCCTGCTCAGCGCAGCGTTGATCCCCCGCGCGGACCTGTCCTGACCTGCCATGACGACCTCCCGACCAGAGCTGCGCCACCGTCGGCGGCGCTATGGCGTCCGAACCTACCCCGCAGGACCGACAAGGTTGCGGCACTCCTGCGCACCCGCCTCATCACGATTCGAGGGCGCGCCGGCGGGCGCCGAGCACGCGGCGCAGGTCGCGCAGGGTGTGCGGCGGCAGGTCCCAGGCGCCCGCGAGGTCGCCCGGCAGGTCCGCGGTCGCGGCGAGCACCTCCTCCAGCGCGCGGACCGCCGCGCGCTCGGGCACCCCTGCGCCGGCGGCGAGCTCGAGGTAGCGGCGCCGCGACAGGGAGTCGTCGCGGCCCGCGACGCTCAGCGCCATCCGCCGGTCGCCGTAGGGCAGTGTCGAGGGGATGTCGTAGATCGGCGCGACCCGCCACTCCCCGCCCTCGCGCAGCACGGACACGTTCTTGGCGTGCAGGTCGCCGTTGCCGGTCAGCCACGCGAAGGCGACCTGGGCGAGCACGGCTCGGCGCGCGACGAGCGTGGCGGCGCAGACCTGCCCGACGCGGTCGAGGACCTGCTCGGTGCTCACCGCATACTTGTCCGCCGGATAGCGCCCGAGCAGCTGCGCGGCGTCCTCCACCGCGACGCGCTCGAGGCGCCCCGACGCCGCGACCCGCCGGTCGAAGCGCCGCACGAGCAGCCCGGGCCGCCCGTGCCGATCGTGCACGACGCGCGCGGCGACGACCGGGTGCCGCAGCCGCCCCGCGAGCCGCAGGAAGAACGCCTCGTTGTCGACGACGCCGGGGTATTCGGGCGGCTGCAGCTTGAGCAGGTCCAGCCGCCCGCCGCGGGTCAGCGGCACCGTCAGCATCCGCCCCGACACCTTGTCCTGCACGCCCGCGAGGGCCGCCGGGTCGATCGCCGCGCGGCCGAGGAGGTCGACGAAATCGATGGCCCCCCAGTCGAGCTCGTCACCACCGGCCACGCTGGGCGCGTCGTCGTCGAGCCCGACCACCGGCGTCGGGTCACGCGGCGGCCCTTGCACCGGCCCACCGGGACGGACCTGCACGTTGCCGACGGGGTCGTCACCGACGGCGAGCAGCAGCGAGAGATCGTCGTCGGCGGAGGTCTTGACGGCGGCGCGCAGCGCGGTCAGGCGGCGCCCCTCGGGCAGCAACCCGGAGAAATACGGCGGCAGCGCCCCCGCCCGCGTCGTCACCGGCTCCTCGGTCAGCGGCAGCGTCGTCGCGACCGGCGGGCCGCCGGCCGCCAGATACTCCGGCCGGTAGGCGAAGTCGACCGCCCCGGGCACCCGCGTCAGGGTCGCGGCCGGGCGCCCGTCGACGAGGACGTCGGCGACCTCGACGCGCCGCGGATCGACCGGCCTCGCGTCGCCTTCGGTCGAGTCGCCGCCGGTCCGGTCGCCGCCGGTCGAGTCGCCTCGGCCCGTCACGCGCCATCTCGCAGACGCGTCGTCAGCTCCAGCCCGAGCGCGTCGAGCACGGCGGCCAGCTTGTCCAGGCGCAGCGTCGCCTTGTCGTGCTCGACCTCGCGGACGAAGCGCTCAGAGACCCCGGCGAGGTCCGCGAGGTCCACCTGCAGGAGCCCCAGCGCGACGCGGCGACGCCGCACCTGCGCTCCCAGCCCGTCGGCACCGCTCATCGTGGCCCTCCCCCGTGATCGCCCTCATCGGCCTGACTCGAGCGTCGGTCATGATTCGAGCGTCGGTCATGACACGAGCTATCGGCACGATCATGCCGGTCTCGACCCCTGACATGCAGGATGGCACGCCGACGACGCCCCATCGGCACGATCGTGCCGATTCTCGCAGCAATCGCCCGCAAGTGCCCGCGGTCGCCCGACAACCGGCACGATCCTGCCGGTCATCCGCGGGAGCCTCGTCGAACCGCGAACCTTGTCGGACCCCTCACCTACGATCGGGACATGAGCGATGAAGGTCTGCACCAGGCCCGCGACAAGATGACGGGCGCCGGGGTCAACGAGGCCGCGATCGGCGTCTTCGAGCACTATTACCGCCAGCTCGAGCAGGGCGCGACGGGCCTGATCCGCGAGGACACCATCGACCCGCTCCTGGATCCCCCGCGGCTGGAGGACGTCGACGTCAGCGACGAGCAGGCCCGCGAGGCGATCCGGGCGAGCGTCATCATCAAGCTCAACGGCGGCCTGGGCACCTCGATGGGGATGTCGAAGGCGAAGTCGCTGCTGCCGGTGCGCGACGGCAAGTCCTTCCTCGACCTGCTCGTCGACCAGGTGCGCGCGACCCGCGCGGAGTACGGCGCGCGACTGCCGCTGCTCTTCATGAATTCGTTCAACACCCGCGACGACACGCTCGCCGCGCTCGCCGCCTACGACGACCTGCCCATCGACGGGCTGCCGCTGGACTTCCTGCAGAGCCAGGAGCCGAAGCTGGCGGCCGACGACCTCACCCCGATCGACTGGCCCGACGACCCGCACCTCGAGTGGTGCCCGCCCGGTCACGGCGACCTCTACCCCTCGCTGCTGTCGACCGGCATCCTCGCCCAGCTCGTCGAGGCGGGCTTCCGGTATGCCTGCGTGAGCAACTCCGACAATCTCGGCGCGGGCCCCGACGCGACGCTGGCCGGCTGGTTCGCCCAGTCCGGCGCCCCGTATGCCGCGGAGGTCTGCGTGCGGACCCCCATGGACCGCAAGGGCGGTCACCTGGCCACGCGCACGAGCGACGGTCGGCTCATCCTGCGCGACACCGCCCAGTGCGCGCCGGAGGAGATGGACTATTTCACCGACGAGCACCGGCACCCGTTCTTCCACTGCAACAACCTGTGGTTCGACCTACAGGTGCTGCTCGAGGTGTTGACCGAGCGCGGCGGGGTGCTGCAGCTGCCCCTCATCCGCAACGCCAAGACCGCCGACCCCGGCGACGCCGACTCCCCGGCCGTCATCCAGATCGAGTCGGCGATGGGCGCCGCGATCGAGGTCTTCCCCGGCGCGCAGGCCATCTGCGTGCCGCGCCGCCGCTTCCTGCCGGTCAAGACGACGAACGAGCTGCTGCTGCTGCGCTCGGACGCCTACGAGGTCGGCGCCGACGGCTCGCTGTCGCTGCTCGTCGACCCCGCCCCGGTCGTCGACCTCGGCGCGACCTACAAGAGGATCGGCGACTTCGAGGAGCGTTTCCCCCAGGGGCCGCCGTCGCTGCGCGAGGCGGGGCGGCTGCGGGTCGAGGGCGACTGGCGCTTCGGCTCCGACGTCACCGTCCGCGGCGACGTGACGCTCCAGGAGCCGGGCGGCACCGTCGAGGACGGCGCCCGACTCGGGCAGGCGTAGCAGCGATGCCCCCGGACGCAGACACGCGTGGGGTGCCGAGGGCGCGGCGGCGCAGAGTGGTCGGTGGCCTGGCGGCCGTGGCCCTCGCCGGGGCGCTCGGCATCGCCGGACCGGCGCTGTGGGTGCGGCACGCGACGGACGGACGGCTGTATTCCTCCGCCGATGTCGCCGCGGTGCCCGCGACCCCGGTCACGATGGTGCTCGGCGCGGGCGTCGATGCTCCCGGCCGACCGTCACGATTCCTGGCGGCCCGGCTCGACCTGGCCCTCGACCTCTACCGGCGCGGGCTGACGCAGGTCATCCTCGTCTCGGGGGCCAACCCGAGTCACGACTACGACGAGCCGACCGCGATGCGCGACTACCTCATCGCCCGCGGCGTGCCGGCGGAGCGGATCGTGGCGGACTTCGCGGGGCTCGACACCTACGACTCGTGCGCGCGGGCGCAGCGCATCTTCGGGGTCGATCGGCTGCTCGTCGTCTCGCAGAGCTACCACCTGCCGCGGGCCCTGGCGATCTGCCGCGAGCTGGGGCTGGACGCCCTCGGGGTCGGCGACGAGACCGCCCGGCAGTATGCGTCGGTCTGGCGCGACGGGCAGATCCGCGAATACGGCGCCAACGTCAAGGCCGTCTGGGACGTCACCTCGCGCCGCGACCCGATCCTCGGGCCGCGCGAGAGCGGCGTGCTCGACGCCCTCGCCCACGCCGGGGCGCGGCCGACCTGAGCCCGACCGCCCGCCCCGCGGGGCCTGGTGACCCGCGGCTGCGGATCAGACCCGCGACTGCGCATCAGACCAGCGACTGCGCATCAGACACGACAGGCACGAGACGATCGAACGAAGGAGCGTGAGACGCACATGGCCGTCGAGCAGGGCGAGTGGGAGCGCATCATCGCGGAGAATCCGGACCACTCCCGCTGGTATATCCAGCGCTTCCGCGACATGGAGTCCGGCGGCGCGGACATCGTCGGCGAGGCCCGCCTCGTCGACGCGATGCTGCCGCGGGGCTCGCGGGTGCTCGACGCGGGCAGCGGGCCAGGCCGCATCGGCGGCTATCTGCACCGCGCCGGCCACACGGTCGTCGGGGTCGACGTCGACCCCGCGCTCATCGCCGCCGCCGAGCAGGACCACCCCGGCGCGACCTGGCTCGTCGGCAACCTCGCCGAGCTCGACCTGCCCGCCCGCGGCGTCACCGACGGCTTCGACGCGATCGTCTGCGCGGGCAACGTCATGACGTTCCTCGCCGCGAGCACCCGACGTGACGTGTTGCGCGGCTTCGAGCGGCACCTGCGCGTCGACGGCCGCGCGGTCGTCGGCTTCGGGGCCGGGCGAGGGTATGCCTTCGACGACTTCGCCGACGACGTCGACGCCGCCGGGCTGGTCGTCGACCTGCGGCTGGGCACCTGGGATCTGCGGCCCTTCACGCATGAGTCCGACTTCCTCGTCGCCGTGCTGCGCCGCAGCTGAGCGCGGGCGGCGGCAGCGACTCCCCGGCGCAGGCGACGCTCTGCGCAGGCGACATCGACAAGAGTCTGCGTCGCAAGGAGGCGACGTCGGCAGGGACGTCTGCGTCGTCAGGAGTCGACGTCGGGGTCGGCGCGGCCACCGCGGGGCCGGCCGCCGCGCAGCATCCGCGCCAGCAGCGGCGCGGCGGCGAGCACGAGCAGCAGCCGGATGACTTGCGCGGCGAGCACGAAGGCGACGTCGGAGCCGGAATCCACGGCGATGGCGAGCACGGCGTACAGGCCGCCGGGGGTCGTCGCGAGATACCCGTCGAGCGGCGACTGCCCGGTCCACGCGGCGAGCACCGCGCCGAAGGCCGCGCACACGACGACGACCGCGGCGATGAGCGCCAGCGCCAGCGGCAGGAGCCGCGCGATCGACGCCAGCGCCGCCCGGGTGAAGCGCAGCCCGACGTGCGCGCCGATCAGCAGGTACCCGGCGGCCAGCACGAGATCGGGCACCCCGAGCGTCACGCCCCGCGACGCCGACCACAGCCCGACACCCATCGACACCGCGAGCGGCCCGAGCAGCGCCCCCGCCGGCAGCCGCGCCCACCGTCCGAGGCCGACACCGACCACCCCGGCCCCCACCACATCGGCGAGCGACACGGGCCACGCCGTGTCGCCGCCGACCTCCAGCGCCGCACCCGTGCTCACCGGGTGGAAGACGAGCGTCGCGATGAGCGGCATGCCGAGCAGGATCATCAGGACCCGCACGTATTGCACGACCGAGACGACCCGGTCGTCGGCGCCGAGCTCCCGGGCGATGGCCGTGATGCCCGAAGCGCCCCCGGCGATCATCGAGAAGACCCCGGTCGCCGGGGCCAGCGCGCCGCGCCACGCGAAGGACCACCCTGCGGCGACGCTCGCCGCGAGCGTGACGATCCCCGCGACGAGCAACGCGACGCCGGAGCGGCCCGCCAGCTCACCGACCGTGCCGGGGTCGACGAGCGCCCCGATCGAGACGCCGATGACGGCCTGCCCGACGATCGGCGCGAGATTCGGCAGCACGAGCGCCGGCAGGACCCCCGACCCGGCAGCCTCCGCCGCGCCCGCCACGCGCGAGCTGTCCGCCGCATCCGGGCCGTCCGCCGCATCCGGGCCGCCCCCCGTGCGGCCCAGCAGCCCGCGGGGGAGGCGACGGCCGGTGCCGAGCACGGCATACGCCATCGCGCCGGTGACCGCCCCGAAGAGCAGCGGCGACGGCAGCCCGGCCACGGCGAAGCCGGCCGAGCACAGCGCGACGAGCCCCGCGGCCAGCGTCCAGCCGACGACCTGCTCGCGGCGGCCCGTCATCGGCTCTCCGCCGCGCTCGCCCGGACGTCCGCGACGGCGTCGACCGCCCCGATCAACCCCATCACCTCGACACCTGCCCGGACGCTGCGCGCAGCCCGCGGCGGGCGCAGACAGCGCGACGCCCCGACCTCGTCGAGGTCGGGGCGTCGCGGCGGCGGAGTCAGCGAGTCGGGGGCGAGCGGCACGGGCTCAGTCTGCCGAAGCAGTGCGGGCCCGGCGAGCCCGGTGCCGGTCGTCAGTAACGCCGATCAGTGACGCCGATCGGTGGCGCCGGTCGTCAGTGGCGGATCTGGTCCTGGGGGGCGGCGCTGTCGACGGCGACGTAGGTGTCCTCCGGCATGAGGATCCAGGCGAGCGGGTAGAGGATGATCTGGCTGCCGGGGAGCAGCAGCATCGTGGCGATGACGATGGCACGCATGGCCCAGGCGTCGATCCCCAGCTTGGTCGCCAGCCCCGAGCAGACACCGGCGATGATGCGGTCATTGCTGGAGCGGGTCAGGCCCTGGCGTGCCAGCGCGGAGTGGATGCCCTTCATGAGGTGTGCCTTCCTGTGAGAGTCGGTCGCCTCGGCGACCGTGGTCTGTGTCCGACGGCGGCCCGTGGACCGCGTGAGGCGGCGGACGATCCCGCCGCGTCGACTCCTCCAGCCTGTCGGAGCGCCCGCGCCCGCACCATGCGGAGACCCCCTGACTCGACCACGGGCCGACCATGAGTCGCCCGTCGGGACGAGGCGCGACACCACCGGGGCGACCTGGCGACCCGTCCGGGCAACCACACCCCGGTCGCCGCGCGGATACCGGGGATCGGCGGGGGAATCCGGGCCCACGGGTTTGGCACCGGCCGCGCCACGGTGCGAGGGTGGCCCGCATGGCGTCCCCCACCGCCGGTCCCCACCATGCCCGCACGCAGACCCGATCGCCCGCCCGCGTGCAGGGCCCTGAGCAGGGCCCTGACCAAGCCCCTGCACAGGCGACCGAGCAGCCGCCGGGGCACGTCCCCTGGCCTGTCACCCCGCTGCCCGTCGTCGCGGCGCCGATGGCCGGCGGCCCCTCGACACCGCAGCTCGCGGCGGCTGTCACGCAGGCGGGCGGGCTCGGCTTCCTCGCCGCGGGATACAAGTCCGCGCACGACGTCGCCGCCGCGGTGCAGGCGACCAGGGAACTCACCGACGGCCCCTTCGGGGTCAACGTCTTCGTGCCGTATGTCGAGCTGGACCCCGGCCTGCTGCGCGCCCAGCACACCGCCGTCGCCGCGTATGTCGATCTGCTGGCCACCGAGGCGGCCCGGCTCGGCGTCGAACTGCCCGAGGTGACCTGGGACGACACCGACGCCTGGCGCGAGAAGATCGACGCGCTGGTCGCCGACCCGGTGGCCGTCGTGTCGTTCACCTTCGGGGTGCCCGGGCCCGACGTGGTGCGGCGGCTGCACGCCGTCGGCTCCTGCGTCGCCGTCACCGTGACCTGCGACCGCGAGGCCGACGCGGCGCTGGAGGCCGGGGCCGACGCCCTCGTCGTCCAGGGCGTCGAGGCGGGCGGTCACCGCGGCACGCACGACGTGTCCGCCACCCCCAACAAGCTCGACCACATCGCCCTGCTGCGCCAGCTCTCCGGGCGGCCCGCCGCGCTCGTCGCGGCCGGGGGCGTGACGACCGCCGGCGACACCCAGCGCGCCCTCGACCTGGGGGCCGTCGCCGTGCAGGCCGGCACGGCCTACCTGCTGGCGGACGAGGCGGGCACGAGCGAGGTGCACGCGCGGGGCCTGGCGGACGGCTCGCTGTCGGCGACCGTGACGCGCGCCTTCTCCGGGCGGCCGGCTCGGGGGCTGCGCAATCGCTTCGTCGACGTCTACGACGCCTACGCTCCCGCGGTCTTCCCCGCCGTCGACCAGCTGACCAAGCCGCTGCGCGCCCGCGCGGCGGCCCTGGGCGACCTCGGCGGGGTCTCGCTGTGGGCCGGGGCCGGGTGGCGGGCCGCCGCGCCGGCACCCGCCGCGGTCATCACCGAGCGCCTCGCCGGGCGGCGCTGACCGCCGACCGGACCTTCGGTACAGGGACAGGTAGGCGGTCGCGCGGGGGCCGGCGGCGCAGGTGCCCTCCGGCAGAGCGCTCTTCGCTCGTGCGCGCCCGGTCCCGCGACGCCTCGCACCCGCACCTGACGCGCCGCGCCGCGCATGCTTCGCCCGGCCACGCCGCACCTCGACGGAGTGCACCGCGCGGTCGCCACTTGTCGAATCTTGAAGAAGGCTTGACCTAGAAGTCGTTGAGCGACAAGAGGTTTACGCCGAAGATGACCAGGAGAGCGGAGCGGCACCGCAGGCTGCGCCCCCGCCGGCCACCAGCAGGCGAGGACATCGGACCCACGCAGGTCGGACGTCACGCCGGACAGCACGGTGGCGGCAGGGCGCGAGACGTCGGCGGCCGCGACGCTCAGCCGCGACGCCGGGGCAGCACGCGACGCGCGCGGCGCAATCGGCCGGAGCTCGTGGGGGCGACGACCCGGTCCCGGTGCAGGAGCGAGGGAGCCCGATGATCGTGACCAACCCGCTGTCGGCGAGCCCGCAGGTGGCCGCCGCGGTCACCGACGCGCGCCTCTACGTCTTGGTGCGCGATGCCTATCTGTCCGCCCCCGCCGCCACCGCGACCAAGCTCGCCGCCCTCGACGGCCTGCGCCGCGCGGCCCTCGGGCAGCCGGCCGACGACATCGCCGCCGACATCGCCGGCGACCCCCACGCCTGCGGCGGACCCGAGCCCACGACTCCGGGACGGCCCGCCGCACCCGGGCGACCGACCGGCCGCGGCGCGACCCGCCCCGAGGCGGCCCTGCCCGTCGAACTGCCCGTCGAACTGCCCGTCGAACTGCCCGTCGAGACACCTGCCGACCTGCCGGACCTGCACCCGGACGCCACCCGCCGCGCCCGCGGTGACGAGCACAGTGACGAGCACGGTGACGGGCAGGGTGACGACCCGGCGGAGCTGACCGGGGTGCGCCTGGTCGAGCGCCTGCGCACCTCGCTGCACGAGCAGTCCTGCACCCTCAGCGGCCACGAGAGCGCGCTGGCTCTGCTCGAGGTGCTCGTCTCCAGTGCCCCGCCTCGATCGGTCACGGCCCCGCCGCCGCTGGGTCCGATGAGCATCGTCGGCCCGCTCGCGGCCACCGGCCCGGGTGAGGCCTCGGACTGGTCCACCGAGCCGGTCGCCCTGCTCGTCGACGCGGGCGCCTACCTCGCACCGCACGTGCCCGTCGCCGCGCTGCATCGGCTGTGGCGCACGCACCGCCAGGCCCGCCGCTTCCTGACCGCCGGCAGCCGCATCGGGCTGCCCGCCCGCGCCCTCGACGCGCCGGTGCCCGGCGCCCTGGAGGCCGTGACCGACATGATCGCCGCCGTGCTGGGCCTGGGCCCGGCGAGCGCCCGGGCCTGCGCCGCGCTGCTGCTCGACGGCGGCGCGTGCGACAGCGGCACGTCCGCGCTGGCCGGCGGCATCATCTTCGAGCCGCTCGACGGCTTCTGCGGTGACGACGCCTACGCCGGCACGGCACTGGCCCGCACCACGCCGTCCGCCCTCGTGCACCAGCTCGCCTCCGTCGAGTGCGCGCTGCGGATCCGTCCGGCGCTCAAGCCGGCCGTCGGGGCCTGCCTGGAAGCCCTGCGCGAGGACCTCGCGGTCGCCGACGCCGCCGACGACGGCGAGCACCACCGGCTGCGCGCCGGGCGCCGCTCGGTCGAGCTGTCCATCCTGCGCACCGGCGCCGGCGAGCACGGCCGGATCGCCACCCTCGCCGCGCGGCGGCACCTGCCGCGCCCCTGACCGGCCGAGGCCTCGACCGGCCGCATCCCGACCGGCCCTATCCCGATCGGCGGTGTCCCGACCGGCCCTATCCCGATCGGCGGTATCCCGACCGGCGGTACCCCGACGTGCCGTCCGCCACACTCGAGGCGCCGCCGACCGGCTGAGCACACACTGCACGCCGCACGCGGCGGAGGTCGCCCGCCGTTGTGCTGCAGATCCGGCGGCGGCGGTCGATGGGACGACAACGAGACGGCACGACGACGGCCCCTCGCCGAGCCGACATCCGCACCGATCGCGCACGGACCGCGCACCGCGCGTCCGACCACCGCGCCGCGGTCCCGTCCATCCCGTCCCGAGGAGCCATCCGCCATGCCCGCGCTGCCCACCCGGCCCCACCCCGACGCACCGAGCACCACGGCTGCCGCGCCGGTCGGCCCGGCGCCGCTGGGTGGCCCGCAGGAGATCGCCGCGCGTGCCGCCACGCTGCCCGCCGACACACGGCCCGGCGCCACACGGCCCGCCGGCGACCTGCCGACCACTGGCTTGTCTGCCACCGACCTGCCTGCCACGACGCCGGTCGCCGGCCTCGCCGCCGCCCGGCGACGCGAGATCGCGCTGCTCACCCGCTACGCCCACACCCAGCCCTTCGGGCTGCTGGCCCCCGCGCGGGTCGGCGTGTCCGGCGGGTCGAGCGTGCACGTCGACGGCGTCGACGCCTCCGGCACCCTCTATGTCGAGGCACACGCCTACGAAGGCCCGCTCGACCAGTCGCAGACGACCTTGGTCATCCAGGACCTCTTCAAGCTCGCCCTCGTCGCCCGCACCCGCCCCGGCGCGCGCCCGGTCCTGCTGCTCGCCGGCAGCGAGGCGGCCGAGTCGGTGCGCCGACTGCTCGTCGCCATGCCGAGCCTGCGGCCCGTACAGATCGTCGTCGTCGCCTGACGCGGCGACGCCGCCGCACCCAGGCACCGACTCCACCGCCGACGGCGAACCTGTGTCGGCGTACCGACACGCCGGCGATCACCAGCGTGTCGGTTCGCCCATCGGTGCAGCGACGCCACTCCACCGCGGTCGGCGACGGAGACGGCGACCCCGCGCCTGCGCCTCTTGGCCGGTCCGCGGCGTGCGCCTCGGACCGGCCGCCGGCGCGCACGCCGGCGCAGGAGCGGGTTGCCCACTGACCCACAGGAGCTCGCGGCGGACTGCACTACCCTGGCCAGGCCCCCGCCCCCGGACCGAAAGCCCGCGATGCCCCGCCGCCTGCCGCTGCTCGTGGCAACCCTGCTGCTGGCCTGCAGCGTCTCGTCGTGCGCCGCGTCGCCGGGCGGGCTCTCGGAGCAGCAGTTGGCGACGGCGCTGCCGGCGGCGGCCGAGATCGGCCCGGGGTGGGCGTCGGTCGGCACGACGACCCAGCCACCGGCCGACGACGTGTGGGACGACGCGCTGACGGCGGCCGCTGTGCACGAGCCCCGATGCCACGAGGCGCTGCTCGCCCTCGACGAGGCGGGGCGGGCGCCGACGCCGTCGCGGTTCGCCCGCTCGATCTATCGCAAGCCGGCGGCCGGGGCCGCGGCCGATCAGGATCTGACGCTGACGATCGAGACGTTCGAGACGGTGCCCGACCGCTGGTCGGCGATCCGGGCGATGCGGCAGGCCTGCGCCGAGCCGCTGCGCACGAAGGCGGGGGTGCGGACCGTGACGATGACCGTCAAGCCGCACGACGATCCCGGCGCGGGCACGGTCGGCTACACCGTGCAATACCGGACGTCGGGGCTGACCTACTCCTTCGACTACGTGCTCGCGCGGCGCGACCAGGCGCTCGTCTCGGCGTCGACGACGGGCCCCTCGACGAGCGCGAATCAGTCGCTGTTGCGGCAGGTCGCGGGCGTGGCGGCCGCGAATCTCGACCGCGTGCAAGGGCAGGCCCCGAGCCCGGGCGGCACCCGCTGACCGGTCGTCGACGGCCGGCCCGGCCTCAGGAGCGGATCACTGCGCGGACCACTGAGCGGACCACTGCGCGGATCACTGCGCGGATCACTGCGGCTCTCACTGAGCGGATCACTGCGGCTCGCCGGCCTTGACGGCGATCGCGCCGAGCACGACGAGCACCCCGCCGGCGGCCTGCAGGGCGCCGGGCACCTCGCCGAGCAGCATCCACGCGAAGCCGACGGCCGCGAGCACCTCGAGCAGCGAGACGAACGAGGCGACCCGCGAGCCGAGCGCGCGCGCCGCGAGCAGGCCGGTGGTGTAGGCGAGCACCGCGCTGACGAGGATGAGCAGCGCGAGCGGCACGACGGGGCTGACGAGCCAGGGGCCGAGCTCGACCTGCGCGTTCGAGCCGGTGACGGGCAGCAGCCCGGTGGCGCCGATGAGGCCGAGCACGACGGCGGCCAGCAGCATGCCGCAGCCGACGAGCACGAGCGGCGGCAGATCTGGGGTGGGCCGGGCGGACAGCAGGAAGTAGCCCGCCAGGCCCGTCGCCGCCCCCAGCGCCCAGGCGACCCCGACGAGGTCGAACGACACCCGCCCGGTCACCCCGAGCACGAGCGCGAGACCGGTCATCGCGAGCAGCGCGCCGAGCCCCGTGAGCAGGCCGGGGCGCTGCCCGTGCCGCAGCCACAGCCACCCGACGACCATGACGGGGCCGAGGTATTCGACGAGCAGCGCCACCGCGACCGGCAGGGTCTGCACGGCCAGGAAGTAGCAGAGCTGCGTCGCGGCGACCGCGAGCATGCCGTAGCCGACGATGAGCCCGGCGTGCGCGCGCAGCACGGACAGCCGCCGCCGCATGACCCACAGCGCGGGCAGCCCGAGGAGGAGCGCCGCGCCGCTGACGCGCACTCCGACGGTCGCCAGCGGCGACCAGCCGGTCTCCATCAGGCCCTTGGCGAGCGTGCCCGACATCCCGAAGGCGAGACAGGAGATCACCGCGAGGACCAGGCCGCGAGCCGTCGTCGACCAGCGCGCGCCGGGGTCGCGCGGCCCGCCGCGCCGCCGCAGGGGGCTGGGGGGGCTGGGGATGCGCGCGGGCACGGGGTCGGGCGAGACGTCCTGGCCGAGGGGGCCGCCGCCCGGCACATGCACTCGCACATCCGCCGGCGCATCCACCGGAGCGTCGACCGAGACGTCCACCGGCAGACCCACCGAGAGCCGCTCGGCCGGTCCCGCGGACCCGGCCACACCGCGACGCGTCATCCGGACCGCTGCGCCCACCCGGCTGCTCATGCTCACCGCACGACCTCCTCACTACGACCGGCACCCGCACCGGACCCACGCCCGGGACCGCCTCGTGCGCCCCCTGGTGCGCCACGAGGCCGGTTGGCCATCACGGGCAAACTGACGTTACGCTCATGACGGTACGAGACCGGGGAGTCAGGAGTCAACATGCCTTTCACCCATGACACGGAGACGACCCTGCGGGCCATGGAGGTGCTCGTCAACACCGCCCCCCGCACCCCGATGGGCGACGGTGCCGACGGTGCCGACGGCCCGAGCGGGCGCCCGGCGCCCCCGACCGACGACGACGGGCTCGCGACCCTGGCGGACCTCGCGGACTTCGTGCGCGAGTGGGAGTTCACCGGCCGGATCGACGGGGACGAGGCCGAGCTCGCGGCCGTGCGGCGACTGCGCGACCGACTGCGCGGACTCTTCGGCATCGACGAGGAGGCGCTCGTCGCGGCCGTCAACGACCTCCTGCGTCAGGGGCGCGCGCTGCCGCAGCTCGTGCGGCACGACCACTGGGGCTGGCACCTGCACGCGACGGACGACCAGCAGGCCTTCGCGACCCGATTCGCCGTCGAGGTCGCGATGGGCCTGGCCGACGTCGTGCGCACCCAGGAGACCGACCGCCTCAAGCGGTGCGCGGCCCCCGAGTGCTCCGGGGTGCTCGTCGACCTGTCACGCAACCGCTCCCGCCGCTTCTGCAGCACGACCTGCGGCAACCGGCTCGCCGCCGCGGCCTACCGCGCGCGCCGCGGCGACTGACGCGCGGCGGCACGACCACACGACCTTCCCCCGGGCCGGCTCCCCACGGCGACGCCTACGAGACGACGCGGCTGCCCAGCGCCTCGATCCGCACGTCCAGGCCGACGCCGTCGGGCAGGTCCGCGCCCGGGATCCCCACGACCGTCAGCGAATCCGGCGGCAGCATGAGCCAGCCCGACCGGTCCAGCCCCGAGGAGGAGAACGCGACGGAGCCGTCCGCGCCGCGCAGCATCCCGATCCGGTAGTAGGACTCGTCGTGATCGGCCGGCAGCTCCGGCGGCGCGAGTCCGCTGGCGACGAAATGCTGGTAGGGGACGTCGGCCGTCGTCGAGGCGTGGACGACGAGGAGCTGGGAGGCGTCCATGACGATCGCGTTGAGGCTCGCGGTGGGGTAGGCGACGCGCAGCTGCTCGACCGTGCGCGCCACCGCGACCGGCAGCAGGTCCGACGTGGGCGCCTCGGCGACGTCGGCCCGCAGCTCGGCGAGGTGCTGGCGGATCAGCGCGAGATAGAGCTCGCTGTCGGTGTCGCCGCGCACGTCGGCGGCGAAGCGCGGCTCGACGATCGCCGCGAGCGCGTCGGTCGGCAGGATCGAGCCGTTGTGCGCCAGGCCGATGCCGTCGACGAGGAAGGGGTGCGTGTTGGCCGTGCGCACCGGCAGCGCGCCGGTGGCGAGCCGCAGGTGATAGGCCCGGGCCCGCGACCTCGGCTCCCGCATGGCGTGCGCGAGGCGCACGTCGCCGAAGGCCGAGCCCCGGTCGCGCAGCCGCACGAGCCGCGACCCGCCGGGGCCGGAGCGCCGGTCCTGCACCCACATCGAGCCCCAGCCGTCGTCGTGCAACCGGCCCATGCGCTGGAACGTCTCGCACTGCGCGCTCGAGATGACGTCGGCGATCCGCGTGCGGGTCGGCGCGACATAGGCCAGCAGTCGACACATCCCGACCCACCTCCCTGTAGGGGCGTCCGCCCGCCGGCGCTCACCGACGCCTGCCCGATCGACCCGCCCGCGACGCGACTGAGCTTGCCGCACGGCGCTCCTCGACGTGCGGACATCGGCCGGGACCGGCCCCGCAGCGCGGCTCGCGCCGGGGCGCGCGATCCATGGTGCACCGCAGCGGCACCTGCCGGGCCGCGGGCCGCGCCGCTGCTAGCTTGCGCGCATGAGCGATCTGACTCGACCCGACCGGCCCGTGCGGATCGGTGTGCAGCTGCACCCGCAACACGCCGACTACCGGCAGATCCGCGACGCGCTCGCCCGCGTGGAGGACGCCGACGCCGACGTCGTCTTCAACTGGGACCACTTCTTCCCGCTCTACGGCGACCCCGACGGCACGCACTTCGAGTGCTGGACGATGCTCGCCGCGTGGGCCGAGCAGACGAGCCGCGTGGAGTTCGGCGCCCTCGTGACGTGCAACTCCTACCGCAACCCCGAGCTGCTCGCCGACATGGCCCGGACCGTCGACCACATCAGCGACGGTCGCCTCATCCTCGGTATCGGGTCGGGCTGGTTCGAACGCGACTACGACGAATACGGCTATGACTTCGGCACCGCCGGCGGGCGCCTGGATCAGCTGCGCGACGCGCTGCCGCGGATCGAGTCGCGCCTGGCCGCGCTCAACCCGCCCCCGACCCGCGACATCCCGGTGCTCATCGGCGGTGGCGGCGAGCGCAAGACGCTGCGGCTCGTGGCGCAGCATGCCGACATCTGGCACACGTTCTCCCAGTGCGAGGAATTGGCGCACAAGGCCTCGGTGCTCGCCGACCACTGCGCGGCCGTCGGGCGGGACCGGGCGCAGATCGAGATGTCCGTGGGTGTCGGCGGGCGCGGCCGCGAGGGGCGTGCGCCCGCCACGCCGCAGGAGGAGGGCGAGCCGCTGCTCGCGCTCGGCGCGACCCTCTTCACGATGGGCGTCGGCGGCCCGGACTACGACCTGACGCCGCTGCACGACTGGGTCCGCTGGCGCGACGAGGTCAACGCCCGCTGACGTCCGCGTCGCCCTCCCCCGCCGCGGCCGCGCCCCACTGCGGCGGCACCGCGTCCGACGGCGGCGGCACCGCGCCCGACGGCGACGGCACGGCGCCTGGTTGCGATGGCATCGCGCCTGGTGGCGCCGGCACCGCGCCCGGCTGCCACGGCGCCGCGACCGGCGCGGGCAGCGTGGCGAGGTCGGCGAGGGTGGCGGTGTAGGCGGCGGCGGCGCGCGGGTTCTGGCTCAGCGCGCACTGGCAATACGACTGCGTCTCTTCGAAATACGCGTCGAAGGCCATGAGGTCGGCGTGCTCGCCCATCCACGCCATCACGCTCGCGATGTAGTCGGGGTTGTCGCCGCCCGAGGCGTCGCTGCCGGTCATGACGCCCCACTCGGGGACCGCGAACTTCTTGCCGCGGGAGCGGGCGAAGTCGGCCCAGAAGTCCCACCCCTGGTCCTTCGTGCGGTGCTCGGGCCAGCCGTCCCCCTGGTAGGCCGGATACCAGTCGTAGGCGTCGATCCCGACGACGTCCACGACGTCGTCGCCCGGGTAGGCCTGCGTGGCGTCGGGCAGCGACCCGCCGCGACCTTCGTTGGGGTTGAACACGATCCGCAGGCCGGGCCCGCCGCGGCGCAGCGCGGTGACGGCGGTGCGGAACGCCGCGCGGTAGGTCTCGACGTTGTCCGGCGTCGCCGCCCACGGCCAGTTCGGGATGTTCATCTCCCACCCGGGGCGCACCCACGCGTCGGGGTAGCGGCTCGCGATGAGCCGCCCCAGCTCCTCCCAGCGGGCGTCGTCGGCGCCGGACGCGGTCTGCTCCAGCGACCCGCCGCCAGGGAAGAGCGGCACCCCCACGGCGAGCGTGCCGCGGAAGCCCTGCGGCACCGCGGTCGGGCTCATCCACCAGTCCTGCAGGATCGTCTCCCAGGAGTCGCGCGTCGGGAAGACCGCGAGCACGTCGACCTCCCGCCCTCGAGCCCGCTCGAACTCCACCGTCTGCTGCGCGTCGTGGCTGAACACCCCCGAATGCCAGGCCAACCCGGACGGCGCCGCCTGACCCGCCGCACCGGAGCCGGTGCTCTCGACGGCTCGTGCCGGTGGCGCGATCGCGGCGCCCGACGCCAGCACGAGGACGGCGACGACGGCGACAACGGCGGCGACGACGGCCGACGGGGCGGCGGCGGGGACGGCGCGCGGGGCGCGCGCGGCGGGCAGGGCACGCGGCGGGCGCTGCCACCGGGACGGGACGAGACGCATGGGACTTCTCCTCGGCAGGGGGACGACGCCCCGACGCTAGGAATCCCGCGCAGGCCCCCGCCGACCTCGCGCCGCGCCCTGTGGACGGCGGGAGCAGCGGATGACGGCCTGTGCACGAGCGGGGTGTCGCGCTGCCCGGGGTCGATGCCCTCGTGGTGCCGTCGGGCTGCGCTGCGCCGCGGGCGGGTCCGGTCGAGGCGACCACAGCATCGGCGCGCGTCGATAGGATGGCGACCGGGACTGTGATGTGGTGCTCACTCCTGCCCGGGCCGCGACCGTCAGGTCGCTCTGCTCCGGGTGGTCGAAGCAGTCGCGTCCACGTCGATGGGGCGGTCCCACCGCGCGCTCTGTGCCGCCGTCTCGTGCGGCTGCGCGCACGAGATGACAATGCCGGCAACACAGGGGGAAATCACACGCATGGCCCGCACGACGCGACCGACGATCAGGGCACTGACTGCCGCCACGCTGAGCCTAGGGCTGCTCGTG
>JAVTVZ010000119.1:27287-31573 GCA_032229625.1 Dermatophilaceae bacterium | reverse complement strand
GCGACCGACGATCAGGGCACTGACTGCCGCCACGCTGAGCCTAGGGCTGCTCGTGGGTGCTGCGGCATGCACGACGACGAGCCCCGAGCCGCAGCCCACGACGCCGACGGCCTCGCCGACGCCGACCCGCCCGCCGATCCCGTATGTCGCGCGGCCGAGCGGGATGATCTGGGACAGCGGCTCCAACGGTCACGACGACACGCAGAACGCCGAGTTCGCAAAAATGCGCGGCCGCGCCCTCGACGTGCTCGGCGTGGCCCCGACGCGCGACAGCTGGGATCAGATCCTCGGCGACTGGTGGCTCTCGGACGACACCATCCCGAAGGACTTCAAGGGCACCCTCAATGTCGCGGTGCCGCTCTTCCCCGACGACGGCAACATGGACGCGGCGGCGCGCGGCGACTACGACGCGCAATGGCGCAAGCTCGGCGCGATGATCGCGAAGAAGTACCCGACCGCCTACGTGCGGCCCGGGTGGGAGATGAACATCCACAACTGGAATTGGTCCGCCAATCCGGACAACGTGGAGAAGTTCAAGGAGGCGTTCCGGCACGCGTCCGGCGCGCTGCGGCAGGCCGGTCCCCGGCTGCGGATCGTGTGGAACGTCAACGAGGGCAAGGGTGACACCCTGCCCGACGCGCGGATGGCCTACCCGGGTGACGAATTCGTCGACATCGTCGCGATGGACGCCTACGACTGGCACCCGCCGTACGATGAGAAGGGCTGGGAGGAGCACCGCACCAAGGAGCAGGGCTGGGACTTCTGGGGCAAATTCGCCCGCGATCACGGCAAGAAGTTCGCCCTGCCCGAGTGGGGCGTCATCGCCGGCAACGAGAATTCCGGCGGCGACAATCCGAAGTTCATCGACTACGCCTACGGCTGGATGGAGCAGAACGCCGACATCATGGCGTTCGAGTCGTATTTCGACGAGAAGGCCGACTACTGCAAGTGTGCGCTGTCGATCAACCCCAAGGCGCGCGCCGAATACCAGCAGTGGATGAAGAAGCTCGTCTACACCCCCGAGCAGATCGCCGAGGGCGCCGCGACCGCCAAGCCGACCGCGACGCCCGAGGCCACGCCCTCGCGCTGAGCGTCAGGTCGTCGCGCCCTCGAAGCCGGCGAGGCGGGTGAGGCGGGCGTGCCACTGCGCGTCGTAGGCGAGTTCGGTGCCGTCGAGGTGCCGGATCGGGGTGACGCCGCGCACCGACGAGACGAGCCACGCGCCGTCGGCGCCGAGGATCTCCTCGGGCCGGACCAGGCGGTGTGACGTGCGCACGCCGTCGGCGGCGGCGGCCTCGAAGGTCGTCGCGATCGTGATGGACGCCAGCACCCCAGTCGGGCCGGTCGGGGTCGTGACGAGCTCGTCGCCGAAGCGCGTGATGAGCGCCGCGGTCGGCGCCTCCAGCGCATAGCCGTCGGACGCCACGAAGAGCACGTCGTCGGCGCCGCGGCTGGCGGCCTCCCGCTTGGCGGCCATGTTGACGGCATACGAGATCGTCTTGATGCCGCCGAGCAGCCACGGCGCGTCGACGAACGCGTCGGTCGCCTGCCCGCGGGCCAGCGTCACGACCTCGATGCCCGACCGGGCCGCGAACGACGACGCCGGCAACGCGGTGATCGTCAGGTAAGCGAGGTAGCCGCCGCCGTGCTCCTCGCGGCCCCGCTCCAGCACCAGCTTGAGCATCGACTCCGACTCCGGCACCGAGGGGTGCGCGAGCGCCTCCTGCAGGAGCGAGCGCCACTGACCCTGCGCCGGACCGTCCAGGTGCAGGCCCGCGGCGGAGGCGTCGAGCCGGTCGAGGTGCCGGTCCAGGTGCAGCACCCGACGCGGGCCGTCCCCCGCGGCGAAGACGAGTGTCGCGTCGAAGCAGCCGTCGCCGCGGGTCAGGCCGAGGTCGTCGGCGTAGGCGAGCGGTTCGTCGGCATCGAGGACCCCGCGACCGATCACGGCGACGAGTTGGTGGGACATGGCGCTCCTCATCTCATGGGGATGTCGGTGACGTCGTGGTCAGAGTCGGACGACGACGGTCTTGGTCTGGGTGAACGCGTCGAGAGCTTCGACGCCCTTCTCCCGGCCGTAGCCGGACTTCTTCATGCCGCCGAAGGGCAGCTCGACGCCCCCGCCGGCACCGTAGGTGTTGACGTAGACCTGCCCGGCCTGCAGGCGCGCGGCCATCCGGTGCGCGCGGCTCAGGTCGCGGGTCCACACCGACGCGAGCAACCCGTAGGCGGTGCCGTTGGCCAGCGCGACCGCCTCGTCCTCGTCGGTGAAGCCCATCGTGACGAGCACGGGCCCGAAGACCTCCTCCTGCGCGATCCGCGACGCCGGGTCCACGCCGTCGACGAGCGTCGGCGCCACGTAGGCCCCGCCGGCGAGCCGCTCGTCCTGCGGCACGCCGCCGCCGACGCGCACCTGGCCGCCGCCGGGGTCGGCGAGGAACCCCAAGACCCGCTCCTGCTGCCGGGTCGAGACGAGCGGCCCCAGGTCGGGGTCGTCCAGGCCGCGGCCGATCGAGACGGCCGCGAGGCGCGCGGCGACGAGGTCGACGATCTGCTCCCGCACGTCGGCGTGGACGAGCAGGCGCGAGCCCGCCGAGCAGGTCTGGCCGGCGTTGGCCAGGATGCCCCGGACGACGAATCCCGCCGCCTGCTCCAGGTGGGCGTCGGCGAAGACGACCTGCGCCGACTTGCCGCCCAGCTCCAGCACGGTCGGCACGACCCGGTCCGCCGCGGCGTGCGCGACGAGCGAGCCGACGTGCGTGCTGCCGACGAACGACAGGTGCCCGACGTGCGGATGGGCGCTCAGCGCGGCGCCGGCCTCGGCGCCGAGGCCGGTGACGACGTTGACGAGGCCCGGCGGGGCGCCGGCCTCGAGCGCGAGCCGCGCGAGGGCGACCGCGGTGCGGGGCGTCTCGTCGGCGGGCTTGAGCACGATCGCGTTGCCCGTGCCGACCGCCCCGGCGACGGCCCGCGACATGAGCTGCAGCGGGTAGTTCCACGCGACGATCGAGCCGACGACCCCATACGGTTCTTTGCGGGTGTAGGCGTGCAGCTCGTCCCCGAGCGGGATCGTCACCCCGTAGTAGGAGTCGACCGCCGAGCCGTAGAAGCGGAAGTAGCGGGCGCAGACCTGGGCGTCGGTGCGGGCCTGGGACAGCGGCTTGCCGGTGTCCTCGCTCTCGGTGCGGGCCAGCGACTCCAGGTCGCGGTCGACGAGGTCGGCGATGCGGTGCAGGAGGCGTGAGCGCTGCTCCGGTGGGGTCGCGGCCCAGGCCGGTTGGGCGGCGCGGGCGGCGGCGACGGCCCGGTCGACCTCGTCGGCGCCCGACCGGGCCACGAGCCCGAGGGGCTCGCCGGTGGCCGGGTCGAGGTTGGGGTAGGTGTCGGCCGCCCCGACCGACTCGCCCCCGATGAGGTTCGTCGTCGTCTCCACGTCCGCAGCTTCCCACGAGGATCAGGCTCCGGGCGCCCCGAGCGCGCGACGATGGGTGCATGCACCCCACGACCCCCGGCCCCGGCGCCGGCGCCGACCCCGCTGACGTCGGCCGCCCGCCGGTGGCCATCGCCCATCGGGGCGGGGCCCGTGACGAGGCCGGGATGGCCTGGGAGAACACGCTCGTCGCCTTCGAGGGGGCGGTCGCCGCCGGATACCGCTATGTCGAGACCGACGTGCACCTCACCGCCGACGGGGTCGTCGTCGCCTTCCACGACGAGGAGCTCGACCGGGTGACGGACGGGCGCGGGCGCGTCGCGCAGCTGCCGTGGGCGCAGGTCTCGCGGGCGCGGATCGGTGGCCGCGAGCCGATCCCGACGCTGGAGGAGGTGCTGCGCGCGCTGCCGTCGGTCCGCCTCAACATCGACCTCAAGGCGCCCGGCACGGCCGCGGCGACGCTCGCGGTGCTGCGCGAGCGCGGCGCGGCCGGGCGGGTGTGCGTCGGGTCGTTCACGTCGCCGCGGCTGTGGCTCTTCCGCGTGTTGGCGCGCCGGGACCGGGTCGCCACGAGCGCCGGGCCGGTCGGCGTCGCGGCGCTGCGGCTGCTGCCGGCGGCCCTGACCCGGGTCGTGCACTCCCCCGGTCGCGCCTATCAGGTGCCGGTGCGGCACCGGCTGCTCGGCCGCGAGATCGAGGTCGTGACACCGGCGTTCGTGCGCGCCGCCCACGCGATCGGCGCGCAGGTGCACGTGTGGACGATCAACGACCCCGACGAGATGCATCGCCTGCTCGACCTCGGCGTCGACGGCATCGTCACCGACCGCCTCGACGTGCTCGCCGCCGTCCTCGCCGA
>JAVTVZ010000119.1:25526-27187 GCA_032229625.1 Dermatophilaceae bacterium | reverse complement strand
CCGGTGCGTGGCGGCGGCCCGGTCGAGCCCGTCGCGCAGGTCGGCGATGAGGTCCTCGATCGCCTCGATCCCGACGGAGAAGCGCAGCAGCCCGTCGCCGATGCCGGCCTCCGCGCGCGCCTCGTCGGTCATCGCCAGGTGCGTCATCGTCGTCGGGTGGTCCACGAGCGACTCTGTGCCGCCGAGGGATTCGGCGAGGCTGAAGCAGCGCAGCCCGGTCAGGAAGGCCCGCACGGCCGCTTCGCCGCCCACGAGGTCGACGCTGACCATGCCCCCGAAGCCACTCTGCTGCCGCGCCGCCACGTCGTGCCCGGGGTGGTCGGGCAGGCCCGGGAAGTAGGTCCGCGCGACGGCCGGGTGGGAGACGAAGAGCTCGGCGACGGCGGCGGCGTTCTCCTCGTGCGCCCGCAACCGGGTGTGGATGGAGCGCAGCCCGCGCAGCGTCTGGTAGGCGTCGAACGCGCCGCCGGTGACGCCGAGCACGTTGGACCAGAAGTCCATCTCCTCCGCGAGCTGCGGCGTCGCGGAGATGATCGCGCCGGCCACGACGTCGCTGTGGCCGTTGATGTACTTCGTCGTCGAGTGGATGACGACGTCGGCGCCCAGCTCCAGGGGCCGCTGCCGCAGCGGGGTGAGGAACGTGTTGTCGACGACGACGCGCGCCCCGACCTCGTGCGCGGCGGCGCTGATCGCGGCCAGGTCGGTGACGCGCAGCAGCGGGTTCGACGGCGTCTCCAGCCACACGAGCTTCGGGCGCAGCTCGCGGATCGCGGCCTGCGCGGCGGCGGTGTCGGTGAAGTCGGTCGTCGCCGTCTCGAAGTGCTTCTTCTGCGCGAGCGACTCGAAGAGCCGCCAGCTGCCGCCATAGCAGTCGTGGGGGAAGAGCAGCAGGTCACCGGGATCGAGCAGGACCGTGACGACGCAGGTCATCGCGCTCGTGCCGGTGCCGGTGACGATCGCGCCGGCACCGCCCTCGAGCGTGGCGAGGGCGTCGCCGAGCAGCGCCCGGGTCGGGTTGCCGCTGCGGGAGTAGTCGAAGGTGCGCTTCTGGTCGAAGCCCGCGAACGCGTAGTTCGTCGACAGGTAGAGCGGCGGCACCACCGAGCCGTGCTGGGTGTCGGTCTCGATGCCCGCGCGGATCGCTGCGGTGAGTCGGGAGATCTCGCTCATGTCGCGCCCCTTCGTGTCGCGTCGACAGCCGACGCCGAGGTCGCTGCGCACCGAAGGACTCGACGTCGCGGCCGATCGCGCGCGACGCTCCATCTTCCGGCCGGTGTCACCACCTACCGCAGGACTTGGCACCAAACCCCGCGGGTCTCCCCGTGGGCGGCTGCCCCGGCATCAACGGGCCTGTCCCTCCGCCGGTCGTGATGGATAGTGCTTGCCACCGTAACCGACGCGCTGCGCCGCCCGGCACATTCGTCTTGCCAGGTGGGCGCGGCGTCTCAGGCGTTGCGGGCACGTCCGCCGGCCGACTCGGGCGCGGGCTGCCCGCCTCGGCGTGGGCCCGCGACTACGGTGGGCCCCATGCGCCGTCCCCTCTTGCTGCTCGCCGCCCTCGCCCTGCCGCTGTCCGCCTGCGGCAGTAGCACGTCCGGCGGGACCTCCACCGCGCCGGCGAGCGCGTCGAGCGCCTCCTCCGCGGGCGCGACGACCGGCAC